>JAHDYP010000200.1 GCA_023383055.1 Verrucomicrobiota bacterium | reverse complement strand
GTCACACCCAGCAACTTCAGCAGGAAGGCACGGTGTTCGACGTCATCTTGGCGGGCCCCGGCACCAATGTGGCCGAGGTGATCAAGGCCGTGCTCGCCGTGCGACCCGATCTGACCGCGCCCGAAGCCTCAAAGCTGGTCGAGCGCGCGCCGGTGCCGGTGCTCGAACAGGTGGATAGCCGGTCGCGAGCCGCGACTGCCGCGGACCAGTTGACCGCCGCGGGAGGCAAAGTCGAGACGCACATCATTCCGGTGGGCGCGGATATCGCCCGGGGCTGGGGGCTGGCGCGGAGTGTGGCGGCGGACTTCCTTTACGACCAGCCGGTGATGCTTGGCTCGCAGCGAATTGGCCCGGATCTCGCCAACGTCGGCCTGCGCCTGCCGGATGCGGACTGGCATTACCGGCATCTCTACGATCCGACCTCGGTCGTTCCCAAGTCGGTCATGCCGCCCTATCGGTTCCTGTTCGAACAGCCGCCGGCCTTGACCGGTCCCCTGGCTGACACCCCCAAAAAAGCACCCGTGTCCGATCCCGCCTTGTTTGCCGGAAGCCGCACGAATTGGACGCAAGCCGGGGAGTCGGAATCGGCCGGCGCGCCGGCTGGCGAGATCGGGTTTCAGCTCGTGCCCACGGACGATGCCCGGGCGCTGGTGGCGTATCTATTGAGTTTGAAGGCGCACACGCCGTTGCTCGAGCGGCCGGTGACCGCGCCGGCTGTCGCCGCACCCGCAGCCATCACGAACACGACCTCCGCGGTCGACACCAACGCCACGGCCTTATGAGCGCGCCCAAAACCAAAGCGCCAACGGTGGCCGAGCTCGAGCCAACCGCGGGTTCCGCTCCGGCGCCCGTCTGGTTGTTTGTGCTGCTCGGTTTGCTTGGTTTTTGGGGCATGCTCTACCTGGATGAACAAGGCGGTGGTTTTCAGGCGAACGTCTACCGGCCGCATTCTTCCCTGGCCGAACTCCAGGCGATGGTGCCCAAATCGGAAGGGGACGTGCTGTTTGCCAACGGCCGCCAGGTCTACGGCGTTTATTGCAGTGTATGTCACCAACCGACCGGCCAGGGTTTGGCCAACCAGTTCCCGCCGTTGACGGCCTCGGACTGGGTGTTGGCGGATGGGCCGGGCCGGCTTGCGCGCCTGGTGCTCAACGGCGTTCAGGGCCCGATGCTGGTGAATGGTCAGCCATATAACGGCGCCATGCCACCCTGGCGCGATCTCCTCACCGATGAACAGATCGCGTCGGTGCTGACCTACATTCGGCAGAACCAATCCTGGGGCAACAGCGCCTCCGCGGTCACCCCCGCCCAGATCCAGGCCATCCGCGAGAAAACCGCCAGCCGCGCCAGCGCGTGGTCTCCCGCCGAATTGCTCCAGATTCCGGTCACGGAGTGAATCAGCGGAGCGGCGGACTCGCGCAGCTCCTCCCGCCAGGCCGGCCATGCCCCGTCCTGGAGACTTGTCATCGAGTGCTTCGCTCACCACACTGACGGCATGATCAACCGGCTGTCGAAACTCGCCGCGCGCCTGGCCCTGCTCATGGTCCTGACGGGGACGATCGCAGGCCAGGAAGAGGCTGCGCCCGGCGTCGGGAAACGCGTGGTGATGATGATCGGCGAGGACGAATACCAGACCTGGGAAACGTTGCCGGCGTTCGCGGAGCAGGAGTTGAAGCCGCGCGGGTACGCGGTGCGGATCATTCATCAGGACCCGGCCGACAAGCACAGTTTCCCGGGTCTGATTGAAGCCCTGAACGACGCGGATCTTCTCGTGGTGAGCGTGCGCCGGCGGTCTCCGCCGCGGGAACAGCTCGCGGCGGTGCGGCGACACCTCGAGGCCGGGAAACCGTTGATCGGCATTCGAACGGCATCGCACGCGTTCACCGTTCGTGGCGCCGACCAGGATGAGCTGGCGAAGCACCCGGAGCGCTCGGAATGGACGGAGTTCGATCGGGAGGTGCTGGGGGGCAACTACAACGGACACCACGGGGCCGGGCCGATCACCCACGTGCTCCCCCCGCCGGACGCCATTCAGCACCCGATTCGGGAAGGATTGGCCGCCGGGGGTTGGACCAGCGTGGCCTCGCTTTACCGGACGGCGCCGCTGGCGCCGGACGCCCAGACACTCTTGCTCGGGATGATACCTGATCAACCGCTGCAACCGGTGGCTTGGACACGGCTTCATGGAGGGCGCCAGGCCCGCGTCTTTTACACCTCGCTCGGGCACGAATCGGATTTCGGGAATGCGGATTTTCGCCGGCTGTTGATCAACGCGGTGAAATGGGCGCTGGCAGGGCGATGAACCGGGCTGGAGCAGTTCACTCCGGGTTTGCCGCGGACGGCACGATCCATTAGCTTGCCGGCAGACATTCCAACGATTCTATGAAAACGCATATGACACGACGTTCGGCATTGGGACAACTGGCGGGGGCCACCGCGGCGGTGGGCGCATTGGGCGCCAGCGCGGGCGCGGCGGCGGCGGGGGCGAACGCTCCTCTGAAAGGCCGGATCAATCATTCGGTGTGCAAATGGTGCTACGGGAAAATCCCGCTCGAGGAGTTCTGCGTCGCCGCCAGGGACATGGGGCTGAAATCCGTAGAGTTGCTCGAGGTGCAGGATTTCCCGGTGGTGAAGAAACATGGCCTGGTGTGCGCCATGGTCAGCGGAGTGCCCGGGGGAATCACCGAGGGCCTGAACCGGGAATCGAACCATGACCGCATTGTGGCCTTCTATGAGAAGACCGCGCCGCTGGTGGCCGCGGCCGGCTTTGAGAACATCATCTGTTTCTCCGGGAACCGGGCGGGGATGTCGAATGAGGAGGGGCTCGAGCAGTGCGCGAAGGGTCTGAAGCGGATTGTGCCGATCTGCGAGAAACACGGCGTGACCGCGGTGATGGAGTTGCTGAACAGCCGGGTGAACCATGCCGATTACATGTGCGACCTGACCGAATGGGGGGTGAAGCTATGCGAGAAGGTGGGATCGGAGCGGTTCAAGCTGCTCTACGACATCTATCACATGCAGATCATGGAAGGGGACATCATCGCCACCATCCGGCGGCATCACAAGTGGATCGCCCACTATCACACCGGCGGGGTGCCGGGACGCAACGAAATCGACGAAACCCAGGAGCTGTATTACCCGGCAATTATGCGCGCCATTGTCGAGACCGGTTTCCAGGGTTTCGTGGCCCAGGAGTTCGTGCCCAAGCGATCCGATGCGCTCGCTTCCCTGCGCCAGGGCGTCCAGATCTGCGACGTTTAGCCCGGCGGCTGCATGCCCGGCAACAGCGGATCCCCAGGCCCATGAATCCATGAAATACCCGGGCTAACGGTGCACGAGTATGGCATCATGCAGGCAACGCTGGATACGGCCGCCCGGCAGGCACGGGCAGCCGGCGCCACGCGGATTCATGCCCTTCGGCTCAGGGTGGGCCGGCTCTCCGGCGTCGTGACCGACGCGCTCGAGTTCGCCTTCGAAGCCTTGCGGCCGGGCACGCTGGCGGCCGACGCGAAACTGGAAATCGAGACCGTGCCGGCGGTCATGTGGTGCGCGTCGTGTCGGACTGAGTTTGAGTCGCCGGAGTTCCTGTGCGAATGTCCGGCCTGCGGCGAGGTGAGCGGCGAACTACGGCGGGGCCGCGAGATGGAGTTGGTGTCAGTGGAGATATCCTAATGTGCCAAGACTGTGGATGTGGAAGGCCGGGACCAACCCGGATTGACGGAGTGCCAGCGGAGGAGATCGACTCGCCGTTGTTGGACAATGCCGCGGCGGATGGGCGGATAACACATCGGCATTCACATGTCCACCAGCATGCGCATGGGCACGTCCATGATCACGGGCACGAGCACGGGCACGAGCATGAGCATGAGCATGAGCATGAGCACAGTCACGAGGCGGGCCACGAACATGATCACCACCATGATCATGTTCGTGGGCACGCTCATGAGCACGGGGCAAGTGGCGGTCACGATCACGCGCACGATTCGGGACATCGGCTCGTGATGGTGAACCAGCCGGTGTTGGCGGCGAACGACCGGGTGGCGGAGCGCAACCGGGGTTACTTCAAGGGCTTGGGGCTGTTGGTGATGAACGTCGTATCGTCGCCGGGCTCGGGGAAAACCACATTGCTTCAGCGTACTGTGGCGGGGTTGGGCTCGCGGCTTCGGACGGGCGTGATCGTGGGCGACCTTGAGACGGACAACGATGCCCGGCGTTTGAGGGAGGCCGGGGCCCGGGCGGTGCAGATCACGACAGGGACGTTGTGTCATCTGGAGGCCGGGATGGTGGCGCGGGCCTTGACGGCTTTGGATCCGCGGTCGCTGGACGTGTTGATCATTGAGAATGTGGGCAATCTGGTCTGTCCGGCGGCATTCGATTTGGGCGAAGAACTCCGCGTGGTGGTGTTGTCAGTGACCGAGGGTGAGGACAAACCGTTGAAATACCCGCCGATCTTCAGTACCGCGGATGTGGTCATTGTGAGCAAGATGGATCTGGCGGATGCCGTGGGGATTCAGATGGACGTGTTGCGGGCGAACATCCGTCGGGCCAGCCCGCGTGCGGAAATCTTCGAGCTCTCGGCCAAGACCGGCGCCGGGGTCGACGCCTGGTGCGACTTCATCGCCGCAAGGCGGGCAGCTTCAGCCTGAGCCGACCGGAATAGAGGGTTTCCGGTCGCTTGTTTCGGGTTCCCGGCGTACTCCGGCCGCGCAGCCATGGACGTGGCCTGCAATCAACCGGGGTTCGTGTCGCCGGACGAATCGGTCCGAGGTATTTCCGGCCACAGGGCTTCGAGGTCAGGGTCACGGAGGGCGGCTGCGATCCAGCGCGATTGCTCGCCAGCCCGGGCAGAGGCATGCCACGCGCGTTTCAGCCAGGCGCGGGCGGCCGCCAGATCGCCCAATTGACAGGCGTAACAGGCGAGGTTGTAAGGGATAATCGTTTCGCCGGGAAAGCGGTCGGCCGCGGGCAGGAGGGCTCCCATGGCTGATACCAGGCTGCCTCCCGGAATCCGGCGGAGGGCGAAAGCCCGGTGGATCCAACCCGACACACGGTCGGGCGCGGTATCGACCAGGGTCTGGCCGGTCTTGAGGCAGGCGGTCCAATCGGCCTGGGTGGCTTGCAGCGTCCAGCGGAGTTCGAGGACATCCGGATGGTTCTGGTACGGGGCCTGGATCCGGTCGAGCTCGAGGAACGCTTCCCGGGGATTGTCAAGCAACAGCCAGCCCGTGGCGGCGTCGAAATAAAACGAATCGGGAGTGGGCAGTGGCTGCACAAGGGAGGTTCATGGCGCAGAAGGGGATGAATGGCAAGGGGGAACGCCTGGAACCGTGGTGGTACCGGCGCTGCTCTCCAGAGGGCCGCACCTGGGTTTATGGCACGGCAGTGCCTGCCGGGTGGCTAGTCCGGTGCGGCGCGACTCCCTCCCGAGTTGCGCCGCACCCACGCTTTAACCTTCGAGTTCAACCCCGTCCGAGGTTGGTCATGTCGGGGGACAACCCTGCCCAAAGGCATCTGTGCCTCCGCGGCCGCGGTGTGGTGGCATTCGAGCACATGAAGTGCTTTGAGTTGGCATAGATGTTCGCAGGCATGATCAACCGCCGGTTCGTGATCTCCTGCCACCCGTTCTTCGTGGTGTGCGCCAAGGGGATCGCCGCGGAATTTGAAACGCTCGAATGCGCGGAGCGCTTCCTTTCGGGCCGTGGATTTGGCGTCGGCAGCATTTATAGACATAACGGTCGGGATTGGGACAAGCTGGAGAAGAATCCCTGGGCGGTGGACCATGTGGACCTGATCGAGCCGGCCGTACATTGGGAAGACAGCTGAGGCTGCTTGCCAGCGTTCGAGGCTTGTGTTTGCGTAGGGGGACGACCCACTCTGGGGTCGGGAGCCATTGATGAGAACGCTGCACCTTTACCTGACACGGCAAGTCCTGGCGACGTTGCTGATGACGGTCATGGTCTTCAGCTTTGTGCTGTTGCTGGGAAACGCGCTGAAGGAGATTCTGGGATTGATCATCAACGGGCAGGCCACGCTCGGGCTCGTGGTCAAGGGGATCCTGCTGCTGATGCCGTTCGTCCTCGTGTTCGCCCTGCCGATGGGCATGTTGACCGCAACCCTGCTGGTCTTTGGCAGGTTCAGCGCGGACCAGGAGTTGACCGCCGCCCGGGCGGGGGGGATCAGTCTGCTGGGGTTGGCGGCGCCGATTCTGGCTTTGAGCGTGGGGTTGAGCGGGCTGACGGCATTCATCAACATGGAGATCGCGCCCCGGTGCCGCGGCGCCTACAAAGGGTTGGTCTTTCAGGCCGGCATGCAGCGCGCCAGCGCCTTCATCACCGAGGACCGGTTCATTGACGAGTTTCCAGGTTTTGTGCTGTATGTGGGCGCAAAGCGGGGCACGAATCTCCATGAGGTGCGGATTCTCGAGCTCGATTCGAAGGGCGTGATGCAGCGGCACCTGCGCGCCGACCGTGCCGAGGTGATCGCCAACGAAGCCGGCCAGGAAACCGCGCTCCGCCTGTTCCAGGTGAGCATTTATGATTTCAGCGAGTATCGGACCCACCATTTCGGGGAGTGGACCTTCGAGCCGGGTTTCCTCGAGAAACGCCGGTCGAGTCGACGGCGGTGGTACAGCGAAATGACCTTTGCCGAGTTGCGGCAACAGCTCGACAAGTTGAAGCAGGTGGCGGTGGAGAAGGCGCCGGCCGACGCCGCCAGTTCCGCCGAGGGCACCGCCCGGATCGCGGCGATCTACGCGGAGCTCAGCATGCCGGTCCGGCTGCAGATGCATCGGCAGGTGGCGTTTTCCTTCGCGAGTATCGCCTTTACGTTGGTTGGCATTCCGCTGGGGGTGCGGGCGCATCGGCGCGAGACCAGCGCGGGTATGGCGATGGCCCTTATCCTGGTGCTGGTTTATTACGCTTTTGTGATCCTGGGTCAGTCTTTGCAGGATCAACCGCAATGGTTCCCCCATCTGATCCTCTGGTTGCCCAACCTGCTGTTCCAAGCCGTGGGCGCTTTCCTGCTCTGGCGGGTCAACCATGTCAGGTAGGGATAATCCGCGACGTTTTCCCGATTGACGCAACGGGGGTGATACGATGCACTTGACGGCATGATTCCACGAAAGTCCTTTTGGGCTGCTCTGGTCGGCGCGGTGTTGCTCATCAGTTGGGCCGGGCAAGTCAGCGCTGACGTGCGGTTGCCGGGTGTGTTCTCGGATCACATGGTCCTGCAACAGGATCTGCGGCTGCCTGTCTGGGGCTGGGCGGATGAAGGTGAGCGGGTGACGGTGACATTCCGGGGCCGGAGCGTCTCGACCACCGCCCGGGATGGCGCCTGGATGGTGCGGTTGCCCCGCCAGAAGGCCGGCGGCCCTTTCAATCTGGTCGTGCAGGGCAGGAATCGGGTCGAGTTCAAGGATGTCCTGGTGGGCGAGGTGTGGATCTGCAGCGGGCAATCCAACATGGAATGGCCCATGAACCGGTCGTTCGAGCCGGAATCGGATATCGCCAACTCCGCCAATCCGAACCTTCGACTGCTGACGGTGCCGAAACTCAAGGCGGAGACGCCGACGAACAACTTCAACGCGGCCTGGGTGGTATGCGGTCCGGACACCGTGCCCGGCTTTTCGGCGGTGGCGTACTATTTTGGCCGGGATTTGCAGGCGACGCGAGGCGTGCCGGTGGGTCTGATCCACACCTCATGGGGCGGGTCGCCGGCGGAGGTGTGGATCCGGCACGAATTGCTGGCCGCCCATCCGGAGTACAAGCGGGACATTCTTGACCCATACCCCGAGCAGGCGCGTCGGTATCAGGAAGAGCTGGCGAAATGGGAGGCGGAAACGGAGGCACTCCGCAAGGAAGGCAAGCAACCCGCCCGGGGTCGGCCATGGGCGAGTTGGCGCCCCTCGGAGCTGTATAACGGAATGATCGCGCCGCTGGTGCCCTACGGCATTCGGGGGGCGATTTGGTATCAGGGCGAGTCCAATGCCGACCGGGCCTGGCAGTACCGGACGTTGTTCCCGGACATGATCCGGAATTGGCGGGTGGATTGGGCTCAAGGCGAGTTTCCCTTCCTGGCGGTCCAGTTGGCGCCTTGGGACCGGAATCGGAATCGACTGCCGCAGGAGATCGCGGCGGATATTGGAGAAAGCAGTTGGGCGGAGTTGCGGGAGGCGCAAGTGCTGGCAACCCAGGTCTTGCCGGCGGTGGGGTTGGCCGTCATCACGGATGTGGGCGACAAGGACGACATTCATCCGGCCAAAAAAGAGCCGGTGGGGTCGCGGTTGGCGATGCTGGCCCGATCGATCGCCCATGGCGAACGGTTGGTGGCCAGTGGACCCCGCTTTCGCAAGCTGAAGATCAAAAAAGGCAAGGTCACCCTCGAGTTCGATCATGTCGGCGGCGGGCTCGAAGCCCGGGGTGGGAATCTGCGGGGCTTCACGATATGCGGTGCGGACCGGAAGTTTGTGCCGGCGATGGCCGAGATTGAGGGTCGCAAGGTGGTGGTGCACACGCCCTTGGTGCCGGAGCCGGTGGCAGTGCGGTACGGCTGGGCGGATTACCCGATGGTCAATCTCTTCAACCGGGAGGGCTTGCCCGCATCGCCGTTCCGCACGGACGACTTTCCCATGATTACCTCACCCAAGGAATGAAGCTCCCACCGGTCAAGACGTACCATTCATGACACCCACGACCTTGTTGGTTTTATACTGCGTTTTGATCCTGCTGGCATCGCTCGCCGGGGGGTGGTTGCCGCTCTGGGTGCGGCTCACCCACACGCGGATGCAGCTGGCGACTAGTTTTGTGGCGGGCTTGATGTTGGGCGTGGGCATGTTGCATTTGCTGCCGCACGCCTTCCATGAGACCGGGTCGATCGATCTCTGCGCTCTATGGTTGCTCGCCGGTTTTCTGGCGATGTTCCTCATCCAGCGTTTCTTTCATTACCACCACCATGACGTGCCTGTCGAAGCCCCGGAGGATCACGCGGGTTGTTGTCCGGCCGAATGCCGCGGACAGGCCGTGCTCGAGCCGCATGACCACGATCATCTTACCCTGGCCGATCAATCGGCCCGGCATTTGTCCTGGATCGGCGCGGCATTGGGGCTGACGTTTCATACCCTCATCAACGGCATCGCTTTGGGCGCCAGTGTCGAGGCGGAAGCGCAGGGTGGCGCCGGGGTGTTCCTTGGGTTGGGCACCTTCCTGGTCATTTTCCTGCACAAACCCTTTGACGCGTTGGCGATCGGCACGCTGATGGCCGCCGGCGGCCGGTCGCGTGCCCTGCGGCATCTGGTGAACGCGGCGTTTGCCCTGGTGATACCACTGGGCGTGGTCCTGTTTCACCTGGGGGCAAGCCAGTACACCGAGACAGGTCACGTTTTTCTCGGGAGTGCCCTCGCTTTCGCGGCGGGCACTTTCGTCTGCATTGCGGCGAGCGACCTTCTGCCGGAGTTGCAGTTCCATGTCCATGACCGGTTCAAACTGACCATGGCTCTGGCGGCGGGCCTGATCTTTGCCGTGGTGATCGGGCAGTTCGAAACGGCCGGGCACGACCACCATCAGGCTCCCGCGACCGGCGGGATGGAGTCCCCGCTGCCCGACCACGACCATGATCACGATCATGATCATTGACTGGTGACCCGGTGGTCGGTGGTCAGGTCCCGCCTTGAATCCACGCGAGCGCCCAATGTGCCGCTTCGGCAACCACGGGCTCGGGATCGCGGGCGGCCTGTTGAAGGGCCGGCAGGGCACGGGGATCGCGACGGTTGCCCAGGGCGATGCACACATTGCGGCGCAATCCCCGGCGTTTCGCGCGCCATATCGGCGTTTCGCGGAATCGGCGGCGAAATGAATCGTCGTCGAGTGCCAGCAGTTCGAGCAGGTCGGGGTGCTCCAGATCCACGCGCATCGAATCACGGAGGAGACGCCCGGTCCGGGCAAACCGGTTCCACGGGCAAACCGCGAGACAATCGTCGCAGCCGAAAATGCGCTGACCGATCGCGGGGCGCAGTTCCGTTGGGATGGGTCCACGCAGCTCGATGGTCAGGTAGGAGATGCAGCGGCGGGCGTCGAGCTGGAAGGGAGCGGTGATCGCCCGGGTGGGGCAGGCAACGAGGCAACGGGTGCAGTGCCCACAACGGTTGGGCTCGGGCGCATCGGGCGGCAATTCGAGCGTAGTCAGAATCTCGGCCAGGAGAAACCAGTTGCCGCCGCGGCGCTGGATGAGGTTGGTATGCTTGCCGATGAAACCGATCCCGGCGCGTTGGGCCAGATCCCGTTCGAGAATCGGCCCGGTATCGACATAGGCCAGCGATCGGGTGCCGGGTCCGCCGAGCTGGTTTACCTGTCCGGCGAGCAACTGGAGCGGCGGGGCGAGCAGATCGTGGTAATCCCGGTATCGGGCGTAACGGGCAATGACGCCGGGCAGAGCGGGAGGATCGGCGATCGCGGTCCTGCCGGCCGGGTCATAGTTGATGGCGAGCACGATCACCGAGCGTGCGCCGGGCAGAACCAGCTTGAGATCGGCACGTTTGAACCGGCCGCGGTCGAGGTAGGCCATTTCGCCGTGCTGGCCGGAATCGATCCATCGCTCGAATTGGGGCAGGCTGCCTGGCGGTTCGGCGGTGGTCACCCGGCAGTCGTCGAACCCCAATTCCAGGGCGCGTTCGCGGATTGCTTCCTTTGGCGAGCCCGCGTTTTTCATCCCTTGCCCAAGTGGAATTGGCTGATGACGATTTGGGCGAGCTGCATGGGTGAACGCTGCTCGGTGTTGAGGAGGAGGTCGGCCTGGCGGTAGAACGGATCGCGCTGGGCCAGGAGCCGGGTGATGCGCGACTGGGGATCTTCGGTAAGCAGGAGTGGGCGGTGGGTCTGATGGCGAACCCGTTCCCAGATGGTCTGGGGCGAGGCCCAGAGACAGACGATCAGGGCATGGGTCTTGAGGCTGGCCAGGCAACCGGGATTGGCCACCAGGCCGCCGCCCGTGGCAATGACCGTATGCCGCCGGCATTCGAGCGATCGCACCACCTCGCATTCGTGCTGACGGAAGGCCGATTCACCGTCCTCGGCGAAGATTCGGCTGATGGGTTTGCCGGCTTTGGCTTCGATGGCGGCATCGGTATCCAGGAAATCAAAACGGAGCCGGTCGGCCACCAGCCGGCCTACGGACGTCTTGCCGGTGCCCATGAAACCGATCAGGGCCACGTTGTAAACGGCGCGTGCTTGCTCCATCGCGGCTATTTAAACAGGCGACACGGCCGCGGACACGCCTCTTTTTGCGCCCGTGCCGGGTCGATTTTCGTTTCCAAAGCCGGGCCGCCGGGTTAACTGTCTGTCATGATCGACCGTCCCAGGAAAGGGGAGCTCACCCTGCGCGGCATTCCGGTGTCCGCCGGGATCGCCCGGGGGAAGGTCCTGATCCTGGGGCGAGGTCATGAGAACGTGCCGGATCGGGAGATCCACGAACGGGAGGTGTCGGCCGAGGTTGCGCGATTCGAGCAATCGCTGGTGGAGACACGGCAGCAGATCCAGGAGATCCAACGCCGGGTGAGCACCGCGATGGGCGCCCAGGACGCAAGCATCTTCGAAGCGCACCTGCTGGTCCTGGAAGATCCGATGCTGATCGAGGAGGTCAGCCGGGTGATTGCCGACGATCTGCTGGGCGCGGAGTCCGCCTTTCAGCGGGTGGCGGACCGGTATGCGGAGAGCCTGGGCAAGGTCGACGACGAGTACCTGCGGGAGCGGGTGTCGGACCTGCGCGATGTGACGACACGGGTGCTGCACAATCTGCTCGAGCGCCCAGACGACGCCCTCAATCTCCGTCAACTCAAGCTGCCGTGCATCATTGTGAGCCACGATCTGTCGCCTTCGACGACGGCATTGCTGGACCGTCAGTTGGTGCTGGGTTTTGC
>JAHDYP010000199.1 GCA_023383055.1 Verrucomicrobiota bacterium | reverse complement strand
GGCTCGCTCGAACCGGATTGAGGTCAATAGCCGAAAGGTCTCCTTGCCGAGATCGACCAGCAGAAATTGCCCTCCGACAACGCGGGAGATGCAGTGATAAACGGCGGTCTCCTCCATGACCTTGATCCGTGCCTGGCGCATACTTCCTTCCTCCTTGGTTGAAAGCCTGAGCAATTGCTTAAACTCCAGCGCCTCCTCGGTCAAGCCCTTTGAACCTGTCCCGCTATTCTCAGCCCCGGTGATCGCGAACCTGTCCCTCTGTCATCACGCAAGCACCATGAACCTGTCACCCTGTTCTCCCTTGAAGTTGGAATGGCCACCGCAGCTACCGCCGAAATCACGACGGCCAACTGGACCGGCGGACGCCGTCTGGTGGTGAAGACCTGGCAGATGCCTGACTTGATATGCAGGCACTTCCAAATTCTGCCCCCTCCTATCCGCCGGATGGATGCCGGATCATTGAATCGCGATCGGGCTCCAGGCCTCGTGCGCACATGGCTGATTGGTCGGGGCCTCCGGAGCCCGTTCGTTCGCCTGAACCAACCCGCGACTCAACAACCAGGCCTCCACCTCTTCCCCGCTGATGTCCGCCAACATCTGCCCATCCACCTCCACGCACGGACTCAACAGTTGACCACTCTTCTCGACCATTTCCTGGCGTTGCCGGAGATCGTTGATGATGTCCCTATCCTCGAATGGCAAATCGTACTTGCGCAATACCGCGCGGACACCCTGGCTCCAACCACAGGTCGGTTTCAAATAGGCCACAATTTTAGGTTTGTTCATAATCAATATCGTGGACGCTAAAATGCCACATCCGCGCCGCCATGCAACCGCCGAGTTAACGCCGGTCGTCCACCACCGCCGTCAGCGCCTCAATCCGGTTTGCTTTCATCTCCACCTCGCCCACCTGCTCATCGATCCGAATGCCGACCACCTGGCGTCGTTGACCTTCAGGCCGGGTATCGCGGATGGTGTTCCCTTCGAATACCAAATCCCGGGTGAAGCCTCGCACCCGAATCCCGGCAACCTCCCGCCCGGTTCCGTTGTTTTCGATCAGATTGTCCACCAACCGGTTCCGGTGCCCGGCCATCCCCTCGGTTTCGTTCCGCAAGTAAATGCCGTCCTCGCCGTTGCCGAGCACACGGTTCCCGCGCAGCAGATTGTCGGTGTCCTTATGCCCGATACTGATGCCGAAGCGACCGTTACCCTCGAGCGTGTTGTTCTCGAACAAGCCGTGTTTGACCCGCCAGCATAGAAACAAGCCGTCCTCGCCGTTGCCTCGTGCCGTGCATCCACTTACCAACGGGCGCTGGGAGCCGCTGCCCGGATGCAACCCCAGCGAGCTGTTGCCCTCGCTCACGCAATCCCGCACCTGCACATCGTTCGATTGCTGGAAGCTGATCCCATCCCCGTTGTAGTTTCGGATCCGGCAGCCGACAATCATTGTCCCGTGGCAGCGATATAAAAAGATGCCGGCGCCTCGGCACCCGTTCAGGTGTGGATTGCTGTCCCGGTTGCCATCGATGCTCAGGTTTTCCACCCTGGCTCCCTCCGCGTAATAGCCACTGATCACCGGAAACACCGTGGCCGCTTGCGCGCCATTGGCGACCATGCAGTCCGCGTTCAGGGGCAAACTCAGGGCGAAAGTGTTGCCGTTCCGCCCAACGATCCGCGCCACGGTGGTGTGGAATCCCCCGGCTGCCTGGTCCCAGATCGCCACGCCGTCGCCCACCGTAAATCCGTCCGGAGCCCTGAGGGTGATCTGTTCCTCGCCGTAGTCCCCATCCAATTCGAGCGGCGACACCGCGCCCGCCGCCTTCCGCAGAACCGTCCGTTCGCCCTGCCCTCGCACCGTCACGTTCGCCCGCAGGTGCAGGGAGTCGCGCATCAGGTATTCGCCCGGGCCGATTTCGACCACCCCCCCGCCCAGACCGGCAACATAGTCCACCGCAGCCTGAAGCACCCGATGGTCCGCGCCCATCAGCTCGGCATCCCTCAAACCGACGGTCACTCGCGGATGCTCGACCATCGTGCCGTGCATCGCTCGGGGAAGTTGCTCGTGCGCCGACGGCGCGCGATCCGGATCCCCAGCGTTCAACTCAGCCGGGAGGTGCAAGCCCAGAACCGCCGTCACGACCGCACCCGCCCACGCGATATGTTTCCATGTGTTCATGGCGGAGCTTCTACTGCTTCCGCCGACCCGGTTCAAGCCGCAGCGTCGCCCGATAGAAGCGATGTGGCGCCGGCCCGTCGGGTCGATCATAACAGACCATGCCTCCGGGTGTCCCGGTGACCGAGGCGATCTCAGACCAGTTTGTCAAGTCCGGGCTCGCCTCCACCGCGTACTCCCGCGCAAACAAGCCGTGCACCCGCAGCCTCGCGCGTCCCGCTTCAAGTCCCTCAATCCGCAAGTCCGGCAGGGAGGACACGGGCATCAGGTAATTCGAGCAGACGGCTTCGGCGATCTTCAGTCCGCTGGCCTTCCCGTCGCGATTCGAGAACTGGAAATGGATGCCTCCGTAAATCCGGCTCATGCCGATCTCGTCCGCGCAAGCCGCCAGACTCTCGAAGTGGCGCGTCACACCCGGAAGCGAATCGGATCGCACCGCAAAGGTGATCGCGTCGGTTTCGAAAAACCGCGTCAACACCTGCGCGCTTGCCTTGCTGAACGTGCTGTGGCCGCTCGGATACTCGGGAAAATTAGGTGACACCAGAAAATGATCCCACTCGCCATCGGCGGCCGTCGCTCCATTCCCGTCTTCGTCGGCCCGCCGAATCGCGGTTACCGGGCGCCAGAAGTTGTGCCGGTACTTCCCTTCCCAGCAGACAATCGCGGCATCGGCCTGCACCAGGCTCAGCCAGGCCATGAGCCGGGCAGACTCGACCAGGCTGCTCTGCCGTTCCCTCGCGATCGAGGCGGCGATCTCGTGCCAATGCCCCGGCGGCATGGCGGTGTAAGAGAAATCCGACCAGAAGATCGCAATGTCGCCTTCCTCCTGGGAGCGGACGGAACTGTAAGCGGCTCCCAGGGATTGGACCTCCTCGAATGCCTGCGCGTACTCGGCACTGTCGAGACCCGGAGGTCCCGGAACCACGTAGGGCTCCTTGTCCTCCAGACAAAACAACTCCACGTAACGCCAATGCGGGTCCATCGGCGGCCGGTAAAACGGGGGGGTCCGCAGCCACTGCCCGGGCTCGGTGCTGGGAATGTAGGGCACCGCGGTCGAGGATCCATCGCTCATCCGCGAGTTCAAGAGCGCCGCCGCCATCTCGAACCCCAATTCAATCCCTTGCGTCGTGGCCGCCGACTCCGCCAAGCCCTCCAGCAATTCCCCGTAACGACGCTCCGTTGCCCCATCCATCGACGGATACAAGACTCGCATCACCACCCGGCCGGCGCTGGCCGCCGCCGCTGCCGCCGAAGTCCCCGGCGGCGCGTCGAACTGGAAACGATAGGGTTGATGCCCTCGATCGACCGAGTTCACCGCGTCAAAAATCGCCGCGTGCAGGATCGCCAGGTTCCGCGTGCTCAAAGTCGGTCCCGTCGTCTCGCCCCGAATCGCATCCAGCATCAACGCATTCCAGGCGAGCACGGCGTTGTCCGCGCTCGCCCGCAGGTCAACCGGCAGCCCCAGCACCAGCAACCCCAACGCCGCAGCCCAAATCCGGACCGTGCCAATCGCCGCGCGTAGCCGATTTCGCCCGAGCCGCCCCGTTTCCTGACGCCCGGATTCAGCTTCGCCGTCCCTATCGACCCGTCCTGAAAACATATTAGCAGTGGACACTTTCCAGGTTAAAACCGCTTACAACCCACTCTGCCCATCGCCCGTCCACTGTCAAGCCGGCCTTCGCCCATTTCTGCTCGCCCATCACCCGCGACGAGCTCATGCTCCACCCATGCGCTCCCTCTCCCGGATTCCGATCCTGCTCCTGCTGCTGGCAGCTCCCATGGTGCACCCCGATACCGCAACTTCCGGAATCGAGCCCGTTCCGCAAATCGACCTCGAGCAGCGTCGGATCGAGGTCCGCCGCCTTTCGCTGCGCCTGAACGAACACAACCTGCAACTCGACATCCGTGCCGGGTCGCGCCGATGGGAGACCGTTCCGCCGCCAGGCGGCGACCTCACCGTCTGGCATAAGGATGCGCCCGTCAACCTCGCCCTGGCCGACGCGCGCGACAAACGGATTACTGCCTACCGCACCGGCTACAGCACCGGACTCCTCGTCGAACTAGGTGAGTTTGGCGCGCCGGACACGCCGCTTGACCTCAGGCTCACGCTGATCATCACGCTGGAGGGGCCGGACGAAGATCTGGTTTGCGAAATCCTCGCCCGGGAAGGAACCAGCACTGTGAGTGAACTGCGCTGGCCGGGTCCATTCGCCGCACCTTCGTTCGATCTGACGGTCGTGCCTTTCATGCAGGGCGTGTTGATCCCCAAAGATTGGCCGGAGAAAGTCTGGCTCTACGATACTCTCAGCTTCGGTCGCGGCCTGTACATGCCATGGTGGGGCCATCAACAGACCACCGCCGCCGTGCTGGTTCACCTCGAGACCCCAGACGATGCCGGCTGCGCCTTCGATCATCCGCCGGGCGGCCCCACGCAGATCGGGCCGCGCTGGGTGCATTCGCTGCGAAGCTGGTCCTACCCGCGCCGGGTGCGCTACAGCTTTATTGATTCGGGCGACTACGTGGACCTGGCCAAGCGTTATCGGCGGCACGCGCTCGCGTCGGGACGGTTCGTTTCTTTGCGCGAGAAAATCGCCCGCAATTCAAACGTCGGGAAGCTCATCGGCACGCCCGTGATCCACACCAGCATTCTCTATCACATCCAGCCGGAATCCAGCTACTACAACAAGGAGCGTCCCGACCAGAACCACCAACTCGTCACCTTCACCAACCGCGCATCCGCGCTGGAAACCCTCGCCAACCGCGGAATCCGCCAGGCCTATGTCCACCTCGATGGCTGGGGCTTCCGCGGCTATGACAACCTCCATCCTGACCCGCTGCCCCCCTGCCCCGAGGCGGGAGGCTGGAACGGATTCCAACTCTTCGCCAGCACCTGCGCCAGGCTCGGCTTCATCTTCGCCATCCACGATCAATACCGTGATTACTACCTCGATGCCCCCTCCTATGATCCGCGCCACACTCTCATCGAAGCCAACGGCCAACGGCCGATCCACAGCACCTGGTATGGCGGACGCCAGTCCATCCTCTGCCCCCGTCTCGCCCTCGGTCACGTCCGCAAAAACCACCAGGCTATCCTCGACCATCACGTCCCGCTTCAGGGCGCCTACCTGGATGTCTTCGCGGTCGTGCCACCCGAGGAGTGTTATGCCCCCGAACATCCCATGACCCGCACGGAATGCCTCAACTGGCGCGGAGCCTGCCTCGACTTCGTCCGGTCCTATGGCGGCATTGTCAGTTCCGAGGAACCCAGCGACTGGGCCGTCCCTCACCTCGATTTGGTGCACCACGGACCCTATCCGCTCCGACCGAATCCCGGGTCCGGCCCCGCCATGGCCATCCCGGTTCCGCTCTTCAACCTGGTTTACCATGACGCCCTGCTGATCCCCTGGTCGCTGGGCCGCGGCGCCTGGGGCATCCCCGATACCGACCTCGGTTTCCTCCACGGGCTCGGCAACGCCGGCTTGCCCTACCTCTCGCTCGAACCGGATGACGCGGAACTCGAACGCGTCCGGACGATGTGCGCCCTGCACCAGCGAGTCGGCTTGCTCGAACTCACTCGTCATCGGTTTCTCGATGCATCCCGCCGCCGCCAGGAGTTCACCTATGCCGATGGTACCCGCGTCACCATCGACCTGGACCATGAGAGATTTGATGTCGCTCCGCCATTGCCATAGCCAAAGCGGCGTCACGGCCGCCGCGCTTCACAAAACCCCTGAGCCTTCAGCCAGAAGAGACAATCGTGCGCCCACGGATGCGCGTTCGCGAACGGCGGCTTGTCATTCAGCCCGATGCCATGTCGCCCCTGCTGATACACATGCAGATCGAACGGCACCCCGTTCCGCCGCAACGCGGCCGCGTAATCCAACGCGTTCTCGACCTTCACCGCCGCATCCTCGTACGTGTGCCAGACGAAACAAGGCGGCGTCCGGGGCGTGACCTGCAGTTCATTGGACAATAGCCGCACCAGTTCAGCCGACGGGTCCGGCCCCAGCAGGTTCTGCTTTGAACCCTGGTGCGTGTGCTCACCCAACGAGATCACCGCGTAACAGAGGATTCCCAGGTCCGGCCGCGAACTCTCGCGCTCGACCGGATCCGCCGCGTTCGGATCACCGGCGTCGAAATGCGTTAACAGCGTCGAGGCCAAGTGCCCCCCGGCCGACGACCCCATGATCCCCACCCTGGCCGGATCGATCCGCCATGCCTCCGACCGCGCCCGGACCAGGCGCACGGCTCGCGCCGCATCCTGCAACATAGCCGGATGCCGATACCCCGCCGAGCCGAGCCGATACTTGAGCACCACGCCAGCCACTCCGTGCTGGTTCAACCATAGCGCATAATCCTTCCCCTCGTGGCTGGCCAATCCCCAGTAACCACCCCCCGGACAAATCACCACCGCCGGCATCCGATCCGAACTCCCTTCAGGCAAATAAACCGTCAAGGTCGGGATATCCTTCTCTTCCGATCCCAATGCCCCGGGGGCGCCCCCGGGCCAGAGCGGCACAGGTTCGACCACGGCGGCCCACAGCGATAAGGTGATGGCCGATCCGCTCAATATTAGCATCCGTCGTATCATGGTTGGTCCTCTTATGTTTGGCTCAATCGCCCACATCTTTCACCGCAAACCGATAGTTCCAGCGCCGGTTGGGTGCGCTATCTCCGTTCACCCCCAACTCGGACACATCGCCAAAACCCTGAATGTTGTCCGCCCAATGAAAATCGAATGCGGGCAGGCGGTCGCCCAGACCCAACATCCCGCGGTCGATGGCCAGTTCAAGGCCGTTCCCATTCACCCGGTACTGGGCTCTGCCGACCTCCACCCATTTCTCCCGACTCCAAGCCTGCACGCTGGTCTCGCTCTCACCCCGCACTTCGAGATTCACCACGTAATCATAGCCGAGCCGTCCCGTGCGCGCGTCGCGGTCGATGTCCAGGAACAGCAGCATCCAGTGCCGATCGCGGTGCGTCGTGATCGGCTCCAGGGTCTGCGCGAAGAAATGCACCCGCTCAGCATCATACGCCACCTTCAGTATCACAAAATCGTTCCGGCCGGTCGTGTTCCGATAGACCTCCCCGCCGTACCCGGGATGATCCCGGTGGACGATATCGCCAATCGTGTCCCGGAACTCGGGCGACACCGCCTGCCAATCGTCAAACGAACCGTCGATAATGATTCGGCTTGGCCCCGGAGCCATCGTCGGTTCGCGGACCCCCTTGAATCGCCGGACCCAGCTGGCCAGCTGATAATAGTAATTGTCGGTATGCCCGCCGCGCATCGGTTCGCAATCGCGGCTGTATTCCTGGGTGTACTGATCCACGAACAAGCCACCCGGATGATAACAGTCCCCATCGGTGTACTTGCTCCATTCCGTGTAGCTGCCCGCAATCCACTCGTTCCAGCCCGTCACGAAAACAAACCGCGGATCGACCTCGAGAGCGCGCGACCATTGCTCGTCAAAGTTCAAACCCAGGTTCACCGCGCCCGGACGCGCATCCCGCCCGCCCTGGTGCCAACTGCGGCCCATTGCCCCCGCCCTATGGCTCATCGGCGCCGGCCCCGGCGTGTTCGGCAACGCGTTCTGCGCCACCCCCACACTCATCTGCTCCGCCTCCCCCGCCCGGTTCCGGAACACGTGCTGCGGATGCACCTCAAGCCAGCTCCATTGCTCCGCCGCACTCGGTCCCAGCCAGTAATCCGGCATCGGCCGCCGAAAGGTGAAAAACTCGAGCATCGCCTCGTCCCGAATGAACTCCCGGTTGGCGAGCAACAGCGGCTTTCCCTCCCAGCGAAACCACAGTCCCGACCACAACCCGGGGCGATACAAGTCCCGCCACAGCTGATCGGTCACCGGCCGGGGATCGCCAAAGGGCGCGATGAACGCGATCGCCGGCGTCCGCGCCCCCTGCGCGCGCATGGCGGTGTACTCGCGGCACAGCGCTTCGTATTCCGTCCGCCAGGTGAACGGCGGATTGGTGGTATCGAACAGGATCACGTCGATTCCCGCATCCGCCAGCAGGCTCGCGTGTTTCCGGATCACGAATGGGTCGGTCATCAGATAATAACCGAGCTCCGGTTCACCCCAGTGATGTGGCTCCCCGTTCCCGGGCCAACGCACCGAACCGTCCCCAGCGGCCGCAAGGATCCGCGTGTTATCGTTCGGTCCGCCCCGTCCGGCGATGTGCCAGGTCCAATAAAATATCCCCACCCACTTGTCCGGCTTCAACGGACCGCACTCGCGAAAGCCTGGCTGCACCCGCCCCACCTCGTCCGTCGCCACCCACGTGTCCGCGAAAACATCCCCATCCGTGTACGGCTTCCCCCGGAACGCCTCGGACAATCCGGGACCCGCCGTGACGGCAATCCCGCAGACCCAAGCCAGCCATTTCCCACTGCCGCCAACCCGAATGTGCTGCCGACTTTCCGTGCGCGCCCGTGTCGCTGAGTTCATGGCCGACCTTAGCCCCGCCGGCAGTGCGCCGGCAAGACGCCAGCCGCGACGCCGTGTTCGGCTCTCCGCCCCCCTAATCCTTCCCCAGGCCGTTATCACCCGTCCAGGTGAACTCGCGGTGCGGTTCGTTGTCGTTGTTCCAACGCCGGCGCCACCGGTCATTGTTGGGATCGACAATATCCTGCCGCCGCGCCGATTCCGCATGGCCATCGCAAAACATCACCACCGTGTTGCCGTTGTGCCGCTTGGCCGGCCACTGATCCGACTCCTTGCAGTCGATGTTCCCGTCCCATGAATAGTCCGATTTGCTGTCCGCCAGCATCATCATGTCGGTCGGGTTCACCACCCGGCTCTCGTTCATCTCCGGTTGTCCGGGCGGATTCACGTCACCGCCCAATCCGAGCTGTTGCGAGAGGTTCATCGTCACGGCGCCCACGCCCCAATCGTTGTAGCCGTAGCTCATCCCCGCCCCCTGCGGCGCGGCCCGCAGAAAATCCAACCGGCCCTGAAGGGACTTGTTGACGTTCGTGTCCCAGCGGAACTCCGGCTTGTTCGCCGGGCAAAAGAATGAATCGCGGTTCGTGCCCATCTGACTGAAGAGCCGAATGGGCCAGAGATAATAGAACTCCGGCACCTTGATGCAGCCGGGGTACTTGGCATGCTGATCCACGTACATGATCGTCGCCAACCCCAGCTGCCGCAGGTTGTTCAGGCAGGCAGTTTGTTGCGCCTTCGCCTTGGCCTTGGAAAGCGCCGGCAAAAGCATCCCGGCCAGAATCGCAATGATCGCTATGACCACCAGCAACTCGATCAGCGTAAACGCACGGCTCCCCTTAACCCGCCACCCCACAGCTCGATCAAGGTGCTCAGCCCGCGGTCTGGTTGTCTTCATGGTTCACTCCGGTTCGAGGTTGCCTTTTGTCTGATTTGTTGGCCGTTACTATAGCCACTGCCGATATCCCCGAACAGGAGAAACAGATCCCGACTCGTCCAGCGGATTCCAACCCCTGGATCACCCCCGAGTCCCCCACTTCGCCGCCCGGTCGAGCCACTCCCTCAGCCAACCGAACTCAATCCAGCCGAAGTGCGCCAACAACACTACCAACAACAGGGCCGCGTGCAGAAACATCCATCCCAGCAGAATAGCCCGCTCCTGGCGATGGCGCGTTCCCCATCCCAACAGGCCGTTCGCCAGAACCCCCAGTGCCAGTCCGCCCAACAGCAGCCTGCCGAGCCAATCGGGACTGGAGATCCGAAACACACCCAGACTGACACCCGTCACCGCGGGAACGCCAACCAGCAAAACCGCCAGCAACGCCACATTCAACGCCCGAATCGCCGGCCGCCGGATCAAGGCATGCGTCCAGTGCTTCCGTCCACCCTTCAGAGTCCTCGCCATATCACCGCGCCGCGCGGCCCAACCGGCTCGCCGATCGCTTGACTTGAATCACCAACTGCCGGAGCGCCGCACCCGCGCCAGCCACACCGCATCAAGTGTCGCCCAGCCCCAGGCCTTCCGACCACTCAATTCGACGTCCCGATTTTATGTCGCATATGCGACATCGAATCGGGACGTCCGCCGAGGAACGTCGCCAGGCCAGAGAGGGTGCTGAACTCGGGCGCATCCTGCCGTCCGAAGATCGCGAGGTCCGACACGGCGACAACGGGCCGTTTACATCTCAACTCCGCCGTCTTACGATGGGTTCATGCCGAAGACCATCGCCTGGCTCGTCTGCCTGACCGCCGTCACCCATGCCGCATCAACCGTCAAGGTCGAACACCTGCCGGCCGACGAAGCGAGTTCAGCCTTCCAGTTCAGTCTCGTCCCGCGCCCGGTCCGCAACGACGCCGCTCGCGACGCGCGGTTCAGTATCGTCAGCGGCCAGCGGGATACCAACGGCGGCTCGCTGGCCGCCCTGAACGACGGACTGCTTCCCACGGAAGAGGACGAACCGGGCGCGAATTTCTTCTTTCGCGCCGGCAGTGAAGGCGGGCGTCTGCTCCTGGACCTGGGTGCTCCGATCGACCTGATGCAGGTCAACAGCTACTCCTGGCACCCGGGTGGGCGCGGACCCCAAGTCTACACGCTGTTCGGCTCCGACGGTCGGGCTCCGGATTTCGACCCTGAGCCCGCCGGCGACACCGACCCATTGTCCCGCGGCTGGAGTCTGCTTGCCCGGGTCGATACCCGTCCGGCATCCGGCGAAGCCGGCGGCCAATACGGCGTGAGCATTTCGTTCCCGACCGACACTCTCGCCGCGGGTCGCTATCTCTTGTTTGACATTGGCCGCACCTCCGCGGCCGATCCGTTTGGCCACACTTTTTTCAGCGAGATCGATGTGATTCCCCGCAACGGTCCATCGCTTGAGGTGATTGCGTCCTCAGAGCCCGGCCGCGGCCGCGAGTCGGTATCCATCCAGGATGGCAAATACACGGCCGTCATTGACACCTCGGGCACGCCGGATCTGACCGGATGGACTCAGGCCGAGATCATCCCGATGATCCGCGAATGGTATCCGAAGCTGGTCGAAATGCTGCCGAGCGAGGGATTCGAGGCTCCGGTCCGTTTCAGCATCGTCTTTGACCCGGGCATGCGCGGGGTCGCGGCCACCAGCGGCACCCGCATCCGCTGTGCCGCCGGCTGGATTCGATCCAATGTTCAGGGTGAAGCCAAAGGAGCCATCTTCCACGAAATGGTTCACGTGGTGCAGCAATACGGACACGCCAGGCGCGCCAAGCCGAACGCTTCGCGCGCCCCGGGCTGGCTGGTGGAGGGCATCACCGATTACCTCCGCTGGTACCGCTTCGAACCCGAATCCGGCGGGGCTGAGATCAGCCCACGCAACCTCGCCCGGGCCCGCTACGACGGCAGTTACCGAGTCACCGCCAACTTTCTCAATTGGGTCTGCCAGCAACACGGCGAGGAGTTCATCCCCCGGCTCAATGCCGCCATCCGCGAGGGCCGTTACACCGAGAACCTGTGGACGGAACTGACCGGGCGGGCTGTCGAAGAGCTGGGGGCGGCCTGGAAAGCCGAGCTTGAACGTCGCGCTGAATCCCCGCCCCCGGCGGCTGAGCGCTGAGGGACGGGCCTGCCAACGCGCGGGGGCGCCTGGCGGACCGGTCGCCTATTCGGTTGGCACCAGGCTCATGTCCCGCGTGTAGTAGAGGATCCGGCCGCAGTTCGAGCAGGGCACCAAATCCTGGCTGGTCTGGCACGAAATCAGGATTTGCGCGGGCAGCCTCATGTGGCAGCCTCCGCAGACGCCGTGGGCGATTCCGACCACCACCCGTTCTCCTTTGGTGCGACGCAACCGCTCGTAACGCTGCAG
>JAHDYP010000198.1 GCA_023383055.1 Verrucomicrobiota bacterium | reverse complement strand
AACGATGCCCGCGTGGCGGAATTGGCAGACGCGCTAGATTCAGGTTCTAGTGACTAACATCGTACAGGTTCAAATCCTGTCGCGGGCACCACTTCAGAATCCTCCAAAAGGGCGGCAAGCTCTATCGTCCAGGCAGACGTTGGTCACCAGGAGACGGGCACGGAGAGCTTCCGGCCAAAACGATTGCGATAGAACAGCTGTTTATGCTGCGCGCCGTATTCATGGATCAGCCGGGTGATCTTGACATCGTAGCAGCAGTATTCGGCGATCTCGACCAGCCGCCCTTCACGGAACCACTGGAGCGCCTGGAGACCGTCAGTGGTTTTCTCGACCCCAAGGGTGGCGACGGCGATGGCATCCATGGAAAGGCGATGCTGCAGTTGCTTTTGGATTTCGACGAGGAGATCGAGGGTGGGGAGCTGGCGAAGATCGATGGGGGTGTAGTAGTGCAGGACTTCGTAATCGAAGCGGAGATGGTTGAAGCCCACCACGAGATCAGCCCGCTGGAGTTCGGCGATCAAATGATGCACCCGGGCTTCGTCGTAGATCCGATACTCGCCCCAAGCGGTGCCGTAGAGCACGCCGACACTCATGCGCATCTGGCTAACGCGATCCCATCCACCCACTTCATCGGCGGATTTCTGAGTCTCGAGATCGAAATAAACGATGTTTTTCATGGAATCGTGGCCAGGCTCCCTCCGCCGGCCGGACGCGAGCGTGACGAAGGGAGTTCGCCGGGCGGGATCATACCGCCTCGGCGTCCGAGGTTAGGGGAGTCGCGAGACGGGCTCAACCCTGAAGCTGCGCTTGGGGTTCATCGGTGCACCGTGGCGTTGTCGGTTGGACCCGCCGGTCAGCGTTGTTGGATTTGCCTGTGAAAGCGCCGAGGCAGAGTCTATGGTATTCGCCATGAAGCACGCCGGGAAAGCGTCGCGAGCAGGAACAAAGGTCATCGTCTGGACCTTCGTGGGTTTGCTGGTAGTGACGGCGGTGGGTTTGTTGGCGGCGTTTGTGGGGACGTTCGTCGCGGCAGCCTCGGGGATCTTGTTCGGGCTGTGGATATTGTTGTCGTTGTTTTGTCTCTGGTTCTTTCGGGATCCCAACCCGCGGGTGCCATTGGGGGCCGCCCTGATCCTTTCGCCGGCTCACGGCAAAGTGGATATCATCGACGAAATCGAGGAACGGGAATTCGTGGGCGGGCCCTGCCGCCGGATATCGATTTTTCTCTCCGTATTCGATGTGCATGTGCAGAAGGCCCCGGCGGCCGGGCGGATCGCGTACCTGCGCCATACGCCAGGGCAGTTCCTCAACGCCATGAACCGGGAATCGGCCCTGCGCAATGAGAACGTCCTGGTCGGGCTCGAGTCCGGGGAACGACCCGGTGAACGCCTCGGCATCCGCCTCATCGCGGGGGTGATCGCGCGCCGGATTGTCCCGTGGGTGGCCGTGGGTGACGAGGTGTCGCGCGGGGAGCGGCTGAGCCTGATTCAGTTCGGATCGCGGGTGGAACTCTACTTCCCCCTGACCTACCAGGTACGGGTGGAGGTCGGGAGCCGGGTATGCGGAGGCGAGACCGTGCTGGTGGAACGGGTTTGAAAGGGAACCTCCGCCATGGTCAAACACCCCATGCCAAGCCAGGAGCAGCCATCGGCGCGGCTTCGGATTTACCTGCTGCCGAACCTGTTGACAGCCGGCAATCTGTTCTGCGGGTTCCTGGCGTTGACCAAGATTGTCGAGGTGGACCTGGGCGCGCCCAATTTCAGCGTCGTGATCCGGACGGCCATCTTTTTCATCATCCTGGCCTGCGTGTTCGACTTGCTGGACGGACGCGTGGCGCGGCTGGGGGGATACGAAAGTCCGTTCGGGCGCGAGTTCGATTCGCTGGCGGACATCATCTCGTTTGGGGCGGCGCCGGCGTTCCTGGTTCATCGCGTGGTGCTGCATGATGTCTTCCGGAGTCATCCGGAATTGGGGTGGTTCATCGCTTCGGTTTACCTCATCTGCGGGGCGTTGCGCCTGGCCCGATTCAACTGCCTGGCGGCACAGCCGGATCCGAGCGGCGGCAAGGAATTCCTGGGCTTCCCGATCCCGGCGGCGGCGGGTTTGGTGGCGTCGTTGACCCTGTTCCTGCTTTGGTGGGACGACAAGGGATTTGCGCGGAGCGCGTGGCGTTACGGGCTGCCGGTGATCATGGTGTTTGTCTCGATCATGATGGTCAGCGAGGTGAAATACCCGTCGTTCAAGAAGCTGGACTGGCGGGCCCGGGGGACCTTCCCGAAGATCGTGGTGACGATTCTGCTGGTTGGTTTCCTCTTGATTGCCTGGCGGAAGGTGCTGCCGGTCTTGCTGCCGGTCCTGTTCACAGCCTACCTCGCGTACGGGTTCATCCGGCCGCGGCTCTCCCGCAAACTGGTCCATGAAATCGAAGACCAGAGCGGGGATGAGGATGAGGATGAGGATGAGGATGAGGATGGGCGGCCCGCGGGGGCGTGACGCCACATGACCGAATGGCAACCCATCCTGATCGCAAGCACCACCGGGTTCATCAGTGGGGTTCTGCTCTCCGTCCCGGTTGGACCGGTGAACCTGACCATACTGAATGAGGGCGCGCGGCGCGGCTTTTTGTGGGCGGGGTTGATCGGCCTGGGCGCGACGGTGATGGAGGTGATCTACTGCACAATCGCGTTCACGAGTTTTGCCTCCCTGTTCGGCGGCCGCCTGGTCAAGGCCTCGATGGAACTGTTCAGCTTTGTGTTCATGCTTTACCTGGGCGTCCGGTTCCTCTTGGCGCGGCGGCTCTTGGGCAATTCCCGCATCGAAACGCGAATCGAGGAGCGGCTGCATCCGCATTCGGCCTTCATGATCGGGTTCATCCGTGTGCTGGGGAATCCCGGGGTGCTGGTTTTCTGGATCATCCTGGCGGCCAACTTCATTTCCCGGGAATGGGTTCGCCCAGACCTGGCCGGCAAACTCTCCTGCGTGGGCGGTGTGGCCCTGGGAACCGGCCTCTGGTTTCTAGGGTTGAGCTACGCCGCCTCGCGTGGGCGCGGTCGTTTCAGCGAGGCCACCCTGCTGCGCATGGAACATTTCTCGGGCATTGGACTGCTGGTGCTGGCGATGTTGCACGCCGCCAACATCATCTGGCAAATGGCCCACCACCAGTTGTGAGCCGGCCCACATAATATTGGGGGTCAGAGCCTCACCGTTTCGCGCGGGTTTTCACGCCGCCCGGGGAGGGCAACGGGTTCTTCCGCGAAGGTCGTTCTGAAACCAATCCCACTTAATGGAACAGCAACCGGCTTTCGAGAATGAGGGACCAGGTGGTGCCCAGCAGCAGTCCTCCGCGCAGAAAGAGCCAGGCCGCGGCAAGGCCAAGGAGGGCCCGAAGCAGGAGGAGCATGACCGTGAACGGCAGGTCAGCCTGGAATGAAGCGGCGTTCAGCTGCAGACCCAGCAGGAACTGCCCGAACAGGACCGTCAGGAGCACCGCCACGACGGGATTACGGAATAGCCGGAGGAACAGGGCCAACGGAGCGTAGCAAAGGAAGAGCTGTCCGAAGGCAAGGCTGAAAAGCGCGCCGGCGATCCACGCGGGAATCGTGTCCGGGAAATCGTCAGGCTTGAGCAACCGCAGGCGCGGATCGACGACAAGCGCAATCACAGCGGCGGCGGCGGCGCCCAGCAGGCCGGCCCTGAGCCACTCCCCCGGCGGAAGCCGACGGCGAAGGGCTGGCTGACCGGTCCCGGGCGGGTACCAGGCGAACACAAAGCTCCAAAGCACGAAGGAGGTCAGAACCAAAAGCGCGACCATGAACCAAAGCGCATTGGGACGGTCGGTCCAGAGCCAGAGGCGGGGATAACCCGCCAATCCGGTGATGGCCGCGGCGAGGGCGGCGGATCGCATGGTGTCGGGTTGAACCAGGGACTGCACCGGCCGAGTTTAGTGGTTCGGTCCGGAGAAGGCGACAAGGATGCGTCGAATTTCGAATGAAACGTGGAGATGGCGCCGATACCGCCAATCGGCCGCGCACTCCAATTCCGCCGCGGATGCGCGCACGTCGTCGCTCACGCGCGATTTTTTCACTTGCGCGTGACGACCTCCCGGGTCTACTGTCATAGTGTCATAGGACAGTGAGGCTGTTATGCTGATCGAGCTCAACTTTAAATCCGGTATGCCGGTCTATCTCCAGGTCGTCGACCAAATCCGCGCCGCCGCCGCTTCCGGCCAGCTCCGGCCCGGCGATCCCCTGTCGTCGATCCGGCCGCTGGCCATGCAACTCCGCGTCAACCGCAACACGATCGCCAAGGCCTACGCCGAGCTGGAGACCCAGGGCGTAATCGAAACCGTCGCCGGCAAGGGTTGTTTCATCAAGAACAGCGCCTCGCCCTTCCGGAAACAGGTCCGGAACCAGATGCTGATGGTGGAGATCGACCAGGCGATTGTGGCGGCGCATCACCTCGGGGTGAAACGCGGCGAGTTTCTCGGCCTGGTGAACGAACGATTGGACGCTTTCGAGGAACGGGCCGCCGCGGCCCAGGCAAAGGAGATCTAACGTATGACTGCGACACAACCCGTTATCGAAGTGAAGGGACTCGTGCGGCGTTACGGCAGGCTCGAAGCCGTGCATGGCCTCAACCTGACCGTTCCGCCCGGCCGTTGTTACGGCTTCTTCGGCCGGAATGGCGCGGGCAAAACCACCACGATCAAATGCCTGTTGAACCTGCTCCGACCAACCGCCGGCCAGGTCCGGGTGTTCGGCCTCGACCCGCAAAAGGACGAAGTGGGCGTCAAATCCCGGCTCGCCTACGTCCCCGATCAGGTTGCGTTTTATCCCTGGATGACCATCCGCGGGTTCTTCGAGTACCTGGCGTCATTTCGACCGCGCTGGAACGTCGCCAAGGAAAAGGAACTCCTCGACCAGTTCGGATTGGACCCGTCGCGCAAAGTCACCGCGCTCTCCCGGGGCGAGAAAGTCCAGGTCGCCTTGATCGGTGCGATCTGTCCCGAACCCGATCTGCTCGTGCTGGATGAACCGACCTCGGGTCTCGACCCGCTGGTGCGGCGCGAGTTCATCCGCGCCGTGATCGGCGCCTACCAGGAGGCCGATCCCGGCCGCCGCACGGTGTTCGTCTCGACGCATATGATCTCCGAGTTCGAAGGATTGATCGACGAATTCACCATCATCGAGCAGGGATCGGCGGTGTTGACGCTCGAGGCGGACTCCGCCCGCGAACGCTATCGCAAGATCCGCGCGACGTTCGCCGCCGACGCGCCCGCGGTCCCGGTGCCCGGAGCGCTGCGCACGCGACGGGAGGGGCGCGAACTCGAGGTGATCGTGAACGGGAAGTTCGAGGAAGCGTTGGCGGCGGTGCGCCAGGCCAAACCGGAATCGATCGGCAACGAGGCGCTGTCACTCGAGGACATCTTCCTGGTGACCGTGGCGGCCCGGGCACTTTGATATCGAGCCGAAGGAGAAGCCATGCACGTGCAACTCTTGAAAGAATGGCGGTTGCTCCGACCCGGCCTGGTGGCGGCCATCGGACTGGCACTGCTGCCGCTGGTGCTGCCGGTCGCGCCCGAAATCAGCGACGAGCGCGGCTATTTCCTCGCGTTCGGCCTGTTCCTGGGCGGCGTGTTACTGGCGATCGAAGCGTTTGGCGCCGAGTTCCATCAACGGACCTCGACGCTCTGGATGGCCTTGCCGCAGCCGCGGGCCGGTCTGTGGCGGTCGAAGCTGGCGATGACAGGGCTGGCGGTGGCGACGGCGCTGCTGGTGCATTGGATGGCGCTGGTGGCGGGGGCACCGTGGCGTGGGGGCCTGCCCAACCTGATCGAGTTCGTGCGGCCAATGGTGGCCATCCTGGGTGGGGCGGCTTTGGGCCTCTTTTGGTCGGTGCAGTTGCGCCAGACCTGGGCGGCATTCTGGATGTCGCTGATCGTGCCGGGCGCGTTGGCGGTGTTGATCCAACTCTTGCTGGCGCTGTTTTCGCCCATGCCGGAAAACGACCAGGCGACGCGCGCGTCGCACTTCGGCGGCCTCTTTGCCGCGGGTTTCTGCGTGATCGGGGTGGTCGCCTTCGCCCTGGCCCGGCGCCGGTTCGAGCAGTTGGAAGACCTCGGTCCGTTGGGGGAGGATCTGCAGCTTAAGTTGCCCGGTTTTCTGCGAGCGCGGGCGGCGGTGGGCGTGGAGCGGGAGCGCCATCCGTTGACCGCCACGGGTTCGCTCTGGTGGAAAGAAATCCGGTTGCAGCAGGTGAATCTCGCGCTGGCCGGCGGGTTCGCCCTGGTCATGTTGCTCGCGCAAATCCTGAAGCGGGTCGCGCTCTCGATACCCGAGCGCTTCAACCCGCGCGATCTCGAAGCGCTCGATATGCTTTGGGCGTTGTGGAGCCTCCTGCCGCTGACAATCGGCCTCGCCAGCTTCGCGGAGGAACGCCGACTCGGCGTCGATTCCTGGCAGGAAACGCTGCCGGTGAGCCGCGCCCGGCGTTGGTGGATCAAAATCGGCGCCGCGTATGGCCTGGCGTTCGGGATTGGCGTGGCGGTGCCGGTGATCGGCGAACAGTTGTTTCGGTCCGATCCATTCACGGGGATGGTGCTGTTCCACGGCCTGGCGTGGCTGGTCATGACGACCGCGGGGATTTACGTCTCTTCGCTCGCGCGCAACCTGGTCCATGCGATCTCGATTCTCGTTCCGTTTGCGGTGGGGGTGGGCCTCGCCTGGGCGGGCGGGCTGTGGTTGACGCAGGCGTGGAGTCAACAGCAGATGAGCGCCTATGCCGCCATCCCGCTCGAGCTGCATTTCAATGAGGTGGTGGGCCTGCTGGTCCTCGCGACCGCCCTTTACCTGGCGTGGCGAAACAGCGCGCCGGGCCGACGCGAAGGGCTCGCGTTAAGGTTCAATCTGTCGTGCCTGACGACGGCTTGGATTGTGGGAGTGCTCCTCGTGTCCGGGATGCGCGTCCGGGCCTGGGAATGGTTCCGTCCGGAACCGTCTCCGCTGACCCCCATCGCCGCTTCGCCAGGAGTGCAACCCGACATGGCCGCGGGTTGGTGGAACGTCGTCGTCCTCACGCCGGATGGCCGACTGTGGAGATACGGATTCAACTTTCCTCCAACCGGAGGTCGTGAAGAAGCGCTTCACGCCCGACCCGCAAGCCTGCGCCAACTGGGGGCGGATCATCGATGGTCGAGTTTTGGGAGCTCCGAGCCAGCAATCGACGCGGTGCGCTCTGATGGCACGCTCTGGCACTGGGGCGGGTTTCTCGAACCTGACCCTGATAAACCTCCTGGACACTTGCGACGAAGAGCCGGCTCCGCCCTGGATTGGGAGCGGCCAACCCAGATCGGGTCGGACTCCGACTGGCAGTCGGTGGCGGCCGCTTACGGACACACGGCGGCGCTGAAGCGCGATGGCACGCTTTGGGGTTGGGGCAACAACCGCAACGGCCAATTGGGCCAACCCGACGTGGATTACGCTTTTGATCCCATCCGCATCGGCAGCGCCACGAATTGGACGCTCATCGCGGCCGGCCGGGAGAATGTGTTGGCCGCCAACGAAGACGGCGAAGTCTGGGAATGGGGCTGGGTCGTCCAGCCACCGCGCCCCTCGGAAGATGGGAGCCGGCGGAGGCCATCCCCCACGCGCATTGCCTCCGGGATGACCTGGCGGAAGTTGCTCTACACCGACCGCGCATGCCTCGGCCTGACTGCCCAAGGCGAAGTCTGGGTCCTGCGTGAATGGGCGTACCAGCGCGGCCCCGATACACCACTGCGCTGGCTCAGACAGGCAACACGCGATGTAACCTTTGGTTGGGGCGACGTCTGGTCGGTCAACGAGCAGGGGCGTTTGCTGCGCTGGTTGCGTCCGGGGTGGGATCCGCTCGCGATTCAGGAACTCGCCGTTCGCCAGGTGGGTGGCCGGGACGATTGGCTGGCGGTCGAGGGTGGACAAACCTACTTCGGTCTCACGGCTGACGGCGCTCTCTGGAGTTGGGGATTCGAATTCGGGGAGTATCGGGAGCCCTGGCTCCCGCCAAGCCAGCGGCCCCGCCAGGTGGCGCTGCTGCGGGCCGATCCGAGTTCAACCGCAAATGGACGCGAATAGCCGCGATCGAACTCCGCCCGGTCTCGGAGTGCGCCGCGTCGCCGCAACACCTTCGTGGGCCGTCCCGAATTCATGTCGCATATGCGACATGAATTCGGGACGCTGGAGTTTGGACATTTGGCATGCAAAAGCCCTCTCTCAGGAAGTCCACCTGTCGAGATGTCCAGCTGCTCAGGCCGGGCTGGTCGGTCGTTCCTTTCGCGAAACGAAGTCGCTCTGAACCCCTCCGCCGTGGTTGGAAGCGCGGTCTTCTTAGGCCCGGATTGTTCATGCTCTGCCAGGAACCATTCACGCCGCCCGTGAATCCATGAAACATCCGGGCTAGGAAGTCGTGTTGGCGCTCAGCTGGACGTCCGCTCCCGACCGGTCCTCGACCGGCGGCTCGCGGCGAAAGGCGCAACCCGAGATCGCGGCTGCTTTCAAACCCTTTTCGAGGATGATGGGCTGCTTGCCCTCATCCATAAACACGCACCCGTTTACCAATAGACGACCGCCCGACGAGCGGACGCAGGGATCTCCCTTGCCGGCATGGTCCCACCCGGTGAAGTGACAGGCTGACAGCACGAGGGAACCGGGGCCTTCATGACGGATTTGTTCACGTGTGGCCGCTGTTCCCCAGAACCCGCAGTTGGTGAACTTCACCGGTCCCTGGTTGTGGGGTCCGATCTCGACGGTGGACATGAATTGGCCGTTTACAAACTGCGCGCCCGCGTGGCCCTGGGTGCGGTCGACCCGCACCGCCACCGGACAGATGTCACCCCCGGATTGGGTGATGACCGCGTTGCCGGGTCCATGGCCGAAGTCATCGAAATGAAAGCCGATCTTGGGAAAGATCACAAAACTGTTGGAAATGAATTCCCAATCCGTCTTGCCGATTTTGAACCCGACCAGGTTCTGCTCGAGGTAGGCCTTGATATCGCCGCCCGGGAAGCCCGGTTTTAGCGCCATCCGGGTCCAGAAGTTCGGGTTGAAATGGACATTCTCGATCCGGCCGATGTCGGTGCATTGGTCGATGTAAACCCCGGTATTCAGCGGGCAGGCAAAGACGTTGCGCACCAGGTGCAGCTCGTTCCACTTGGTGCCAACGTCGATCGCCCGGTAGGGGTTGGTGATCGTCAGGTCCAGGATCTGGCAGAGCTCACCGTCGGCCCGGATCGTCCAGGGGTAAGGCACCACTTCGCTCAGGGTTTGTTCCGGGTAATGAATGACCAGGTTGCGGACCACCGCGTTCGGCTTGAGGGTGAGCAATGGTTCTCCATCCGGTTGACCGCGGCCGCCCATTGCCAGCAGCACGGTGCCGATCGGGTGTTCGCTGTGCGGAACCCCGCCCTGGATTTGCCGCGATCCGGCGTTGGCAACGGTGAATGCCTGGGTCATGATCCTTGGGCATGAACCACGGGCGGTTATGCTGACGGCTTTGGTATCCGGCATTTTGCTCGGGTTATCCGCCGGCCTGGCCCCCGGCCCGATGCTCGCCCTGGTGCTGGCCCAGACCCTCCGGCATGGTCCACGCGAAGGCTGCAAAGTCGCCCTGACTCCGCTGGTCACCGACCCTCCGATCATCCTGGCCACGTTGGCATTGGCAACCCGGTTGGCCGAACTGCGTCCCTTGCTCGGTTTGATCTCCGTCGCCGGGGCGATCTTTGTGCTGTACCTCGCGTGGGAGAGTTTTCGTCCGGTGCTGCGTGATCCGGCCGTGCCGCTTGAGCGTCCGAGGTCATGGTTCAAAGGTATTGTGACGAACCTGCTCAACCCGCATCCTTGGATCTTCTGGCTGACGGTGGGGGCGGCGATGCTGGCGAGATCGATGGCGCAGGGTTGGCCGGCGGTGGTGGCTTTCCTGGTTGGATTTTACGTGTTGCTGGTCGGATCGAAATTGCTGCTGGCGTTGTTGACCGGGCGATCCCGCCATTGGTTGGCCGGCCGAGGTTATCGTGTGGTCATGCGGGTGCTGGCGATGCTGCTGGCGGGGTTCGCTCTGCTCTTGTTTCGCGAAAGCTGGCGGCAGTTGGCAGGAGGGTGAACCCCATGCCCCCTCACCCCTGGAGTTGAAACGCAACACCGCACCAGCCGGCACAGTCCAAGACTTCGGTTCCCCGAGATCTTCGTCGTTCCCTTTGCCGCCGTTTTGGTTGCCGCTCATTTGGCCGTTGTTGCCATCGGCTTTCGGGCCGGGGCGAGGCCGGTGCCGATGCCGCGGTAGGCGATCAGGAAATAGACCAACACCGCCGCCGACGCGGCCGAGAGGCCCAGCCAGAAGACGGGCCAGCGGGTGTCGGTGGCGCCACCGCAGAAGTGGAACCACGCGCCCGTGCCGAGGTACCCCAGGAGGTTGCCGGCTCCACTGCTGAGCAAGGAGAGGAGGGCCTGGGCGCGGGCGCGCCAGGCGGGGTCGACGCGTTCATCGAGGTAAATCTGGGCAATGATGAAAACCAGGGCGAAAGAGAGGCCGTGCAATGAAACGCCGGCAAGGAGCCAACCCCGGTCGCCGAGCGCGCACAGCGCGAAGCGCAGCACGCCGAACGTGATACCGCCGACGAAGATCCACTTGAGCCGGTAGCGCACCAGCAGGAAGCCGATGCCGAACATGGCGAAGATCTCCGAGATTTGGCCGAGGCTCATCCAGGCCGAGGTGTGTTCGAATCCGAGTTCGCGCAGTTGCGGCGGGGTGTAGGGATAAAACGCGGCGATGGGAATGGCCATGCAAACGATGGTGATGAACACCACGCGGTGGCTGGGGTCCTTGAGCAGCACCAGTGCGTCCAGGCCAAGCCGCTGGCGCAGGGTCACCCGCCCTTCGATTTTGGGAGGATCGACGTGAGGCAGGAGGAGCGTAAACGCAGCCAGGACCAGCCAGGCCACCGCCCCGCTGTAGCCGGCCACCGTGGAGGCATCGGCGTTGATCAGGCTGATGATCCAGCATCCGGCCATCCACCCGAGGGTCGCCATCGCGCGGATCGGACCGAACTGGCGGCGGGAATCTTCGAGCCGCGAGAAGACGATCGCGTTCGAGATGCTCCACGTGGGGGAGGAACAGAGGGCGTGGAGTTGGATCAACGCCAGCACCACCCCGGTCGGCCAATGCAGCCGGATGCCGGTGGCGGCCAGCGCCATCGTCGCCGCCGTGGCCATGGCCAGGCCGCGCAGCACCTTCACCGGCGAGGCGTGCCGGTCGGCCATTGCGCCAAAGATGAGCGGGGAGACAAATGCCGCCACGGCCGAGGTAGCGAAGGCGAAGGGTTTGATCGCTTGAAAGCCGTGCGCATCGAGGACCCGGCTCAACGGCACAAACCACATTCCCAACGCCATTCCGTGAAGGAAGAAGAGCGTTGTCAGTTCGCCTTTGACCCGCCAGGCCGGTAATCGCCGCACGGCGGAGAAGAGACCCGGATCAGGACAAATAGCAATTCCAAAGGCTCTATGCGTTACGCGGGCGCATGGGCCCGCTCGAATGCCGAGAGGTCGATCACCCGCCCGGTGAGGCGCGCCTCCTCCGCCGCGAAGGCGATCAGATGGCTGTGCACGGTCGAATCCAGTCCGGTGGCCAGCGGCGAGCCGGCCGGTTTGGTCATTTCGTCGTAGAGCGCGTTGACCAGTCCGGCGTCGCCGCCTCCGTGCAATTCGTAGCCGCCATCCTCCGCTTGAACGGAGTAGCGCACCGGCGCGCCTTCGTGGGGCAGCAGGACGAGGTGGGTGCCGAAGTGCTGACGGTAGCTCTCGCCGCCTTTGAGCACTCCTTTCGTGCCGCAGATCTCAAGATGCCGGCCTGTGGCAAAGGCAGTCATGGTAAAAGTGCCGGTTACACCTCCCGCGAACTCCAGCGCCAGGACCTGGCGATCCACGGCGTCGTTGTCGCAACGATAGACACAACGTCCCCACGGACTGGTGCGCAGCCAGGCGGAGATCTCCTCGACACTCGCCTCGTGGGCGCGGTCGTACACCATGGGGAGCCAGGGAAACCGCAGGTCGGTTGTGTACCGCAACGCGTTGTAAGGACAGGTGTCGCCCACCGGGCAGCCATCGGTGCAGCGGGCCGGCACGCCGGCGGGCGCGCGCTCGG
>JAHDYP010000197.1 GCA_023383055.1 Verrucomicrobiota bacterium | reverse complement strand
TGGCTGGTCGTCCTCTCAGACCAGCTACCCGTCTTAGCCTTGGTGAGCCGTTACCCCACCAACTAGCTGATAGGCCGCGGGCTCATCATGAAGCGCCAGGCCTTGCGGTCCCCGGCTTTAGACGTCAGGAAATGATCCCAACATCCACATTCGGCATTAGCCCCGATTTCTCGGAGTTGTTCCCAACTTCATGGCAGATTACCCACGTGTTACGCACCCTTTCGCCGCTAGAATGCGGTGATATTGCTACCCTCGCATTCCCGCTCGACTTGCATGTCTTATCCACGCCGCCAGCGTTCGTTCTGAGCCAGAATCAAACTCTCCGTCAAAAAAACGGTTTGTTTGTTCTCTCTTGGGCTGCTTGCGCAACCCGTCGATTTACAATTTTAAAACTCTTCTCCGTCAGCGCTTGCGCGCCAACATTGAAGGGGCTCTTACTTATCGCACAATTCAGTTTTCAAAGAGCATTCGGCATTGTTGCCGGAAATCAAACCCCATTGTGGGGACAAAAAACCCGAGCGCCGACTGAGCAAACTGCGGCGGCTCAGATTCAATCTACGTTGTGGACGAACTTACCGGTTCACCACCACTTGTCAAGGCCCTCTTTTTCTACTTCTTCACCATCGCCTCGACCACTGCCGCTTCCAAGAGTGCGCAGACGGTATCAGACGGCAACAGTCGCGCAAGGGTTTTTTGAAGAAATTTTGCATGCGCTTGAAAACAGCTGATTTTGCAGGCGTTTTCTCCCAAATCCGGAAGTGTGAGCACCACGCTTTTGATCCGTTGCGCCATCGCTCGCGCGTTGGTTTCCGTCAGCCTCTTTCCGCTATGCCCGCTGTTCATCAGTGCGACCGCCATCGATTTGATTCTCTCGCTTTCCAGCGCGCGCACAGTGAGTAGCACCTGATTGATCGCACCCAGGCGGTTCTGGGACACCACAATGACGTGGCTGCCGCAGTGTTGGATCAACTCCAGCAGGGTGAAGGACGCACCCAAAGGCGACAACACCCCTCCGCAGCCTTCCACTAGAAGGCAATCACATCTTCGGCGGATGCGTTCGACGTGCCTGACGGTCTCTTTCAGGTGGACGTGGCGTCCCTCCAACTCGGCGGCCACGGCTGGTGCCAGGGGCAACCGGAATCGGTAGGGCGAGATTTCGCTGAGTCCAAGTCGTCCCGATTGAAGTCTTCCGAGTATCCGGGCATCGTTCGTCCCGCCTGAAGCAAACGGTTTAATCGCCAATGCATTGACGCCTGCGGTTCTGAGCCAACTGAGGAGTAGCCCTGTGAGCAGCGTCTTGCCCACGCCGGTATCGGTTCCTGTGATGAAGACGACCGGTGCGTTGCCGGGGCCAACGCCGGCCACACTTGCGGCATCGGCCCGGTCCGGGGATGAGCGGGTTCTACCTCCAGTTGGCGCGTAGAATGGTGATGTTGCGCGGGGATCTGGCATCGAGTTGCGCCTGAAACAAGCGGGTATACTGGTCAACCTCCACTTCGACTTCCACGTCGAAGAATCTGCTCTGAACGCCGCAGAACCGCTGCAAGGTGCTGATATCAAGCGGGAGGATCCCGCGCACATTGATGAGTTCGCCCAGGGAGTGGAACGGGTTGTCGTCTTCCGTGCCATCCGCCAGATCCGAACCGGCGCGCTCCTCAACAATACTCTCGGCAAGGTGGTCGTCGATGCCGGGAAGCAGGCGCAACACCGCGGCGGAAGCGGTGTTGATGTTGACCCGCAGCACCCCGGGGCTGGTGGTAAACAGATCCACCAAACCACCCGAGCGATCACTCGACACCATCCGCGGGAATCCCTTACTGGCCGCCCGTTCGTCGCCCCACCCCCAATAGAGTTCGTCGGTGACGCCACGAACCAGCAGGAGTTCGGAGATGTCATCGATGGGGCCATCCTTGGCCACGTACGGTGGGTCGAGGCTCAAATAATAATCGCTTTCCGCGCCGTTGAGCTGGGTGTTCTGATCCGGGTCCCGCCAATCCTCAATCGAGTGAATAATCATCGGCACGTCCAGGGCATCCACGCCCAGCTTGCGCAATGCCTGTTCCAGGACCTCGGATCGGGTTGAATTGAGGTTCAGTTTGCGCTCGGCATCGGCAATGCGGACGGTGAATCTGCCTCTCCCCAACTGGACATTCTCCAGGGAAATGTCGGCGAGCAAATCATTGGTGCCGCCCGGTCCTCCCGCCCATTTCTGGTTCAGCGCATGGAAGCCGGATTCTCCGGGGATGTTGGCCTGCTGGCCGATGACATAGCGCGCAAGTTCAACTCCGGACCACGCCAGCAGAAACATCTCCGATTCGCTTTGGGCGTTGCGGGCGAGCTTGATTTCGACCTTCATGGCTACGGCGAAGCCAGCCGCCAGGATGGTCAACACCACAATGACGAGCATCACAATGACGAGCGCGATCCCCGCTTGCTGGCCACGTTTCGGGCGGGCACTTTTCATGGCTGAGGTGACGTGGGTGGCGGCGGTAGAGGCCCGGGATCCACGCTCGGATTCGCGGGTTCGACCTCGGGAGCTTGCTGGACGGAACGAATGCCTGTCAACGCTCCGCTTCCCGCGAGGGGCACGACCCGAGCGGTCGGGGGCTCCCGTTCCTGGGACGATCGTCCGGTTGCCAGGAAGAAGCGGACCATCGGTGGCAGGCGGTTGGTTGCGGCCCATTCCGTCTGCCACTCCTCCGTCCGGACATCCCAAAACTCGAGGGTGAATTCCTGAACGTTCCTGGCCAGTACCAGGGGGTTCTCCTCCTCATCCCTGTCAGGTTCGAACAACAGCGGCGTCTGACGCAGGACCAGTTGGCTTCCGCCGGTCCAATCCCGCTCCAGGTTGAAGGTCAATCGGCGGATCCTCATTGAATCAAAGTGACCTCCCCGCGGATAAGACTCGGGGAGACGGGCGACAAAGCTCAGATACGGCTCATCCGGATCGCCGCTGGCGAGAAACGAGTAATAGGACACAGTCTGTCTGGCGACCCGGGAGGCCGGTGCCGCAGCGACCTGCGCTCCCAGGAGCGCCTCCTCCAGCGCCCGTGCCGCCATGCGTGATCGCTGCACTTCAGCCGCTGCGGCCTGGGCCACTTGCGAGCTCCGCAGGATCGAAGTCCAAGTCGCATAGATGGCGGTCAACACCCCGGCAAAAATCGCGATCGCGAGCATCACTTCCAGCAGGGTGAATGCGCTCGTCCTGCGACCTGCCGGCCAAACCCGGCGCGACGCGGCCGCCGTTCGAGAGCCGGCCGCTTTCATCGGCGCACTCCTGGGACTGCGGACGACGATTCGGGCCGCCACAGGAGCATGCTGCTCTGTAGCTCGGCGATGCCCTGGCCGCGCACGCCCACGATCGTGAAGTCAACCCGGAACAAACCGTTGGTGCCGACTTCGGTGATTTCTCTTCGCCACAGGAAATCGGGATGGAGCTCGCCGAAATCGCCTTCCTCCCAACCTTCCTCAAGGCGATCGGCCAGGAACAACTCGGCGGCGAGGCTGCCGGCATCCGGCGCTTCGGACTGCAGGATCCGGGCAGCCGCGAGCCCCTGGGACACCACGCCCAGGATGGCGAAAATGGCCATGAAGAACAAGGCCATGGCAATCATGACCTCGAGCAGGGTGAAACCGAGGCGGCATCGAAGATTCATCGCAACTTCTCCAGATCGGCCAGCGCGGTGATCGGATCCAGCCAGATCCGGTGGATCTCGCCGCCGAACTCCATTACGACCGTGAAATCATCGCTGGTCCCGTTGGGATAGAACCGCACTCGTGTTTCCTCGGCCTCCATTTGGCTGCGAAAATTCAGCTCCAGGAGCGTCACGGCTATATCCTGATGCAAACGGGCGGAGAACACCTTCGCCGGTGGACCCGCGCCCGCCTCATCCTCGACTGAGGCGTCCAGCAATTCCGGCTGGGGACCCCTGCTGTGGTCGTTCGAAGGCCACACCTCCATGGCTCCCTCGCCAGTCAACCGGAACTCAACCGGCACGCCACGGAGTATCGCCTGGGCTCGGGCCTGCCCGAGGGCTTCCACCACGTCACTGACGGCCTGGCGCATAGGACCCTTCTGCAACACCTGCACGAAACCGGGCGCACCCATGGCGAATACGACTGCGATGATGGCAACCACGATCATGATTTCCACCAGGGTGAAACCCGCGCCCGGGCGGCGAAACCTGGGGCGCGCCGCCCGCTCCGCGGCATTCGGTCTCGCGCGGGCGGCGAACCTGATCACAGGTCCGCCGCAGGCGGAGTCGTGCCCGGTGCGGAATTTTGTGTGCATCATCGTCCGATATTGGCGGTAATGGCGAACATCGCGGACAGGACGCTGAAGAGAAGCCCGCCGACCAGGGCGGCCATGATGATGATCATTGCCGGCTCAATGAGGTTGGTCATCACGCGCAGGGCTATGGTCAGTTCGTTTTCGTAGGTGTTCGCCAGGTTGCGCAGAGCGCCCGGCACGTCGCCGGTTTCCTCTCCAATCTTCACCAGATCGATCATCAACTGCGGAAAGACCCGGCTGCGCGCCAGCGGCTGTGCCAGCGTTTTGCCATCCGTAACATCCTCGCGAGTTCGCACGATCGCGTCCTTCAAGACATGATTGGGAATGACTTCCTCCGTGATCTTCAGCGCCGTGAGCACCGGCACCCCATTTTGGAGGAGCGTGGACAGCGTGCGCGCAAATTGCGCGAACAGGTTCAGGCGCATGACCCGGCCGATGACCGGCGCATTCATCTTCAAGCTGTCGATCCGGCGCCGCCCGCCCGGCGTCGTCTTGTACCGGGCAAACAAAACGAACAACACCACCCCCGCGAGCCCGATGAACAACCATGTGGTCCCGCGACTGAAGAAATCACTCAGGTCCATCAGCAACTGCGTCGAGGCCGGCATCGGCACTTTCATGCCCTCGAAGATCGACATGAACTTGGGCAGCATCACGCTCATGAAAAAGGCGACGATCATAACCCCCACTACCGCGATGATGGCCGGATAGATCAATGCCGACGTGAATTTCGACTGCACCTCGGCAAATCGCTCATAGTGATCCGCCAACCGTCGCAATACTTCGACCAGCGCCCCACTCTGCTCACCCGCCCGGACCATGCTCACGAACATGTCCGAGAAAACCACGGGCTGGCGCGCCATGGAATCCGACAAACCTTTTCCCTCCATGACATCCTGCCGCAACTGGCGGCTGACCTCGGATGAGATGCCTTTGGAATCGAGGTGGGTCATGCTATTGAGCGCAACCGTCAACGGCATGCCGGACTGCAACAAGTTCGCCAATTGCTGGGTGAACGTTGCCAGCTCCCGCAGCCGCGGACGGCGCTTGCGCTGCAGCAACGCGCGCACACCCGCCGGAAGCACACCCGCCTTCAGCGTTTTCCCTCCCGCACGCTCGGCCCGCGCAATCGCGGCTGCCCGCGCCAATTCGATGGATACCGGAAACAAACCGAGCCGCTCGATCTGGCTCAGCGCCGCAGACCGATCGGGCACGTCCAGGATTCCCTGCACCAATTCACCGGAACGACGACGGGCTCTGTAGGAAAACTGGGCCATATTGAGGCTGTTACACTTGCACTAAACCGTGCCGTCGAAAAAGTTGCGCCGCATCATTTCCCCGCGACCCCACCGTGCCGGTCGAAGGTTCTCCCGGGGGAGACTGCAGGTGAATTCCGACAGACTATTAGCTTCCCGAATCGCCAGGAGGCTTGACCGGCACGGCCAATTCGTTCGTGCTACCCCGGCGATACCCCAGCAGGTCAACCACCACGTGCGCATAACCCACCCCTCGCAAGGCGTTCGCGACGCGCCCGCTGGCGCCATTGGACAGCAGCCGGGGCATCTCCGCCGGTCCCAATTCGATTCTCGCCAGCGCCCCCTGGCTCACTTCATGGTGACGCACCCGAACGTCGCGGAATCCCAGGTCGCGCAAGTAGTTCTCCGCCTCCTCGATCATCCGGAGCTTAGCCGGCGTCACCGCTTCACCGTAGGGTATCCGGGAACTCAGGCAGGCCATCTGCGGTTTATCGGCCGTCGGCAATCCCAGCTCCACCGATAAATCGCGAATCTCCTGCTTGGTCAGGCCCACTTCTTTCAGGGGAGCACGGACCTGAAATTCGGCCGCCGCCTTGGCTCCGGGCCGGATATCCCCAAGGTCGCTGGCATTCTCGCCGTAAAGAATCGCCGCCAATCCCTCCCGCCTGGCAATGGGGATCAACTCGGTGAACAACTCGAATTTGCAGAAATAGCAACGGTTGATCGGGTTGGCGAGATACTCCTGATTCTCGAACTCCTGGGTGCGAACCACGCGGACTGGAATCGCGTATCGCTCGGCCAACTCCAGCGCCTCGGCCAATTCCCGACGCGGCAGGCTCGGCGAATCAGCAATCACCGCCACGCTTCGCTCTCCCAGCACGTCCCGACAGACCCGCGCCAGGAAAACCGAATCGACCCCACCGGAGTAAGCCACGAGGCAGGAGCCGAATGAGCGGACCAACTCACGCAACTTTTCGAACTTGTCCGTCAACACGGGGTCACCCTGCCATCCCTGACACCGCTTGTCGAGCTCCGCTGGCCGGCCGAGAGGAAAGCCGCAATCATCCCGGGCGTGCTCCACTTGGACCGTGATCGAATCGATCAGTTGCACAACCCGGCAAATGGGGCATAATAGGAACGCTTTAGGAACGCTTGTTCCGATCCACACGGTCGGCAGCTCTCGATCAACCATGGCCATCCTGACCACCAACGACTTGCGGTCGCCGCCTGCCCTGGCCGACGGCCTTCGGCAGACCTTGCCGGTCAAACACCGAGTTGTGTCGATCATCGCGGGTTTCTGCCTCTCCCTGATTATGACTTCCCCGATTGCGCAATCCGATTCTGCGACCGATCCCGTCACTGAAATGGCCACACTGGGCGGCGGCTGTTTCTGGTGTGTCGAGGCCGTTTTCGAGCGCATTCCCGGCATTCGCGCCGTGGTTTCGGGCTATGCCGGCGGGGAGACCCCCAATCCCACCTATAAAGAGGTCTGCGAAGGATCCACCGGCCACGCCGAGGTCGTGCAAATCGAGTTCGAGCCGGCCAGGATCAGCTACGAGAATCTTCTGAAGTTGTTCTGGCAGGCCCATGACCCCACCACGCCCAATCGGCAGGGGGCCGATGTCGGCACCCAATACCGCTCGATCATCCTCTACCACAACGACGCCCAAAAACAGGCGGCCGAACGCTCCCGACAGGCCGCCACCTCAGCCTTGGGCCAGCCGGTGGTGACCGAAATCGTACCCCTCAAGAAATTCTATCCCGCCGAGGACTATCATCAGGACTACTTCCGCAAGAATCCCAAAGCGCCCTATTGTGTAGCGGTCATTCACCCCAAGCTGAAGAAGCTCGACCAACTCGGGCCTTCGAAATAATCGCAACTCGCGGACTTCACTACCGGACGTGAGCTACGGAATTGCCGCCGAACTCGTGTCAAACATTTCGCCGTCTATTCCGCCTGAACAGACCCGCGTGACCCCGCCCGTCATTCGAATTTCGTAATCCTCACCGATTTCGATGCGGATCCTGCCCCCGGGCATCTCGACTATCAGGTCGCGCTCGCACAGTCCCAAGCGGTGCGCCACCGCGGCGGCCGCGCTGCTGCTGCTGCCCGAAGCCAGCGTGTAGCCCGCTCCCCGCTCCCAGATTTCGATGCGGATGCGCCCCCGATCCAAGACCTGGAGAAACTGCACATTCGTCCGTCGGGGGAAGTTCGGATGCGTCTCAAGCAACGGCCCGTACCGCCGCGCCAACGCCTCGTCCACGCTCTCCAACGGCAGGACGCAATGCGGATTGCCAATCGTCGCCGCGCAATACTCGAATACCCGGTCACCCACCGTGATGGTCTCGTTCAGCACTTCCCGCGCTGCCCCCACCACCGGAATGGACTCGCTCCAAAAGCTCACCCGGCCCATGTCGACACGCACCGTGTGCCCCTGCGCCAACACGGTCGACCGCACCAAACCTCCGGCAGTTTCAAGGGTGAATTCATCGCCCCCCACCAGGCCGCGATCCCACAGATACCGCGAGAAGATCCGCAGTCCATTGCCGCTCTTCTCGGCTTCGCTGCCGTCCGGGTTGAAGATGCGCAGGCCAAAAGCCGCCCGCTCGGACGGCAGCGGCCCAAAGAGAATCCCGTCCGACCCCACACCAAAGTTCCGATGGCAGATCGCTCGGATCGCGTCCGGTGACAGACCCTCCCGGGGCTCGCCCGGCTCAAGCACGAGGTAATCGTTTCCCAGCGCATGATACTTGGTAAAATTCATCGGGCTCAACGCTACCGGGGCGACTGCCGGCCGGCAAGTTATCCGCCTGCCATCACGGCAACTTACTTCGGCCTTTACAGCTCAGCATGCCTTTCTCATTATTCGCCCCGTGAGAGAACTGGTTTACGATGCCCACGGACAGATGCGGGACCATGCCCCTGATTCGATTTCGCCCCACGCCCAAGACGAACTGGCCCAAGCCATCGATCGCTCGCAACAGCACCTGCTCGGACTCCGCAAGCCGGGAGGTTACTGGCTCGGGGAATTGATGGTCGACAGCACCCTGGTCGCCGACACCATCGCGTACCATCACTGGAACGGCGAAGTCGATCCCGAATGGCAACGCAAGGGCGTCAATCATCTTTTCTCCCTGCAACTGCCCGACGGCGGCTGGAACATCTACTATGGCGGCCCCTCGGAGGTTAACGCCACCATCAAGGCTTACCTCGCCTTGAAACTCGCCGGCGTTCCCGTGACGGACCCCCGGCTCCTCCGGGCGCGCGAGATGGCGCTCCGCCTGGGCGGCGTGCCGCGGATGAACACCTTTTCCAAGCTTTACCTGGCACTGCTCGGCCTGTTCCCGTGGAACTATGTGCCCACCATCCCCTGCGAGGTGATCCTGCTCGGCAAGTGGTTCCACGTGAACTTCTACGAAATGAGCTCCTGGACAAGGTCCATGCTCGTTCCCCTCGCCATCATCAACCATTTCAAACCCACCCGCCCCCTCACACCCGCGGTCACCCTGGAAGAACTGTATCCGGAAGGTTATCATGAGCGCGATCTCGCTCTGCCGCCGGATCCCCAGGGCCTGACCTGGCGCAATTTCTTCCTCTGGCTCGATCGCCTGCACAAGTTCGTCGAGAATTATCGCCTGCGCCCCTTCCGTCGGTGGTCGCTCCGCAAGGCCGAAAAATGGATGCTCGAACGCCTGGAGGGTTCTGACGGCCTGGCCGCCATCTTCCCGGCCATGCTCAATTCGCTCATCGCCCTCAAAGCCCTTGGTTATCCCGATGATCACCCGGAAATCCTCCGCGCCGAGCGGGAATTGAAGAAACTCGAACACGAAACCCGCGACTCGGTCCGTATCGAGCCCTGCCTTTCTCCGGTTTGGGACACCGCCATCGTCCTGATCTGCCTCCGGGAATCGGGGCTCGCCGAAGACCATCCCGCCATGGTCGAGGCCTGCGAGTGGATGCTGGCCAAGGAAATCCGGTTCCGCGGCGACTGGCAGTACAAGAATCCCGCCGCCGTCGAACCCAGCGGTTGGGCGTTCGAATTCGAAAACAAGTGGAACCCGGACGTCGATGATACCGCGATGGTGCTGCTGGCGTTGCGCCTGATTCCCACCACCACGCCCAAACTGCGGGACGCGGCGCTCAAACGGGGCCTGGACTGGATGATGACCTTCCAGTGCAAGGACGGCGGCTGGGGTGCCTTCGACAAGGATTGCACCAAGAACATCCTCGAGAAAGTCCCCTTCGCCGACCACAACGCCATGCTCGACCCCGAGTGCGCCGACATCACGGCGCGCATTCTCGAGGTGCTCGGCTACGAAAACTGGCCGGTCGATCATCCCCAGATCCAGAAGGCCATCGAATACATCCGCGCCAACCAGGAAGCGGACGGCTCCTGGTACGGTCGGTGGGGCGTCAACTACGTCTACGGCACCTGGCAGGTCCTCCGCGGCCTGCGTGCCCTCAAACTTAACATGAACCAGCCCTGGCTCCTCCGCGCCCGCGACTGGCTTGAGAGCGTCCAGCACGCGGACGGCGGCTGGGGCGAACGCTGCAACACCTACGAAGACCCCGTGTTCAAGGGCCGCGGCCCCAGCACCGCTTCCCAAACCGCCTGGGCCGTGATGGGCCTTTGCGCCTTCGACGATCCCAACCGGGCCAGCATCAAACGCGGCATCGAATACTTGATCCGCACCCAAAACCGCGACGGCTCCTGGACCGAACACGAAACCACCGGCACCGGGTTTCCCAAAGTCTTTTATCTCAAGTACGACATGTACCGCAATGCCTGGCCGCTCCTGGCCTTCGCAACCTACAAGAAACTCCTGGAGCGTTGAACCCGCCGCCCCTCATCACCTTCGCGGTCAACGCCGAAGCCGCCCCCACCCGCCACCATCTCCAACAGCAGCGAATCAAGAGCCGAATTCTCATCACGGGAATCGGCCCCCGCGCCGCCGGTGCGGCCATCACCCTCGCCCTCAACGGCCCGCCCTCGCACTTCGTCCTGACCTGCGGCTTCGCCGGCGGACTCGACCCCGCCCTGCCCCTCGGCCAACTGGTGTTCGACGCCGATCCCGCCTTCCCGCTCGCCCAGGCCCTGACGCCCATCGGCGCGCGTCCAGCCAGTTTCCTGGCGTCCGACCGCATCCTCGCCACCGCCGCCGACAAAGCGGCCGCCCGTGAGCTCTCGGGGGCAGACGTCGTCGAGATGGAGTCCTTCGTGATCCGCCAGCTCTGCCGCGAACGGAACATACCGTCCGCCACCTTGCGCGTGATTTCGGACACCGCGCAGGAGGATCTGCCATTGGACTTCAGTCGGTTCCTGAGCGATTCCGGCGCTTTTTGCTACGACCGACTCCTGACCGCCCTGTGCCGTGCGCCGGGCAGGATCCCTGCCCTGATCCGCTTCCAACGCCAGACCCGGCGGGCCGCCCAGACCCTGGCCGCGGGCCTCGGTGCCCTCCTGCGCGTCGGCGATTGATCGCCAGGCCTATTTACAGTTAACCCGAAATGCGCGAGGATTCGCCCCGGCCGATCACCATCCGTGTTGGTTTATGTGGGCGAGTGGCGGAATGGCAGACGCGCGTGGCTTAGGACCACGTGGGGTAACCCTTGCAGGTTCAAGTCCTGTCTCGCCCACTTTTCAAGCCAGAAGTCGGAAGTGATCATCGGTGCCGCGGTGCTGGCACTCGAGTTCAAGGTGGGCGAACAGGCCTTCGATTCATCTGCCATTGAGCAGGTCTGGGACTACGCGCTGGATCTGAAGAATTTCCACGAAGCCAGCCATCCGGTGCCTATTGTTCCCATCCTGATCGCAACCGAGGCGGATGCGGGGCCGCCTGCGGCACTGCGAGCCGATAGCGCATCACTCCGTGGAGGCGATCGCCCGATTCGATGCCGGTCCGCCCCCGGAGCATATCGTCATCTTCGACGAGGCGCAGCGTGCTTGGGACAAACCGCATGCGATCGACATCCGAGTCGACGTCGATCCTGTGCAATGGTTCCTGAATGATCGTGAGGATATCTGAGCGAAGTGGGAATCCCGGTGATTGATGGATGATTCGTCGTCTCCGGTCATTACAGCCGAAGCAGCCCTTCAGCTTGTGCGCGCCACCGGCGTTCCTGCCAACTTCTGGAATTCGGCCCAGGCGCCATTTACGCCTGAAGGACCCTGCGGAGCCGCAAACCGCTGAAAGGCGGACGTACGCGCTTCGCCCGGACGCGGAGAAGGCGACGACGACGTCATTGCGGACGAACCTGAGAATCCTGCAATAGCTCCATTAATCTCTCGATCGACACCCTTTCAACGTGGCCATCCGCGAACGCAACACCCGCGGGCGAATCGTCAGATCGCTCGTAAACCAGGACCGTCGTTTGAGGCGATCTGATCTCCTTCATCAAAACACCGGGCAGCACATACACAAAGGGGCTGTGACGATCGATCCACGACAACTGGTCGGCACGCGATAACGACGCAAAATCCGATGGCGCAGTACGCGGATCGTCGGGACGCATCAACAGACGCGCGTCTCCCAGGAACTTCACTATGTCCACCAGGTGCGGCGGCAACCGGTCGCCCTGTTCGTTTGCGTAGATCATCATGCCCAATCCGATCTGCTTCAGTTGATTGACCACACGGATTTGCAGCGCCTTGGCCCGTGCT
>JAHDYP010000196.1 GCA_023383055.1 Verrucomicrobiota bacterium | reverse complement strand
AGGAACACCATGATCGTCCCGTGCATCGCCCCAAAGGAATTGTACAAATCCGGCAACATTAAGCCCATCCGATTCCCCGAGTCCCGACCCACCATCTCCCCTCCCAAAACCCAGTGCAGTAACTCCCCCACCACCGGTATCGCCCGCTCCGGATAGGCCAACTGCCAGCGCATCGCCAGCATCAGCAGAAACCCGAAAAACAAAAACACCAAACCGGTCAGCGCATACTGAATCCCGATCACCTTGTGGTCGGTGGAGAAAATGTAGGCGCGCCAGAATCCGGGGTCTTCATGCCCGGGGGCGTGAACCTCATGCGAAGGCGCGTTGGCAACCGTGGATTCCATGCGTCGGCAGCTTAAGTTTCTTTCAATATCATTGTAATACCGACTGTTGACCGGCGGAGCTTAGTGACCGCTCCTTAACTGTCAATCCCGCATCAGCCGTTCCCCTTGTTCATCAACATCAGCCCCAGCAGCAACGGCAAATACAGAATCGACGCGTAAAAGAGATTTCGCGCCCGCTCATCCGAGCGTTCCCGACCGAACTGATGCGCCCGCACCGCGAAAAAGCACCCCAGCACCACCGCTCCCGCTAAATAGACGTGACCGGTCAGGCCATAGAACCACGGCAGGAGACTCGCACCCAACAACAACCAGCAGAAAACCACCGCTTGACGAGCTGTCCGCCGCCCCGTCGGGTCAACCCCCGGAAGCATCGCAAAGCCGGCCCGGGCGTAATCGTCCCGGTACATCCAGGCGATGGCAAAGAAATGAGGGATCTGCCACAGGGCCAGAATGACGAATAAGGTCCAGCCCGGGCCCTCGAGATTGCCGCGGGCAGCCGTCCAACCCAACAACGGCGGCAAGGCGCCGGGCACGGCCCCGGCGATCGTATTCAACCAGGTGACCCGCTTCAGCGGCGTGTAGACGAATAGATAGGTCAGCAACGTCACGGCTCCAAGCACGCCCGCCGGGAGGTTCACCCCCCAAGCCAGGTAAACGAGACCTGCGCCGGCAGACGCAATTCCCAATCGAACAACCGTGTCCGGCTGAAGCCGCCTGGCCGGCAATGGCCGGTCCTCGGTCCGGCGCATCCGCGCGTCGTGATCCCGCTCCAGCCACTGATTCAAAGCCGCCGCGCCGCTCGCCAGCAAACCGGTGCCCAACAGCAGATGCACCATCCCGGAGAGGCTGAAGCCGCCTTGAGTCCCGAGATAAAAACCCACCAGCGTGGTCAGCAGCACCAGGAAGGTCAGCCGCGCCTTGATCAGGTCCGCCGCCACACCCACCCACGCCCGTTCCGGCAGCACCTCCAGGGATGTCACTCTCGCTTTCATGCTTTCATCAAATTCAACCGATCGACGCAGGTCTGGATCCGCCGCGCGACCAAGCCACCGCCGTAACTGGCTGCTCGGCCACCCGCGCCGATCCGAGTTGACGCAGCGCCAGAATGGACAGCATTCCCCCCACACATAGCGTCAGCGAACCGACCGCCACATGCGCGGTGGCGACATCGGCCGCCTTTCCACTCCAAATGGTAAAAGCCCCCAAACCGACCTGAACTCCGACCAGGCCGGCCCACAACCAGCCAACCCGCGTGATCAACTGCTGGCGTCCCAGCCGCCGCCGAGCTCGCGCCACGCACATGCCCACGGCCACCACGATCCCCGCCGCCACCATCCGGTGCAGCATCTGCAAATGAATGTCATAGGCCGTGATCACATTGAGCGCGCGGACTTCCACCCGTTCACGGTTATACCGCGATAGCGAGGCGGCATCCGTCGACGGCCAGACCCGCCCATGCGCTGCCGGAAAATCCGGAATCGCCAGCCCCGCATGCCGGTGGCGCATCGCCGCCCCCACCAGAAGCTGAACCAGGATCAACCCGGTGGTTCCCAGGATGAGCCACCTCAACCCGCCAGGATCGGCAATGCCCGCGGGCTTGGGTCCACCGGCCCGCCAAAACCGGCTCGTAAACAGCGCGATCGCCGCCATCAGCACCAGGAACACCTGCGCCAACGCTCCATGTACTAAACCGAGATAGTCCTTGAGCCATACCACCCGCAACCCACCGAGAACCCCTTGCACCACCACCAGGGCCAGCGCCAGCATGCCGAGCCAGCGCAACCACTTGCGCGAATCCTTTGCCCAGATCCAGCAGGCCAGAATCAGCGTCATCAATCCCACCCCCGACGCCACCAGCCGATGCGTATGTTCGTAGAAAATCCCGCCCACCCACATCGACACCGGGAACAAAAACATGTTGTAACCGTAGGAATTCGGCCAATCCGGCACCGCCAACCCCGCCCCATGACTCGTCACCAGCCCGCCAAAGCAGATTAACACCACCGTCGCCGCCGCGGTCAGCACGGCGAATGCGTGCAGCGCCGGTTGGTGTTTAGAACTACTCATGATGCATATGGACTATACTGGTGGTTGGGATGCGCTATGGCCCCTTCTTCGCGCAGGGCGCGAATAACCGGGAACCGTAGTGAGGGTCAATCCTCCCGCTCAGGGCGCGGCATCGATCGTGAATTCAACCTGCGTGTCGCCTTCCACGTTGATTTCCTTGGCCTGGCCAGCCTCCGCCCGATGCGTTCGTTGGTGCCAGGCCTCGATCGTGTACTTGCCGTTGGGCAGGCCGCTGATCTTGAAGTTGCCGTCTTTGTCTGTGACCGCAAAGAACGGGTGATCGAAGACCCCCACGTAGGCGAACATCCACGGATGCACATCGCATTTGAATCGAATCGCCACTTCCGGGGCCGCAAAGCTCTTCTCCGTGGTCATCCCTTTCACCGGTTGCGCGAAATTGAATTCCGCGTTGCCTCCCCCTGCCTTGGGCGTGGCATGCACGTTGTGCAGGGTGGGATCGGAATTCCTGATCAGGAACTTCTGGTTCGCGCGCACCCCGGTCACGTAGGGAGTATACTCGCAGCCCACCTGATCCAGCACCGGCGTCTCCGTGGGCATCGGATAATCCTTCTTCTCCACCCCTGACTTGACGAACACCAGCACATTCGCCAGGCCGTTGTTCGCGCCCACCACGTAATGACGCGTGGTGATCTTCTGCGTGTGCAGCGCGGCACAGCGCGGATCCGCTGACATGTCGATCGTGATCTCGGGCTTGGGCGTCCCTTTCAAAACCACCCGGCCGGTAAGATCCGCGCCCACGATCGAGGGGGTGAATGCCGCTGCCAACAGCGCAATGACGTAAGGAGTATTAATTCTCATGTGCATGACGTAATTTAATTTATTTTTGGCGGTTGAAACTAACACGCCCTAATTGTCGCCGCAAGCGGTTTGTCCGATATCACTGGGTCAGCCGGTAAAACCGCGAGCCACCCGAAATGACCTCGGCGAAAGTGTTGCCGGTGGTGGCGAGATCGGTCCAACCGCCGTCGCCCAGCGCGTCCTTGGCCTGAAGGCGGTACCCAACCGTGTTTGCCGGCCAGGAGATCGAGATGGTGCCTCCTGATAGGGACATCATAAGCTCCGGACCGGTGGGTGCGCCGGCGCCGATCAGCCTGAAGTACTGCGCCCCAAGGCTGATCGGCAAACTGATCTGGTTCACTCCCGTCGTATTGGGCACGTCGACCCAGGGTGAGCCGTTCAAACCCGATTTGTACTGCAACTGAAATCCTGTGCCCGACCAGCTCAGATGCAGGGTCTCGCCTGAAACTTCCACGCTCAGTTCGGGCGCCGTACCCCACCATGGCAGGACCGTGACTTCAACTGGCTCGGAAACAGTCGATTCGCCCTGATTATCGGTGGCCACGGCCGTCAACACGTAAACCCCCTCCGGCACACCGGGCCACGACCAGACGAAGGGCGCCGCGGTCACCCGCCCCAGGCTGTTGGTCCCTTCGAAAAACTCGACTTCGACGATCGAACCATCCTCATCCGCCGCATCCGCCTCAATGAAGAAGTTGGCGGGCGCGGTGAGCGTCGTCCCCGGGGCGGGCTGGGTAAGCGCCACCGCAGGCAGTTGGTTGACCGTGATTTCAACCTGGCCTTCGGCGGCCAGATTACGGTAATCGCCAATCAGGTTGCCCGACCAGAAGGAGGACCAGACGCCAAAATAACCAAACCGATGTTCATCCGCCGGAGGCACCGGAAGGGTGGTCAACAATTCGATGGTCCGCCCCACCTGCGTCGGCGTCCCGGCCAGATCTCCTTGAAACACCCGGGCAATCACCCGGGCGGTGGTGGCGTTGGTTAACACCTGGAGATCCAGGGCGGTCGGTGCGGCGAATTCCAGCTCGCACCGGGCAAATTCACCCGGCGCATAGCCGGTCGGTTCGGACCAGGCGGAGTCGAACGAACCCGCCGCGGGATTTCCTTCAAGGTCAAATAGGAATTCCAGGTTCTCGTTGGCAAGGGAGGTCAAACCGGTGAAATCCACGTGGGACACCTGAAAGGAGAACGGCAACGATTCCCCGCCGGATGCCGGCACGATTTTGAGCAGGATCCCTTTACTGGTGCCGGTGTGCAGCCAGCCCATGACTCCGCCCAGATTGGAAGGCGCGGCGGCAGCCGGCCGGTAGTCCGCCGCAACCCGGTAGACCGCACCGGTCGCCTTGGCGTTCCCGGCATACCAGGCGGTTCGCAACGCGGGAAACGCAAACCCCCCAAAGTCAATCTGCTCGGCCACCAGGAACGCGCCGGAGGCGTCGACCCGCAACGCGGTGACACTGCCGCCGGTGGTCTGCTCGAGATTCGCCAGACGCACCAGGCGATTGGTGGTGGAACCGTCGTTGAGGATTTCGGCGCGCGCCCAACTGCCGGCCGCGGCAACTCCGACCAGCCCAAGCAGGAAAATGCCCGGGCGAAAACGACGCACGAAGCGCGATGATGAGACCATGGTTCTTTTGTTGTTTCCAGCCCCGGCGCGGGGAGTTCGAACACCCGGAGGCGCCGCGCTCCTCGTCAGCTGCCGAGCGGTCGGGCCAAACTAGGTATGGGGTCGACGCCCGTCAAGCCTTCAGTCAGCCGCAGAAATGCTCGAATGCCCCGCCCAGCAACCACTGCGCATCGCGCTGCATTTCCTGCATCGAGGGTTCCCAACCCGATTCGATCAACCCGGCATACCCCTCGGTCAGCACCTGAATCAGGATCGTCCGGTAATGGTCCCACTTGTAGATCAACTGGTCCAACACCCGGGCGTCCGAGTGCTGGGCCGTGAAACTCAAACCCAACAACTCCAAACGCATCCGCGTGATGGCCTCGGTCGCGTAGGGCACGTTCGTGAACCACCAGCAGCCAAAAAGATGCAGATTCCGAAATTTGCGCGCGAGGACACACAGCTCGTGCTGGTTCTCCAGCGACAATACGGTGGCCAAAAACCGGTTCTCCGGAAAACTCGAACATAGGTTCCGCAACGCCTGCAGATCACTGACGCCCACCCCGTCCCCAGCCATCCGCAGTGCCGGATTAACCGCGCGCCGAACGCCCAGCATCAGCGCCATCGGCAGCCCTTCCTCCCGGCAAAACGGCAGGATCGCCTGCTCGAGCAACTCCGCGCACACGGACTTCGCCGGAAAGGCAAAATCCGGCGGGAGCGAAACCATGAGATAGCGGGCGTTCATTCGCCGCGTCCAGTCACCCAGGAACCGCTTCACCTGGTCGACGGTCCGTCGTGAAACGGACTCGTTCACTTTGTACCCCCACTGGACGAGTTTGGCGGCCGCCGCCGGCCATTCCACGAGCAAAGGATCCAGGCGCAAAGCGGCGACAAACCGTTCATCCCGGCGGAAACCCTTCTCCCACAAAGGTCTCTCCAGGTCGTCGAACGGTGAATTGGTCATGTGAATTTTCACCACCCGTGCGGTTTCCAGCACTCGTTCGAGGTATGCTTCCGGAGTTTGCTTGGCAAACCAACGCCGCACGCTGTCGAGGTCCCGCTTCCAGACATCGAGTCCCAGCCGGTTCAAGGTGGTGAGAACTCCGCGACAGGCTTCCGAAACCGGCGAGTGCTTGACGAAGAGCGAATCCCAAATCAAGTCGGCTTGGGCGGATTTCGAAAGCTCCCAGAATCGGTCGCAGGGCAAATCCGTGTTGCGGAATCCCTCCGCAACCAGGTAATGGTAGACCAGCAGTTCGTCGATGCCCCACAGCAACAGCCGCTTGAAGGCCGGGTCATAAAGATGCGTGTGAACATCGCAGACCGGAGTCGCCGCCACGATCCGTTCCACCCGGCGATGTAAATGGTCCAGCTTCGGTTGACTGGGGTGCGTGGTATTCACGCCAGCGAGATTACAAAGCCAGCCCCACTCAAGCCACTCTATTTTCAAACCTAATCAGGCACGCTCCCGCCAGCCAGGCTACGCCAGCAACCACCCTTCCGCTTCCGCCGCGCTTGGCCCCGACTCCGCCATCAAGGGCAACTCCGGATTCCGGTAATCCACCCGGACCAGCGCCAGGTAATGATGAAACAGATCGGTGTTTTGGAGAAAACCACGAAATCGTTCCGCCCCGCGACCCACCGCGACCAATGGCACGTAATCCGAAGTGTGCGCGGTGCCGCTCCATCCAATCCCCAAGTGGTTGGCCAGCAGTTGCCCCATCTGCGCCGACCAGCCATTCATCATGGCGTACAACGGCGGTTGCTGGCCTTCCAGGTAGCGGGCGAATCCCTCCGCCTGGCTGGCTGTCAATTCACAGCCTGTACCCTCCAACACCAGCGATTTGACAACTTGCGGCGTTAAACCCGGGCTGTCCGCCGCCCGGCTGAAATCCTTCTGCAGTAGCGTCAGGGATTTCTTCACCTGTTTGATACTGGCAAAAAGCGGCACGCTGGACGCATACCCGCTCCCCATCCCATTGAGACCAGGATTCGAGTTGCCGTGGTCGGTGGTGACCACCACCAGCGTGTCCGGGGTCTGCCTCTGGAACTCAAGGCACGCCGCCAACGCGTCATCGAAGGCCAATTGATCCCACATCAGCGCCGCCGCGTCCGAACCGTGAGCGGCGTGATCCACGCGCCCACCTTCCACCTGTAAAATGAAGTGGCGTTCCCCGCCCAGGCGACGTAACGCGGCTCGAGTCATCTCCGCCAGGGTTGGAACCGCTTTTCTCAGGCCCTCATCCGCCTCATGATCGATGGAATAAGGCAGGTGGCTCCGCGTGAAGGTGCCCAGCCATCGGCCCGACGCCGGCGCGCTCTCGAGCTCGCTTCTGCTGCTCATGACCCGGTAGCCCTTCGCGCGATAATCCGCCTTCAAATCGCGCTTGTCCGCCCGGGATGCCGGATCGAAAAACTGCTCGCCTCCGCCCAACAGCACCTCAATTCCCCGGTCGAGGTATTGCGTCGCGATGAGCTCGGCACTCCCGCGGTCGAGGGCGTTGGCCGCAAAACCGGCCGGCGTTGCGTGCGTGATCTCGGTGGTGGTAACCAACCCCCGCGCCCAATCCTTGTCGCCAAACAGGTCATACAACGGCTTCAGTTCCCGGCCGTCCGGCAACACGTTGACACTGCCGTTCCGAACTCTGGATCCGGAACCCCAACTGCTCGCGGCCGCCGCCGAGTCCGTCACCGACGAGTTTAAAGAGCGCATGTTGACCAATGCGGCCACCGCGTCGGCCCGCTCATACAGTGTCGTCCAAGCCAGGGGCCGCTTCCGCACCAGCCAGGAAAACTGATCCGCGCAACTGAACGTCCCCGCACTCATCCCGTCACTGACCAGGTGGATGATCCGCCCCGGCGTGCCGTCGGATCGTAACCCGGCGTCAGCGGCGTGAACGGCCGACGCGCCCGTCAGACCCGACAAGGTGAACAAACCGGTGGATGCGGCAAATCGGCGACGACTCAGTTTCATTATCAGAACCTAGGAAATAGGCGGGCCGCTGCCAATCGCTTTTATGCAACATCTCGGTGTCGCCTATCGACCCGGTCCGCTATCATGACCTGAAATGCCATGACCGCGCGGAACGTCAGCGAACGCCAAACACCCCGCGATCTTCGTCAAGCTTATCGCCGGCTGCGGATGCACTTCGGCCATCAAGCCTGGTGGCCTGGCGACACTCCGTTCGAGGTCTGCGTCGGCGCCATTCTGACCCAAAACACCAACTGGACCAACGTCGAACGGGCGCTCGACAACCTCCGCACCCGGAATCTACTCGACCCCCGCAGACTGTTTGCGCTCACCGAAACCGCCTTGGCCGAACTGATCCGGCCAGCCGGCTTTTTCCGGATTAAGGCCCGCCGGCTCCGGGCCTTCCTCGAAGTTCTGATCCGCCAGCACGAGGGCAAGCTCGAATCCCTGTGGCGCGGCACGCTCCAGGAAGCCCGAAATCGACTGCTGGCCATCCATGGCATCGGACCCGAGACGGCCGACAGCATGCTGCTCTATGCCGGCCATCGGCCGACGTTCGTCATCGATGCCTACACCCGGCGCGTCTTCACCCGGCACGGCTGGTGTGCGCCGGACTCGACCTACGCCGAACTGCAGCACCTCTGCGAGTCCGCCCTCCGGCAGGATCACCCCGGGCGACAGCTCGATCTCTGGCAGGATTATCACGCCCAGTTGGTCAAGGTCGGCAAGGTCCACTGTCGTGCAACCCGGCCCCGCTGCAACGAATGCCCGCTTCAGCCCCTGCTGATACCGCTTGTCTTGCCCAATCCAATACCTTAATTACCACGCAACCGCCGGGCGTGAGCCGGAGCCAGCATGGACGAATGCGTCATCATCATCCCGACCTATAACGAACGGGACAACCTCCCCGTCATGGTGGAACGCGTCCTCGGGCTGCAGCTTCCCTTACATTTGCTGGTCGTGGATGACAACTCACCCGACGGCACCGGGCAGGTCGCTGACGAACTCGCAGCCCGTCATTCCCAGCTGCACGTGCTGCACCGCGCCGAAAAGGACGGGCTGGGCCGGGCGTACTGCGCCGGCTTCGCCTGGGCGCTGCAACGGCCTTACGAGTTCATCTTCGAGATGGACGGCGATTCCTCGCACAACCCGGCTGACATTCCGAAGTTCCTGGAGGCGGCGCAAACGGCCGACCTCGTACTCGGCTCGCGCTACTGTCGGGGCATCCGGGTCATCAACTGGCCGTTGAGCCGGCTGATGCTCAGCCTCACGGCGGCCAAATATGTCAAGTGCATCACCGGCATGCCCTTCACCGATCCCACCGGCGGCTATAAGTGCTTCCGTCGAGCCACCCTGAAAGCCATCGACCTCGATCAGGTCCGGTCCAACGGCTACAGCTTCCAAATCGAACTGACTCACAAGGTCTGGCGCCAGGGCCTCCGCGTGGCCGAGGTTCCCATTATTTTCACGGACCGCTACCAGGGCACCTCCAAAATGTCGGGCCACATCGTGCGCGAAGCGCTCTGGATGGTGTGGCGTCTGTGGATCCAAAACCGGTGCCGGCGTTCTCCGCGAGTTTTGACTTGAGCATTCGCGGGAGGCGGCTCATATTCCAGCCGGGTTTGCGCCAGGCATTGCAATGCCCCGTGGCGGACTGATCTTTCATAAGTCATTTTTGATTTTACCCTGCCCATGCTCGTGCTTAGAGACAAAGTCCTTGAACCGTAGTTAGCCAAGCAAGGGGCTCTAACTCGTAAGGCGGCCGGCATGCCTTCACTGGAAGCCGAATGCCTCATCAAGCGGGTCCCACCTGTTTCTAGGTAGTTCAAAGGAACTGTTAAACACGGCATTTACGGCGGGGTTTTTTTCGCCCCTCCCTGACCCGCAAACCGGCAGACATGTCATGTCCCAAACCGACTTCTTCGCAACCCAATCCTCCTCAACACCCCCGGATACGCAGGCCGGCACAGCGCCCCCCTCCCCCATCGCGCCCCTCGCCGCTCGCATGCGCCCGCGCACCCTGGACGAGTTCGTCGGCCAACAACACATCCTCGCCCCCGGCCAGTTGCTCCGTCGCGCCATCGAAGCCGATCGCATCCAGTCGCTGATCTTTTTCGGACCGCCCGGCACCGGCAAGACCTCCCTCGCCCAGATCATCGCCAACCGCACCCAAAGCCGCTACGAACGCCTCAGCGCAGTCGAAGCTAACGTCAGCGACCTTCGTCGGGTCCTCGCTGCCGCCTCACAGCGGCTCGCCAACACCCGGCAATCCACCATCCTGTTCCTTGACGAGATCCATCGCTTCAACCGAGCCCAGCAGGACGTGCTCCTCCCGGACGTCGAGAACGGCGTCATCCGGCTGATCGGTGCCACCACCGAAAACCCGTTCTTCTTCGTCAATTCCCCCCTGGTCTCGCGTTCTCAAATCTTCCAACTGCAACCTTTGTCTCCCGAGGATCTTGTCGACCTCATGAACCGTGCCCTCGCCGATGCCGAACGCGGCCTGGGCCGCATCCCCATCCACGCCGCGCCCGAAGCCCTCCGTCACCTCGCCATCGCCGCGGATGGTGACGCCCGCAAGGCCCTGAACTCACTCGAGATCGCCGCCCTCACCACCCCTCCCTCCACCACGGGCGAAATCGTGATCGACCTGCCTGCCGCGGAACAGTGCATTCAGAAGAAGGCGGTCGTCTACGACGCCGAGGGCGATTCCCATTACGACACCATTTCCGCCTTCATCAAATCGATGCGGGGCAGCGACCCCGACGCCACGCTCTATTGGCTGGCGAAAATGATCCATGCCGGCGAAGACCCCCGGTTCATTGCCCGACGCATTGTCATCCATGCCGCCGAAGATGTTGGCCTGGCCGATCCGGTGGCGTTGATCCTGGCCACGGCGGCGTTTCAAGCCTCCGAGTTCATCGGCTGGCCCGAGGCGCGCATCCCCATCGCCGAAGCCGCTCTCTACATCGCCACCGCCCCAAAGAGTAACAGCACCGTCGTGGCCATCGACGCCGCCCTCGCGGAAATCCGAACCGGCCGCACGCTGCCCGTGCCCGCCAATCTGCGCGACACCCATTACTCAGGTGCCCAGCGGCTCGGCCATGGCAAAGACTATCTGTATCCCCATGATTTCCCCGGCCATATCGTGGCCCAGGATTATCTTGGCGCTCCCCTCACCTTCTACCGGCCGAGCGACCAGGGCCGCGAACGCCAGATCCGGGAACGCCTGGATGCCTGGCGCAAAACCCTCGAATCCGCCGCCCCCAACGCATGACCGTCCCGCGCAACCCTGTCAAAGCCCTCCTCCGCCGCCAAATGCGCCAGGCCCTGGCTGCCATGTCCCCGGACCTGCGCCGGAGCGAGTCCCTCCGGGCCTGCGAAACGGCCTCCAACTCCGCCGTCTGGCGCCAGGCCCGCACCCCCCTGCTCTACGCACCGCTGTCCGAGGAACTGGACGTCTCGCCGCTCTGGTCCGCCGCCCTGGCCGAGGGCAAAACCCTCTGTCTGCCTCGTTACAACCCCGACGATGACGACTACTCCGCCGCACGGGTTTCCGACCTCGCGCGGGATCTGATCCCGGGCCATCACGGTATCCGGGAACCGGCCGCTGCCTGCCCCTCGATATCCCTTAACCTACTGGACTTCGTGTTGGTCCCTGGGTTAGCTTTCGGGCCGGACGGGCGCCGGTTGGGCCGGGGCAAAGGCTATTATGACCGCCTTCTCACCGGCCTGAGCGCCTTGAAATGTGGGATCGGTTTCGATCTGCAATGGTCCGAGTGGATCCCACAAGAACCATGTGACGTGTTGTTGGATTGCATCCTGACGCCGGGACGCGGGTTGGTCTGGAGCCCCGACCGGTTCTGAAATGATTGTTCTGGCACAGTTTTTTTGGGACGGAATGCTGTTTCTGTTGTGCGGCGCCGGCTTGGGTTACTGGTTGTACTATTGGAAGGACCGCAACCAGCAAAGGGCCGCCGGATCCGCCGCCCAATCGGTGCTCGATAATGCCCGGCGCGACGCCGAAACGCTCCTGCGGGAGGCACGCTTGTCCGCCAATGAAACCGCCATCAAGATCCGGGATCAGCACGAACAGTCCCTCAGCGTCCAACGGCGCGAAATCGTCGAACTCGAACAGCGCCTCGAACAACGCGAGACCCTCGTAAACCAGCAACTCGAAGGACTCCTCCGCCGCCAACAGGAGCTCCTTGACAAGGAACGCGACCTTCAGCTCCGCCAAACCCAGCTCGACCAACGCCAATCGGATCTCGACCAACTCCTGCAACAGAAACGAACCGAACTCCACCGCGTCGCGCACCTCAGCGAAAGCGAGGCCCGCTCCCAGGTCCTCAAACACGCGGAAGATGAAGCGCTCCGAGATGCCAGCGATCTCTCCCGCCGGATTCTTGAGGAATCCCGAACCCGGGCC
>JAHDYP010000195.1 GCA_023383055.1 Verrucomicrobiota bacterium | reverse complement strand
GTCGCAGCGTTCGGACAAGCCGGCCGCAATCTCGATCAATTGCTGCTGGCCAATCCCCAGGGTCCGGACCTGGGCCCGGGGATCCAGGGTCGGCAGGCCCACCCGGCGGAGCAGGTCGCCCGCGCGATCGTTGAGCTTCCCGTAATCGATCCACCCCGCGCGATGAGGCAGATGCCGGAGGAAGATGTTCTCGGCAACGGAAAGGTTGCCGATCAGGTTCAACTCCTGCATGACCATGCGCACGCCGCGGTTTTCGGCCTCAGCCTTGGTCCTGGGCGCGTAAGGCAAGCCCGACAACTCGAGCGTCCCCGACGTCGGTGGCGTCAGGCCCGCGATGATCCGGCAGAGGGTGCTTTTGCCCGCCCCGTTCTCCCCCACCAAGGCGTGCACCTCTCCCCGTTCCAGTTCGAAATCGACATCCGCCAGCACCGCCGTCTGGTAATGCTTCGAAAGCCCTCGGATGCGGATGAGCGGCGTCATGAACCGTCCGGACTGAGGGACGCGAACCCGGCATTCCCTCGCATCAGGCAAACCGGTATTTCCCCGGAACCGGCACCTCAGGGAACGGCAGACTGCCGAACGCGTATTGCTCCGGTCCCAACCGGGTTTCGGAGTTCATGAGCTGCTCCCACTCGATCGTGCGCCCGCTGTAGGCGGACTCGCGGCCCAGGATGCCGGTGAGGGTGCTTTCGGCAAAGGCCCTGGCCCCGTTGAGCGGCTGGCCGGCGCGGATGCTGTTGATCAGATCCAGGTGCTCCTGCTCGTAGGCGTTCACATCCTGCTCCCGGAACCGATAGCTCGAACCGCCCCGCACCACAATCGTGTTGTGGCAGTTGCTGAATCCCTTGGTCCCGAGCACCGCCTCCTCGACCTTGTTGTCGCAACCGTTGATTTGCCGGCACTGGCTGAACATTCGCACCCCGTTCGGATACTCGAATTCGACGGCGAAATGATCGTAAATGTGGCCGTGTTCCTTGCCGCCGCGGGCCTGCCGGCCACCCAGCGCTATTGCCCGAATCGGATGATCTCCCAGCACCCAGTTGATGATGTCCAGGTTGTGCACGTGTTGCTCCACGATGTGATCCCCGCCCAGCCACGTGAAATAGTTCCAGTTGCGCAACTGCCATTCCATGTCGCTCCAGCCCGGTTCGCGGTCGATCACCCAGATCGCCCCGCCGTTCCAATACGCCCGCGCCTCGACGATGTCGCCGATCATGCCGTCCCGCAGCCGCTTGATCGTCTCGCTGTAACTCCGCTGATGCCGACGCTGGGTGCCCACGGCAATTCCGAGACCCCTCTGCTTCGCCAATTCTCCCGCCTCGATCACGAGCCGGCACCCGGGGCCGTCCACCGCCGCCGGTTTCTCCGCGAACACATGTTTGCCCGCCTGAATCGCCGCCATCATGTGCTTCGGCCGAAAATGGGGCGGCTCCGCCAGAATCACGTAGTTGACCTCCGGCATGGCCAGCAACTGCTGGTAAGCGTCGAATCCGGTGAAACAGGCAGCCTCGGGCACAACGATTGGGTTCCTCAGATTCTTGAGCTGATCCCGGCACATCTTGAGCCGGTCCGGAAACACATCCGCCAACGCCACCACCTGCACGTGCTTGTTCTTCTGCTCCGCGCCGCTCGCCACGTCCTCCGTGTGATAACCCGCCTCCGGGTAAATCACCTTGGTGTCCGCGCCCAGCACGTTGAGCACCGCCCCCGTCCCCCGCCCGCCACAACCGATCACGCCCACCCGGATCGGATCGTCCGCCGCCGCATGGGTCGTCACCACAAACGGGAACTGGCTCGCCACCGCCGCGCCCGCGGCGGCCAACGATGACTGCTTCAAAAAAGTCCGGCGCGACCGGCCAAACTCGCGAGGCGCCGCGTCCATGGGGTTGTTTTTCATAGTGCTCAAGTGGGTCGATTTGCCCCGCACCCTACCGATCCCGGTCAAGGCAGGCAAATGCGTTTTCGCCGCCCCTTCAAACGCACCCCACCGAAATCCGTCGGGAACGGCTGCCGATACTTGAGCCATGGCGAGCTCGGACCAGTCCTCGACGTCCCGATTTTATGTCGCATATGCGACATAAAATCGGGACGTCGAGGACTGGAGTTTGAACGTCTTCTGATACTGCGGCAGGACGTTGGTTGCCCGTTCATCGTCATCGATCTGCCGGCGTGATCGAGTGGTCCAGGCCCTCGCTCCCGGCAGGGCAACCCTCCAGCGCGGGCGGAGGCCTCCGCCCGCAAACCCAGGTTCAGTTCGATCTAAGAGCGCCGGCGTCTCTGGGTCAGGACCGCGGCGACAATGATCGTTCCCGTCAACATCAGTCGTCCGGCCTCCGGGACCGCATTGATGCTCAGGATTTTATCCAAATACCCGATGGTCAGCACTCCCAGCAACGTCAGGCCCATCCCGCCGCGCCCGCCCATCAGACTGGTCCCGCCCATCACGACCATGGCGATGGCGATCAACTCGTAGCCGACGCCGGCCTCGGGATCGCCCTGATGTTCCTGCGCCGCCTGGCAAATCCCCGCGACGCCCGCGAACACGCCGGACATCACATAAGCCCACAATTTGGCGAAGACCACCGGCACCCCCGAAAGCCGGGCGGCTTCTTCGTTGCCACCGATGGCATAAATCTGACGGCCCCAGCGGTGCCAGGCGAGGGCGGCCCAGGCCACGGCCAGGCATGCTGCAAAGATCAACGTGACGACGGGAACGGTGTCGCCCAGGATCCGTCGGTCGATCGCCTCGAACAACGGCGGCACATCGACGTAGCGATACGTTCCGTCCGGATTCTGCACTGCGGTCGAGACTTTCATGCCGCCCGAGACGTACTTGGCCATGCCCCGGGCAAAGACCATCATCGCCAGGGTGGCAATGAAAGGTTGGACCCGGAGCCGCGCGGCCGTGAACCCGGAGAGTCCCCCGCAACATCCGCCGATCAACAGGCAGGCCGGAATCGCCAGCCAGGACGACCAGTTCCAATGGATGGCCAGCGTGGCGCAGGAGACGGCCACGAGCGCCAGGATGCTGCCAACGGCCAGGTCAATCCCGCCGCCGATGATCACCAGCGTCATCCCGCAGGCGAGGATACCGTAAACTGACGCCTGTCGGAGAGCGTCCCGGTGTGTGGCGATCTTATAAAACGCCCCTTCGGCATTGAAGATCACTCCCACGAGCGCCACCAGCACCAGGGCGATGAAGGCGCGGCCAGCCGGCCCGCTCAGGACCTGTTTGAGCCACTCCCCACCTCTTCGCATTGCGCCGTTATCCATGTTTCATCCTGCTTGGGTGCGCCGATCGAACTCCGCTGGCGTTGGATCCCGCTGGTTTCCTGAGAGCCGTTCCGTGCCCATGGCCGCGGACAGCACGCGTTCCGGCGTGGCCGATGCTCGATCGAATTCCGCCGTCACCCGCCCGCGGTGCAAGACGATCACGCGATCGCTCAGGGCGAGCAGTTCCGGCATTTCGGACGTGATCAACAGAATCGCGATGCCCTGGGCGGTCCATTGGTTCATCAGATGGTAGATTTCGTGTTTGGCGCCGATGTCGATGCCGCGGGTGGGCTCATCCAACAGCAGCAAGCGCGGCTCGATCTGCAGCCATTTCGCGATCGCCACCTTCTGCTGGTTGCCACCCGATAACGCGCCCACTTCGAGGTCGAACGAAGCCGTCCGCAGTCCCAAGGGCCGGATCACGCGCTCGCTTGCCACCTCCTCGAGACGCGGACGCCGCCACCCTCCGGGCGAGAGCCGGTTCAAGCCCGCCAGGGTGGCGTTGGCCACGATCGAAAGCGAGAGCACCAGACCGGTGGCCTTGCGGTCGTTGGTCAGCAGCGCGACACCCGCCGCGATGGCCTGCCGCGGCGCGCGGATCCGCACCGGCCGGCCCTCGAGTTGGACCCGGCCGCGTGTGCCGTCGCCGTATGCGCCGAACAATCCCAGGAGCAGATCGCTGGCCCCGGACCCTTGCAGGCCGCCGACCCCGACGATTTCGCCGGACCGGACCGAGAGGTTGATCCCTTGAACCGAAGCGCGCCCGGATCCGCCCTCGGGATAAACGCTGAAGTTTTCCAGCCGCAGACGTTCCGCCCCCAATCGGGGGGTGTGTCGCGGGAATTGCTCGTTCAATTCGCGTCCCACCATCCAGCGTATCAACTCCGCGGAGGGGAGTTGCCCGGCGGGGGCGGAGCCCACCCGCACGCCATCGCGCAGGACGGTGATGCGGTCGGCGATGCGCTCGATCTCCTCCATTTTGTGGGTGATGTAAACGATGCCGCAGCCCTGGCCCTTGAGTTGGCCGATCAGGTTGAACAACCGGTCCACCTCGGGCCCGTTCAATGCGCTCGTCGGCTCATCCATCACGATCACATCCGTCCGCCGGCTCAAAGCTTTCGCGATCTCGATCATCTGACGCGTCGCCATCGCGAACTCCTCGACTGGTCGCCGGACATCGAGCTCGAGCCCGAGCTCGGCCAGGAGCCGTCGCGTCTGTTGGCGCTGCGGACCGTCCCGCACCCAACCACCGCGGGTGAGCGTCTGCCCCAGAAAGATGTTGTCCGAAACGCTCATGGGACCGACCAGCGACAATTCCTGGTGAATGACACTCACGCCCAGCGCCGCCGCTTCCGTCGGCGATCGCGGACGCGCCGGCCTACCATGAACCTCGAGGCTGCCCTCGAAATCGGTGTGCACACCCCCAAGAATCTTGATCAGCGTGCTCTTGCCGGCGCCGTTCTCGCCCGCCAGAACATGGACTTCGCCCGGCCACACTTCGAAGTCGACCTGCCGCAGCACGGTCACCGGCCCGAACCGCTTGGTGACACCAGTCATGCGAACCAGCGGCGCGAGGGTGGATGCGGAATCGGGCATGGCTTTCGTTCGTTGCCGTGGAAAATAGTGCCTTCCAGGGCAAGGTTCCAAGCCAAAGTGCGACGGGTTCGCCCGCGGGTTTCACAGGCCGGCGCAGGCGGGCGACACGGCTGACAGGGCTGTCCGCGCTACCGGTCACGCCAGCTACCCCGCTGAACCATCCCGCGCTGCCGGATTGCGCATCTCGCTGTCAATCAGCAGCTACCGCTCGAGGAATAGGGTGACAGGTTCACTGCCGCACCCCCCCTTCGCCCCCAACCTCCCAGCCCGGGCCCGCTTCTCCTCGGCGCTCGGTTACTCCCGCCACCATCCGGGGCATTCGCAACGGCCGCTGCCAGAGGCTGGCACGCTTGACGGCCGGCGGCGCGCCCGGCAGTTTTCTGACCTTGGTGGCATCCGTCGACAACGGCCCGGGCATTCGCTTGTTCGAGGCGGCGGCGAATACTCCCGCGCTGGGGGAACTGATCCGGCGCCTCGGGGAGGAACGGGTGTTGTCCGTGGCCGGCGTGGGCGGTTCCACGCGCGGGTTTCTGACGGTCTTGTTGCGGCGGCTCCGCGCGGATCGGCCACTGGTGCTGGTAGTCGAAAACGTCAAGACCCAGGAGGCGCTCTTCCAGGACATCCAGTCCTGGCTCCGGATCATGGGAGGCCCCGTGCCACCGGACGGCCAGTCGCTTTTGTTCTATCCGGCGTGGGAAGTCATGCCCTCGGACAGCCGGCTGCCGCATGCGGATGTGATCAGCGAGCGGCTCGAGACGCTGGTGCGGCTGGGCGCGCCGTCCGCCACCGCGCCGATCGTCGTGACCACGGCCGTCGCGCTCATGCAGCGAACGTGGGGGGCGAGCGCGCTTCGTGAGCGCACCCGCCGGCTTGCGCGCGGCTCACGGGTCGAACCGCTGGACCTGGTCGAATGGCTGGAGGAGCAGGCATACGAGCCCGAGGCGCAGGTGGGTCAAAAAGGTGAGATCGCGTTGCGCGGAGGGATTCTGGACGTCTATCCGCCCACCAGTCCCTGGCCCGTTCGGCTCGAGTTCTTCGGCGACGAACTCGAGTCGCTGCGGCACTTCGATCCCCACAGCCAGCTTTCGAAGGAGGCCATCGAAACCGTGACGCTGCCGCCCGCGGGCGAATTGGGCCTGCTGCGACAGGCGGACGTTTCGCTGGAAACCGCCACGCTCCTTGAACATCTGCCGGCGGACGCCCTGTGGCTGTTGTGCGAACCCGAGGCGCTCGCCTTGGCGGCGGAACAGTACCTGGGGCAGTTCCCCGGCCCGGATCCGCTCGTGCTGTCCTGGGCCGAGGTCGAGTCCCGCTGGGAGACGTCGAATCAGGGCCGGCTTGAGCTGTTCGAGACCCCGTCCGTCGAATCGGCGGTGGCACTGGATTGGGCGGCCTTGGAAACGTTTCGACCGCTGGCCGCGCGGGAACCGGATCCGCAGGTGGCCGAGTTGCGAAGGCGCGAATTCATCCATCAACTCCACCGTTGGCTGCGCCAGGGCACCGCGGTCCACGTCGTCTGCAACAATGAAGGCGAACGCCGACGTTTCACCGAGATCTGGGCGGAATACCGCCTCGACTCGGGATCGGACTCCGCCGCCGAGGCCGGCCACCATCCGCAACCGGTGTTGCATCTGGGCGCGTTGACCGGCGGGTTCGCCTGCGAAGCGGGTCGGTTTGTCGTGGTGACCGATGCCGAGATCTTCGGCCGCTATAAGGTCCAGCGACCGCGCCGGCTGAAATCGCCGCACGCGGCTGCCGCCCGTTCCGCGCTCGAGATCGATTTCACCGAACTGTCCGAAGGCGATTACGTGGTGCACGTACAGCATGGCATCGGTCGTTACCTCGGGCTGCGGGTGCTGCCGGTCGCTTCGGGTCGCCGGCCGACCGCGCGCGCTGCGGACCCCGCGCCGTCGGCTGAAGGCCAGGAATGCCTGGTGATCGAGTATGCCCCTCGCGAGCCGGACCAGGAACCGCCGAAGCTGTATGTGCCGGTCACCGAGTCGCACCTGGTGAGCAAGTATGTCGGCGCCGGCCGCGCTCAACCGCCGCTGAACACCCTCGGCGGGACCCGCTGGGCCAATGCCAAGGCCAAAGCCGAGGAGGCGATCCGCGATTTCGCCGGTGAACTGCTCGCGATCCAGGCCGCGCGCGACTCGCAGGTTGGCCAGGCTTTCCCGACCGATGTCCCCTGGCAACGCGAGTTTGAGAGTTCGTTTGTCTACGAAGAGACCCCCGACCAATTGCGCGCCATCGAGGAGACCAAGCGGGACCTGGAATCGGCGCGGCCCATGGATCGCCTGATCTGCGGCGACGTCGGTTTCGGCAAGACGGAGGTGGCCATCCGGGCGGCGTTCAAAGCGGTGATGAGCGGGAAGCAGGTGGCGGTGCTGGTGCCCACCACGGTCCTGGCCCAGCAACATTTCAAAACCTTCCGGGAACGGATGGCCGACTATCCCGTCCGCATCGAGCTGCTTTCCCGCTTTCGCACCCGTGCCCAGCAACAGCGGGCGATCCGGGAGCTGGCCCAGGGGGCGGTTGACATCGTCATTGGCACGCATCGCCTGGTGCAGAGCGATGTCACGTTCAAGGAACTTGGCCTCGTGGTCATCGACGAGGAACAACGCTTCGGGGTCATCCAGAAGGAAACCTTCAAACAAATGCGCCGGCTGGTGGATGTCCTGACCCTGAGTGCGACCCCCATTCCCCGCACGTTGTACCTGGCCCTGACCGGAGCGCGGGACATGAGCACCATCGAGACCCCGCCGCAGGATCGGCTGCCGGTGGAAACGATCGTCACACCCTACGACGAGCGCGTGATCCGTGACGCCATCCAACGCGAGCTCAACCGGGGCGGCCAGGTTTTCTTCCTCCACAACCGGGTCACCAGCATCGAGCTCATCGCCCAGCGTCTAAAAACGCTCGTTCCCCAGGCGCGCCTGGTGGTCGGGCACGGTCAAATGCACAGCGACGACCTGGAAGAGGTGATGACCCGGTTCGTCGAAGGCGAAGCCGATGTCCTGCTCTCCACCACGATCATCGAGAGCGGCATCGATATCCCAAATGCCAACACCATTATCATCGACCGCGCGGATCGGTTCGGCTTGAGCGATCTCTACCAGCTGCGCGGCCGCGTGGGCCGCTACAAACACCAGGCCTACGCCTATTTCCTCCTCCCCCGCCACGCCGGACTTCTCGCCGACGCCCGCAAACGGATCGGCGCCATCCGCCAATACTCGAGCCTCGGCAGCGGCTTTAAGATCGCCATGCGCGACCTCGAGATCCGCGGTGCCGGCAATCTTCTGGGACCCGAGCAGAGCGGCCACATCACCGCCGTCGGCTTCGAACTCTATTGCCAGCTCCTCAAGCAGAGCATCAGCCGCCTCAAAGGCGAAACCGTCAAACCGCGAATCGACGTCCAGGCCCGGTTCGATTTTCTCGCGCTCAGCCCGGGGGAGGAAAGCACCAGCCCGGTCCGCCGCTCCGCATCCGGTCCGCCGGACTCCCTGCTGCCAGACCCCCGGCGAACCCCGGCCGCCGTCAAACGGTCGCCCGCCTTCGTCCTGCCCCGCTATGTCAGTGACGCCCGCCAGCGGATCGAGATCTACCGCAAGCTGGCGCAAGCCACCGACAAGACCGCCCTGGACAGGTTGCGGAGCGAAATCCGCGACCGCTTCGGCCCGCCGCCCGCAGCGCTCGAGCTCCTGTTCCTGGTGGCCGAGTTGAAGCAACTCGCCGGCGAGCGCGGCATCTCCACCATCGAAGTCAGGGATGACCGGCTCATGCTGATGCGCCAGGGCGATTACCTCACCACGGGCGGCAAGTTCCCGCGCCTGACGAAATCCGATGCCCGCGGCAAACTGCGCGAGATCCGGCGGCTGCTGTTGGTCTTTCCGCCTCTCCGCCACGCTTCATCATGATTGAACCGGACCGGCGACCGGCGCTAATCTTCGCCTCATGAAGACCCCCATTTCCAGGAATGCCCGCGCCGTGTTGCTCGCGATATCCGCAACCGCCGCCCTTGTCCAACTCGACTGTGCCCTGCTGGGCGCGGATCTGGTCAACGCGCGGGATGGCTCCGGTGTCTATGGCTACAAAGACACCCCGGTACTGCTCTGGTGCGGTTTCCACGTCCATGACCCCGACCGCCCCGCGCCGCGGCGGGTCGATCCCGGTCCCGCGCCGGCGCCGGCCCCGGTGCCTTCGGACGCGAAGGTGCTCTTCGGCGGCGGCGATCTCTCGGCTTGGCAATCCAACGCCTGGCGGGTCGTGGACGGGGTCATTGAGGCCGGCGCGGGCAACCTGGCCACGAAGGAATCGTTCGGCGACCTGCAACTGCACCTCGAATGGATGGCACCGGCGGATTTCGAGGGTCCATGGTATAACCGCGGCAACAACGGTGTGCTGCTCATGGGCCTCTACGAAATCCAGATCTTCGATTCCTACAATGAGAAGTTGTACCCCGACGGCCAGGCCGCCGCCATCTACGGCCAGACCCCGCCCCGCGTCAATGTCACCCGCCCGCCCGGCCAATGGCAGACCTTTGACATCATCTTCACCGCCCCGAAGTGGGACGGCGAACGCCTGGCCAGCCCCGCACGGGTGACAATGTTCCACAACGGCGCGCTGGTCCATCTCGAGGAGGAAATCCGCGGCGAAACCAACCACCGCGTCCTCCCCGAATACAAACGACGGTTAAACCAGGGTCCCGTGGTGCTGGGCGGCCACGATTGCCCCGTTCGATTCCGCAACCTCTGGCTGCGGCCGCTCTGATCCGTCAGATCGATCGTTCCAGAATCCCGGCCAACTCCTCGTCCGTCAGCACGATCGGATTCGTCCTCATGCTGCTGGCGCGGCGCGCGCCGGCCACCAGGGCCGGCACTTGCTCGAGCGTGACCCCAACCCGGCGCAACGAAGGCACCCTCAACCCGGCGCACAACTGGCGGATCGCCTCCACTCCCCGCTCGGCCGTAGCGTCGCCGCGCCCAGTCAGCAGCCGCGCGATCTCGGTGTAACGGTCAAGCGCGCGATCGGCCGGCGCGCGCCGGCGCAGAGCGTGGATATTGGTGTGCATGACTTCCGGCAGGAGCGCGGCGCAGATCGCCCCGTGTGCGGCGTCGAACATACCGCCCAGGGGCCCGGCGAAACCGTGCACGGCCCCCAGACCGGCATTGGCCAGCGCGAGGCCACTCCACAAACTCGCAAGGGCCATGGCCTCGCGCGCCGCCGCATGGCGGGGATCGATCGGCCCCGGCGGGCGCGGATCGAGCGACGCCTGGGCAAAGGCCACTGGCAAGGCTTCGGCCGCCCGCGCGATGCCATCGCGACAAAGGCTCTCCGTGAGCGGATTGGCGCGGGTGGAAACCAGGGCCTCGATGAGCTGCGTCAAGGCGTCCAATCCCGTGGACGCGGTGATTTCGGGCGGCAGCTCGTGGGTCAACTCGGGATCGACGATGGCCACCCTGGGCAACATCAGCGGACTGCGCAGGCTGACCTTGACCCGGTGCGCGGGCGAGGCGAGCACGGCGTTGCGGGTGGCCTCGGCACCCGTGCCCGCGGTGGTCGGAACCGCGATGAAAGGCAACGGTGACCGCTCAAGTGGCTTGCCCAGTCCGATCACCTCGAGGTAATCGAGCAGCGCGCCCGGATTCGTCACCAGCGCGGCAATCGCCTTGGCGGCATCGATGGCACTGCCGCCGCCAATACCAATCACCACGTCGGCGCCCTGTTGTCGGGCCGCGTCGACCCCGCGCTCGACCGCGGTCGTTGTGGGCTCGCCCGTCACGGCGAAGACCTCAGTCCGCACGCCGGCTGCGGCGAGCAACTCCAGCCATTGCGCCGCGCGCCGCCTCGAGCCACCCGTGACCACCAGGGCACGCTTTCCCAACTCGCGCGCAACCTCCCCGACTTCCCGCAATCTGCCGCACCCGAAAAGCACGCGACCTGGCAGTGCCAATTCGAAAGGACTCATAGCCTAAGCTGGAGGGCCGAGTTACACGAGGCCGAGATGGACCGATTACCAGCCGTCGGCGGCCGGGTGAACATGGACATACTTAAGACTCTGCCGCGGCTCGGCCATCAGGGGCGCAACGGCGTCACGCCAGGCGGCGTAATGCGCCGTCTCCTTGTGTCGCGCCGGGGCCTGATCGTCGCGGTATACCTCGATCAGGACGAAGCGCGTGGCGTCATCGAGTTGTTGGACCACATCGAAGCGGGCAATGCCGGGCTCGCACCGGCTGGCCCGGGCATTGGCAACGGTCGCCTCCCGGAACAACTCGATGCATTCCGGTTTTACCCGCGCATGAACATGAACAATCAGCATGCTGTTCGGATGCTTAATGGTCTGAGGGTGGGCCGCCGGCAATCGTCCGGAATGACGGTGGTCGCGGTGACACCCGGTGACCAGGATTCAGTTACCGACGATTCCCCGCATGAATTTCACGCTGGCGGCGGTGTTTTCGTCGGACCCGTGGCATTCGATCGAGACCACGCCGTCCCAGTGGGTTGCCTTCAAGTAGTCCATGCACTTGCGGATGTTGTCGGCATTGACGCCGCCGCCGACCGGGACAATCGAGCTGCCGATGCCGGTTTCCTCGCCGCGGGCGGCCGCCGCGAGTTCGGCGCTGACATCCTTGATGTGACAATGCGAGAGATAGGGTCGGAGCGCCGTCACGTAATTGAGCGGGTCATGACCGGCGATGAAGGTGTTGCCGGTATCGAAGTTGAGCCGGAGCCAGGGTGAGTTGAAGTGTTCGAACAACCGTTTCATGAAATCGAGATTGTTCGTGTAGGGCCCGTGGGGTTCCACGTTGATGATCACCTGGAAATCCTCCGCCCAGGCCAGGCATTGCCGGTAGTTGTCGCACGTGACGCGGAACACTTCGTCGACGGTCATGCCCGGCGTTTCGAACGCGCCGTCCACGGTATCGACCATCGGGCAGCCGAGCTCGGCGGCGAACCGGATGGCCTGCTGGACGTATTGCACACCAAAAGCCGAACCGTTCGGGCCCATCATCGGGTAGGCTCCGTCGATCTGCGATACCTCGAGCCCTTTGCGCTCGAGCAACCGGCGCAGGGCGCGGGCGTTGGATTGGAGCGAGACGCCCGGGTCGTAGCCCAGGGCCTGGATGAAGTTCTGCCCATGGATGGCGGCGAACTCGACATGTTTAAGTCCGGACGCCGCGATCTGGTCGATGGCAAACTCGAAACTGCGGCTGAGGGGACGCCAATTATCGGTGTGAAGGCCAAGGTGGATCATACGGCCCAATGAAAGCGCAATCGGGCTGGCCGGTCAAAACATTCGGCGAGGATCCCCCACCGTGAATGACCCCAGCCGGTGGCGGTCGGAACACCCGCCGAAAACAGCATTCCAAGCCATCCGTCGACG
>JAHDYP010000194.1 GCA_023383055.1 Verrucomicrobiota bacterium | reverse complement strand
GTCTGGCGCTGCTGCGGGATTGGGAGAGGTCATCGCCGGAAACTGTGATTGACTTCACCCGCTATGATCGGCCCGCCCACGAACCGCAGGACCTAGGCCGCAACTGGAGCCTGTTGGGGCGCATCAATCAAAAGCAAACCCGTCCGCAAGACCAACCTTGCCCCTTGGCGGCCTTGCCGGAAGACGACCGCGCCCTGATCCGGTCAATTCTTCCCGAGCTGGGCGCTTAAACGAAGCGACGCCCCGGCACCTAATGATAGGACAACCCCAAATCCGTGAAGGACGAAGCCACGAAACCTAGTCGTCATCCCATGAGTATTCGGATAATCCGCCTCAGCAAAGTCATCCTCCGCGCACTGGCGCTCGCTTTCTCCATCGCAGGAGTCTGCGCGGCGCAAACCACGCCGCCCAACCTCACCCAACCGGGAGTCATCGCCGGCATCGACCGCTCCGATACCTTCAACCTCGGCCCCACCGGATTGCGCGGCTGGATTCACGTCAATACGGACGGATTCGATTACGCCGCCTCCGGTCGGATCACCGATGCAAGCCGCCAGATCCTCGTCACCATCGCCAGCGCCCCGGGCAATGCCGTGCTCGCCGTGGACGACGTGATCCTCGGCGCCATCGCCGCCAGCTCCGGCACGGTGCCTGCATTCACTTCCGACGCCCGCAAGGCCTTCGGTGCCTCGATCACGGAAGCGGAGAAAACCGGCGCCGGCACCCTCCGCGTCAAACGTTGGCGGGCGGGCACCACCACCGATGTCAATATCACCATCCCCACCCTCGGTGAATACTCGGCCACCGCTCCCTACCACTGCCCGAAATCCGCACAAATCCTTGCCAATACCCGCGACCAGATGGTCGGCGAACTCCTCGCCAACTCGAACTACCTGAACTCCGGCAACAGCCACGCCAACGCCATCCAAGCGCTCGCCCTCCTCGCCAGCGTGCAGCCCGGCGATCCGAATTACAGCGCGGTCCAATCCCGTCTGCAAACCTACGCCCGTTCCTTGGCCAACCGGATCCCTAGTGGGGGCGACTGGAACTGGGATCCAGCCTATCAGTTGGTTTTCCTCGCCGAGTATTACCTTTTCACCAGCGACTCCCAAGTCGTCCCGACCATTAATGCCTTCACCCTTTGGCTCGTCGAAACCCAAAGCATGTGGGGCACCTACGGCCACGCACCTTCGATCCTCTACCAGGATGGCTCAGGCCGCCGCATCTCAAACGGCTACGGCCCGGTCAACTCGGTCGGCAACATCGCCAACCTCGCGATCGTGCTCGGCAAAAAGGCCCTGCAAGCCGCCGGGCAATCCATCGATCCGGAAATCGATGCCGCCATCCAGCGCGCATCGGACTTCCTCGGCTCCTACGTCAACAGAGGCGGCATCCCCTACGGCGAACACATGCCCACCTTATGGCACGCTTCCAACGGCAAAGATGCATCGGCGGCCGTGTTCTTCGGACTGCAAGCCGCCTACGCGGTCCAAGCCGAATACTACAGCCGCATGGCCATCGCCGGTTGGGCCGGTGTTGACGTGGGGCATGCGGGACAGGAGTTAGGCCTGCTCTGGGCCGCTCTCGGCGCCGGCATGGGCGGGGAATCGGCCGCCTCCGGGCATTTCAAGCAGCTTCTCTGGCGTTTCGATGTTTCCCGCCGCACGAACGGATCCTTCACTTACGACAGCCGGGACGGGGACTATTACAGCGGCGGCTCCACCTCTGACGGCACCTACCTGGGGAACTCCGCTCAATACGGTGTCAAAGGCACCGCCATCAACCTCCTCACCTACAGCCTTCCGCTCAAACGCCTCCACATCACCGGAAAACAGGCCAACCCGGCATACACGCTCGACCCTGCCAAAGTCGCCAACGCGGTTTCCGCAGGCTCCTTCCGCATCGATCGCAGCGGCCTGTCAATTTCCGAACTTTTCACCGCCCTCGGCGAATATGATCCCGTCGTGCGTTATTACGCCTCGGTCGAACTCGCCGCCCGCTCCTTGACCAGCACCGACCTCACGAACCTGCACGGCCTGCTTGCCAGCCCGGATCCCAACCTTCGCCAAAGCGCCGCCGAGGTCCTCGGCATCCGCAAGGACGCCACCGCGTTGCCCACCCTGGTCGGCATGCTCAATGATCCCGACCACTGGGTCCGTCATAAAGCCGCCGCCGCCATCAACAACTACAATACCAGCACCATCAGCACCCATCGCGACGCTTTGATCAACGCCTTCATCGCCAACGCCCCCGCCGATCCTGATGTCATCAATTGGGCCGACCCCTTGCAGTTCAGCCAATCCACACTATCCGATGTTCTCTTCAGAAAATTAGCGACCCACACCATCAATGCCCCGAAAACCACCCACCTCTATCCCGCGCTCCGCGCCGGTCTGTCGCTACCCACGGGTGCCTACCGCAGCCCCGTTGCCGCATTCGCCAGAGACCGGCTGAATTTGACCGACTTGCAATCCCTGTTTCCGGAACTGGTCCAGGTGGCCTCCTACGACACCCCCGCCGACCGCATGTTCAGCGCAGGCAGCCGCGCCAACGCGATCGACTTCATGGCGGAAAATGAAATCACCGAGGGCATACCGATTGCCCTCTTCTCGCTCGAGACCGTAGGAGAGTTCGGTGGAGAATATACCATCGCAGCCCTCAGAGCCCTCGCCTCCTACGGCGATGCCGCCCGCTACACCCTGCCCACCCTCAGGGGCTACCGAGACACATGGCCTCGGTGGGACAATCAATACCCCTTCGACATCCTCGACCAGACGATTTTAACCATCGAGGATGCCATCGCCGCACCGACCACCCATCCCGGCCTCTGTGTCGCCAATTCCCAAATCGTCGCCACCACCGGCGCGAAGGCGATCACCCTCACCGGCGCGTCGCCACGCGGGGCCTTCTCATTCCTCAATGTCACCCAACCCGCCCACGGCACTCTCACCGGCACCGCCCCCAACCTCAACTACACGCCAAACGCCGGCTACAGCGGCACCGATAAGTTCACCTTCCAGACCGCCGACTCCCTGACGACCTCCGATCCCGCCACCGTCTCCATCATCGTCGGCTCGTCCGGCAACGGCATCGTGGGCGAGTATTTCAACAACGCCGATTTCACCAGCCCGGTGCTCACCCGCACCGATCCCCAGATCAACTTCGATTGGGGCACCGGCTCGCCCGACCCCTCCATCGGGGCCGACACCTTCAGCACCCGCTGGAGCGGCTTCCTGCTCGCTCCCGAAACCGGCACATACACCTTGTCCGGCCTGACCAGCGACGGCATCCGCGCCTATCTCAACGGCGTGTCGGTCATCAACCATCTCCACGATCAATCCACCCGCTGGACCGATGGTCAACCGATCTCCCTCACCGCCGGGCAAAAGGTCCCACTCTTGGTTGAATACTACGAAAATACCGGATCCGCCGTCGCCAAACTCAAGTGGACCGGCCCGTCTTTCGCGGGATTGAATGGCGAGATCATCCCCCAACCCTACTTCTTCGACAGCAACAGCACCGGCGGCCCGGACACCACCCCGCCGGTGATCACCGCCTACTACCCGGCGGACAACGCCACCGGCGTGGCGCACGCCACGGACCTCGTGGCGACCTTCAGCGAAAACATCGTGCGGGGCACCGGCAACATCACGCTCAAAAACCTGAGCGACGGGACGCAGACGGCCATCGCGGTCACCGACACCACTCAGGTCACGATCTCCGGCGCAACCCTGATCATCAATCCGACGGCGCTCCTCGTGGGCGGCAAAAACCACGCCGTCCGAATCGACGCGACCGCCATCGACGACACTGCGGGTAACAGCTTCGCCGGAATCAACAACGACACGACCTGGAACTTCACCACCACGGCTCCCGACACCACCAAGCCGACGCCGAATCCGATGAGCTTCGCGGTGCCGCCGCAAACGGCCGGCTCCACCTCGATCACCATGACGGCCACTACCGCCAGCGATCCCAGCGGCGTGGAATACCGCTTCAACAATGTAACGCTGGGAACCAGCAGCCCGTGGCAGAACAGCCCGGTTTACACCGCGACCGGACTCGCCCCTTCCACCAGCTACACCTTCACGGTGCAGGCGCGCGACAAGAGCGCCGCCGGGAACACCACCAGTGCCTCCGCACCCGCAAACGGCAGGACCCTGGGCGATGGGCCACTGGATCTGATGAGCCTCAATTTTTATGCCTATGGCCCGCTCGCCGTGGATGACCGTCACACCGTGACGCTCGAAGCGGGAGAATCGGCCGGGCTCGGTACGTTCCATGTCAGCGGCTGGCAGAACTATTCGGTCCCGTGGGGCCTGAGTTCGCCTGCGGCTCCGTTCACGCTCACCAGCAGTGTGGGGTCAACGGCAACCATGAGGCTCAATGATGTGCGCAACGGTTGGACCTTTTCGGATGTGCCCCATACCTTTTTCGTAGGCGGCGATGGGGATTTGATGAATGGACACGCGAACGGCACCGAAGATCCATATGACCAATCGGCACTGTTCAACATGGATATCTCGAACATTCACTATCCGAGCTACGAGCTCATCGTTTACCTGGGCTCCAATGAAGCGCAGTCCGGCGACGGCACGGGCGAGGTCGTCTTCAATGGTGGTGCCGAGCAGGGCTTCACCCTGCCTTCGGGACAATTCGCCGGGTTTGTCGAAATCACCAATGCCACCACGCCGGGGAACTACATCGTCTTCCGGGGACTGACCAATCCTTCCTTGAACCTGAAGGTATGGGGAAATGGATTCAACCACATCGGTCCGGCCGGCTTCCAGATCGTCAACTATGGGGCAATCACTGGCGCCACCCCGCCGACGATCACCACTCTCAAGCCCGCCGACAACGCCACCGGCGTGGCCGTAGGCGCGAACCTCGTGGCAACCTTCAGCAAGAACATCGCCCGAGGTACCGGCAATATCACGGTGAAGAACCTGAGTGACGGGACGCAGACGACCATCGCGGTCACCGACACCGCCCAGGTCTCGATCTCCGAAGCCGTCCTGACCATCAATCCGACGGCGAGCCTCTTGGGAGGCAAAAACTACGCCGTCCAGATCGCCGCGACCGCCATCGACGACACCGCGGGCAACAGCTTCGCCGGAATCACCAACGACACGACGTGGAACTTCGCGACTGAACATGTGGGTGGCCCCTTGGATGTAATGAGCGTCAATTTCTACGCGTATGGCGGGTTAAGCTCCGCGAATCACAACACCGTCACGCTCGAAGCGGGAGAGACCGCCGGACTCGGAACATCCAATGTAAGCGGCTGGCAGAACTACGAAGTCCCCTGGGGACTGGATTCCCCCGCGGCTCCGTTCACGCTCACGAGCAATCTGGGAGCAACGGCAACATTGACGCTCAATGATGTGCGCAACGGTTGGACCGACGATGATCAGCCCAATCCCAATTTCGGCGGCAGTGGCGACCTGATGGATAGCCAAGCACAAGGCACCGAGGATCCATACGACGAATCCGCACAATTCGACATGACCGTGTCAAACATTCCCTATCAGGTTTACGACCTCATCGTTTACCTCGGCGCCAATGCGTCACACGTCGGTGACGGCACGGGCAAGCTGATCCTCAATGGCGGTGCGGTGCAGAATTTCAAGGTGTCTTCGGGACCATTCGCCGGGTTTGTCGAAATCACCAATGCCACCACCCCGGGGAATTATATCGTCTTCCGGAAATTGAGAACCTCGTCATTCACGCTGAAGGTATGGGGCAATGGTTTCAACCATATCGGCCCGGCAGGGTTCCAGATCGTCAAGGATACCAGTGGCGTGCTTCCTCCCGGCCCGGCCAGCAATCCAAACCCGCAGGATGCCACTGTGGGTCATGCGTCCGGCACGGATTTGAGTTGGACCGAGGGAGTCGATGCCCTTTCCAGGAATGTATACTTCGGCACCAATCCATCGCCGGGGGCAGGTGAGTTGCGGGGCAATCAAACCGCAACCACCTTCGATCCGGGCAACTTGGCCAATGGAACCTACTACTGGCGCATCGACGAAATCAACGCGGACGGCACAACCACGGGGCCGGTTTGGAGCTTTTCGGTCGGCCCGCCCGCCAAGGCCTTACGCCCGATGCCGTGGAATGGCATGAAAGCCGTCGCCACCAATGTGGGGACCCTGAAATGGGTGGCTGGAAAGTCGGCCATTGCCAGTTCTCATGACGTGTACTTTGGAACGAACCCGACTCCCGGTGCCGCCGAATTCAAAGGAAATCAAAGTGGCACGACCTTCAATCCGGGGCCGCTAACCCCCGGGACAACCTATTACTGGCGCGTTGATCAAGTGAATGCCCAGGGCACCGGAACCGGTGATGTCTGGAGTTTCACCACTCCGAGGAACAGCGCCAACAAGGTGAAAGTCTTCATCCTCGCCGGCCAATCGAACATGGTCGGCCACGGTGAAATGGAGCCGATCGGCACCCAGGGCACCCTTCAATTTACCTACAACAACGACCCGGTGACCTATGCGCACCTGAAGAACGGCAGCCTTTGGGCCGTGCGTGATGATGCCTGGATCTGGTATAGGCGCGATGGCACGCTCGTCAAGGGCGGACTTACCACCGGCTATGGTGCCGGCAGCACCACCATCGGCCCCGAACTGCAGTTCGGCCATGCCATGGGTGAGCACTACGGGCAGAAGGTTCTTTTGATTAAAATCGCATGGGGCGGCAAGAGCCTGCAGACGGACTTCCGCCCGCCAAGTGCTGGTTGGAACTTCGATGTGCCCGGAAAGGAGGGCGACCAAGGGTATAACTTCACGGAAATGCTCGAGGACGTGATCGATGCGACGGCCAACCTGCAAACCCATTTCCCGGCCTACAACCCCGCCGACGGCTTCGAGTTCGCCGGCTTTGCCTGGCACCAAGGCTGGAACGACCTCGTGTCAACGAGCGCTTCCGCCGAGTACGAAGCGAACATGGAGAAATTCATCAAGGATGTGCGGTTCGCGGTAGGCGTTCCCAATCTGCCCTTCGTGATTGCCACCACCGGACAGAGTAATCCAACGACGTATAGCACGGTGGAGTTGGCGCAGTTGAAAATGGAAGACTTCACCAAGTATCCAGCGTTCAATGGCAATGTCTCGGTGGTGGATACCAAGAGCTTCTGGATCCCGGCATCATCCTCACCCGCCGACGAAGGATACCACTGGAACCGCAATGCCAAGAGCTACTACCTGATTGGTGATGCTCTTGCCAGCGAGATGATCGGGCTTCAGGCCGACACCACCCCGCCGACGATCTCCACCTACAGCCCCGCCAACAACGCCACCGGCGTGGCCGTCGGCGCGAACCTGGTGGCGACCTTCAGCGATAACATCGTGCGGGGCACCGGCAACCTCACGCTCAGGAACTTGACCGACGGGACGCAGACGAACATTCCGGTCACCGACACCGCTCAGGTCTCGATCTCCGGAGCGGTCCTCACGATCAACCCCACGGCAAACCTCACGAGCGGCAAGAACTACGCCGTCCAGATCGCCGCGACCGCGATCAAGGACCCGGCCAACAACGCCTTCGCCGGGATCACGAACGACACGGTTTGGAACTTCACGACGCTAACCGATTACGACGTTTGGGGAGCGAAGTGTTCCGGCGCGAACCTCACCGACCCGAACGCCGACTTCGATGGCGACGGGTTGAACAACAATTACGAACGCATCTGGGGACTGGATCCAACCCATGCCGCGGCACGCAATCCTTTCTCGTCCCTGCCCGGCCCGACGAACGGCACTTTCAGTTACACGCGGCGTGTTTCGTCGCTCACCGGCCTGAGCTACACCGTGTGGACCTCGACCAACCTGACCACGTGGGCTCAGGACACGGGGGCCATCCAGACGCCCGGCGCCGCAGTGGCCGAAGTCGAGACCGTGTCCGTCACAGTGAGTCCTGCGTTGGTCACTGGTCCGCAGCTATTCATTCGAATGCGTGCCGCACAGTCGTGACCCGGCCACCGCTATGGATTATTTGCGCTCTTCGTCGGTGCGCAGCCCGGCAGCAGCGGCTTGCCCCAGATGAACACCAGCAGGCCCAGCAGCATGCCGTAGTACGAGAAGCGCTCCCACATCTCGGCGAAGAAGAGGACGAAGAGTCCGCGCGGGTGGCCGAGGAAGGTCTTGCCCTCGTCCAGGTGTGCAGGTTGGGTGGCCATTGGTTCGCTTCTCCCTGGTGCTTTCTCGTTGTTCTGGATGGCTGCAAATCCGCCGCTTCCGGCCCGGCGGAACCGCGAAGGTGTACCCGCTGCGCACGGCCGGAGTCAAGCCCGCCCCCTGCAGGAGCAGGAATTCTCGTTATGGTATCCCCATGGCCTCTTAAACAGGATAAGTCTTCGCCGGGCCATTCTCCCGCAAAGCCCGCGAAGCCCGCGAAGGCCAGACAGTATCTCCCCTTGGCGGGCTTGGCGCCTTTGCGTGAGCCCGGGATTCCACAGTGAGAATTGCTGCTGCAGTAGGGCATCGGGGGGGCTGGTCGCGCTTGATGGCCGAACGGCTTTCCCGAACTCTCAATTCCCCTCTCTTTTCTTTCTCTCGGGCGCGAGGATTCGGACCGGTCCGAAAAGGCCCGACTTCATCAGCGGCGGGAGTTCGGTATAAACGGGCCGCGTCTTGCCATGGGGGACTTTTCCGAAGGAACTGTCCGAGGTCGGGTCGGTTTGAATCCGGTCCAGATTGCTCCGGGTGAAACGCTTCGCCTCGGGGAGCAGAGAGTCCGCATTCAAACGGTTGGCCCAAAGGTTCGCAACGCGGATTTCGAGTTCATTGGAACCAGCCCGCGCAACACCGGAAATCTCGACCCGATACGGCGGCAGCCAGACGCGTCCGAGGTTTTTCCCATTGAGCGTGACTTCGGCAATTTCGGCGAGATCACCCAGTTCCAGGAAGAGCCGACCCTGTTTGGCCAACGGCTCCGGTATCTCGATGCTCTTCCGGTAGGTGGCCATACCCGAAAAAAACCGGATCCCTTCGTTGTCGGACTCGGTCCAACTCCGCAATGTGTCGAAAGTGGCCTCTGGCGGCGCCCCGAAACCTTCCGGGAACGCGACGTGCCATGGTCCTTCGACGAGCATCGGAGTTGGACTGGCGGCCGCCACAAATGAGTCGCGGGCAATGGGGTCCAGCGCCGCGTCGGGTTTCCGGAACACGACGAACACCGAACCGGATGGGGCAAGCACCACGGGGACTTCGGTCCGGCCATCGGCGAGGCTTTTCCAGTCCTCACAGGAACTGCGGCGTCCTGAATCAGGCCACCAGAACCCGGGCACGCGGCCATTCGAACCGGTGGCGGCGCGGAATCGGCAGGTCAAGGCCTGGGGTTGCGTCGTTTTGTTATAAATGAAATAGAAATCCTCGTGCGTGGTTTGCCGGTGGACGAAGTCCAGAGGTCCCAAGTCCGCTTTGTCGTATCCCGCAATTTCAAAATCCGGGGCAACCCCGATCTTCCGCAGCGCCGCCGTGCGGTCGCGGGCGACAATGAACCGGCCTTTCTTGATCGGGCGGATCAAAACATCCGTGGTGTCCTGCTTGGCGGACATTTCAGCCTGCCCCCAGAGTTCCCTGGCCAAATGCAGGACTTTCGCGGTTTCCGATTCCCGGTCTTTCAGGCCGGGGCTGCGAGTGGGCCTCTGGTGGCCGATAACGGTGGCACCTTCGGTCACCAGTGCGTGAATCTTCGCGAGCACATTGGCAGGGATATGGTCCTGTTCGGGCAACACGAGCGCCGCGTAACTCATCCCGTCCGGCAATACGATCCGGCCCTGCTCCAACCGCAGGCGTCCGAGGATCACCTCGGAGGAACAAACATCATAATCGTTGCCCGGAGCCAGACCGTCCAGGAGCGGCTTCTCCGGCACGTTGCACAAGGGCGGATGGAAATTCGGCGCTTGATCGCCGTAGTAGTAACAGACATCGGCCACAAACCAACCTTGGCGCAGCATGTAGGAACAACGCGCCAGGTAGTCCATGAAAGCGCCCGCCATCGGCCACCAGGTGGCGGACGGATTGATATCCGTGCCGGCATGATAGGCCCAACCCGGGAGCCCGGCCTCGGGCGGGGAACTCGCGAAGGTATGCAGCGAAAAACAATTCAGCCCTTCGCCCAAGGCCCGGTCGGCAAGTCGTTTGTGATCGAGCGGCCCGTCAATCCAGCGCCGCCAGGTGGTGAAGGCTTCCGCATCCACCAGTCGTTTGTCGTAAACATGCGCGGCCGAGGCGATCGCCTTGACCAGGAAAATCTCGCGATGTCGGATCCAAAATTCACCACGGGGAATATCCACGGCCCCGAGGGCCTTGATTCCATCCACCGGATTGGAATCCCAAATCGGCGGACCGGGACCACCCGCCTCGGCGATGAGTTTGACACCATAGGCCGCGAGGAATTTCCGGGCGGCTGCGTAATGCGAATCAATCAGCAAATCACTCACCAACTTGCGCCAATCGTAGAGGAACCGCTCGCCTGCATCTTCATCGGCCAACTTCCATCCAGCGAGGAGAGGCAAATACCGGATCACCGGATAGCCGGCCCGACCTTCAAACTCCGTCGCCATGATCCCACTCCATGGCGTGAAGCCGTCGAGTTCCATGCTGTCGAATTCCAGCGTCTGGAAGCTGGTTCCCTCGAACGATTCCCGCCCCAGCACCTCGAGAATCGTGGACACGATGTGCTGGAGATGAAACTCGGTGGCCCGGGGATCAAAAAAGTCGATCATCGGACCACCCGAATTCGGACTCGGCACAATCAACTGCTGCCCGTGATTGGAGGAGACGAAACGCAGGATGTCCCAATCGCCTTCCGGCACATCCCAGCGCAGATGGCCTTTGGCATCCACCCGGGTTGTCAGGTCAAGCACATGGTCGACACCGGAAAGCACTTTCGCGGGATGGCGTGGCACGGCCAGAACCGCCACTTCCCGCAGGTAGACCGGACGTCCACCGGCATCGCGCGGGCATTCTTTGGGTATATCAGGCAGCGGCAGTTCCAGTTGCACCTGCTTCGGCCCGGTCACCGCGGTGGCTGAGTGATAGAGCCCCTTGCCGGCGTGCTCCGGGGGAATCCAACTTCCACCCGCGTTCCATCCACTCGAGGCGACAATGCCAATCTCCAAGCCAAGCCGGTCCGCCTCGTGGATGGCATGGACAATGAGCCGCGTGGACTCTGGCCCGAGAAAGGGGGGGCCGGCGGGAACACGCCCGTCGGGATCAGCGTACGCGGCCACATCCCAGATCTCGCCGCCGCGCATACCGGCCTCTTTCATCGCCGTCAGATCCCGCGTGATTTGTTCCTTGGTGATCGATCCGTTGAGCCAGTCCCAAAACGATCCCGGCCGCGCATTGAGCGGTGGCTCGGCAAATGCCTCCGCCGAGAACCGATCGGCGGCCCGGTCGGTTACGGCATCGCCTCCGCTGGCACTCATCCATCCCACGGCGTTGAAACCGATGACGGCCAGGAAGGTCATACCGGCAATCCGCGGCCGAAAGCGGCCCGTCTTGGTCGTTTGATGATTCGAGGTTGGCATGGTGAGAAATCGTTTGTCTGGAGGAATAGGGAACGGCAGTCATTGACGCCGGTGCTTTTCTATTTCGGCGGCGCGCCCACTGGAAATGATCGCCATCAGCGCAGCGAAAGCGTTGGGTACGGAGGATAAAATGGGCTCGTGGAATGTCGATGTATTTCCGGGATTGTGCCGACTTTGACAGTCACGCGTGAGAATCAGCCAAGCCGGAAGGCAAAGCCAAGGTAGACTCGCTGGAGCAAACCCGCAGTCTCTGCGATCACCGGTCCTGCCGTTGGCCGCGGGAGACCGCTGAATACCACCCGCATGAAACGCACAACCACCGAGGAGTTCTGCCGACTGCTTGCTGCGATAGCAGTGGGTGTCACGACCGTCACTGCGGCGGACAAGGCCGGCGTCGTCACCGCGCAGTCCCAAGGTCTGCACGGGTATATCGGCTTCAGCCACGACCAACCCCCCGCCGGATCCGGCTACAGCGCCGGGATGGGATTCTACGCCGCGGTCTGGCCGCTCATTGACCAGCCGCTGGCGGATTTTCAGATCGGCCTGCCGAGTTCGTGGGTCACGCCGAATAACTCCGACAACAAAGACCAACCGCTGGCCCCCGAGGGAACGCTCGCGCGCACCTGGATGGCGCTGCCCTTCACCGACCCCACGACGGACGATCCCCCCACCGGCGACCAGAGCTGGACCTGTTTCCTGAGCGCCGCGAACTACAAGGGGCCGATGGCCTATTACATCC
>JAHDYP010000193.1 GCA_023383055.1 Verrucomicrobiota bacterium | reverse complement strand
ATTTCCCAACATCGCCGATCCTAAGTCACAGGCTTTCAGAGCCTTGCATGGAATCTCATATGGCACTCGAAATCAGAAAATCTAGTAAGTGGTGGTACGGCAGTTGGATGATCAACGGCCGCAAGGCGGTCATCAATCTCGGCGTCCCAATCACCGGTAAACGACCTCCGAAGCGCACGATGCTCGGGGACGATGAGTTCGAACGATCCCGGGGCCGCGCCCAGGAGGCTCACGATCGCCAGGAGAAACAACTGACCCTTGATCGCAACGCCGAGTCGGCGCTCGGGAAACTGGTCGAGATCAAGACCGGCAAGCCGGCCGGGTTCCCCAAGTTGGCGGAGCTCCCCAGGCTGTGGCTGGAGATCCCGCGGCGGAAGACCCCGGGCAAACACTACGTCGCCCAATGCACGGCGATCCTCGAGCGGTTCGTGGCCTTCGTGCAGACAGCGAAGCCGGGCATCAAGGAGTTTGTCGAGGTCACACCCGAGATCGCCAAGGCGTTCATGGACGCTGAACAGGTCCGGGGTGTGTCGCCCAGTACGTGGAACTACTCGCTCGAGTTGCTGCGGACCACGTTCAAGCGGTTGCACCCGCAACTGCCCCACGGCCACAACCCGTTCCGGGAGTTCGTCACCAAGGCAGCGGATACGGTGAGCCGGGTACCATTCACGCCCGAAGAGTTGAAGGCGATCCAGGAGGCCTGCGCCGACGATGATTTCATCCGGCCGGTGATCATCACGGGGATGTGCACGGCGATGCGACGGGGTGACTGCTGCTGCCTGAAATGGTCAGACGTGGATCTGAAGGAGGGATTCATCTCGGTGAAGACGTCCAAGACGGGGGAGAAGGTCGATATCCCGATCTTCCCCTTGCTGCAGGAAGAGTTGGAACGGACAAAGGCTGCCGGGAAGGCATCGGCATACTGCTTCCCCGAAGCGGCCGAGATGTATCTCCGGAACGCAGACGGGATCAGCATCCGGGTGAAGGCAGTTTTGGCCCGGGCGTTTGAGCGATTGGAAACCGCGGGGCGGAAAGAGTTGCCGTCGCCGGCGTCACCGGACGAGATCCGGAAAAAGAGTCTGGCGCATGTCGCGGGGTTGACCCCCACCTCGAAGGCGGAACGAATGCGGACGGTACTGGAGCTTTACCTGGCAGGCAAGAGCATCGATGCGATCGTGACCGAGACAGGGTTTGGCCAGGGAACGGTGTCGGCATATCTCAACGAAATCCAGAACGGTGCGGCGGTGCAGTTGATCCGAACGCCGACCAAAAAACAGCGATTGGAGCGGCTGCAGGCAGCACGGACGAACGGTCTTCGCCGGGCATCGATCCGGGACTTCCACAGCTTCCGCGTCACGTGGATCACGTTGGCGCTGGCGGCCGGGGTGCCGCTCGAACTGGTCCAACGCGTGACCGGCCACCGGACCGTCGAGGTCGTGATGAAGCACTACTTCCGGCCCGGGCGGCAGGATTTCAGGCAAGCCATCCTCAAGGCGATGCCGAAGATGTTAGCGGATCATCCGAGCTTGGTATCGCCGAGGGAGCAAATGCTGGCCATCTTGGATCAGATGTCCGCGAAGACATGGAAAGCGGATAGCCGCCGGCTCCGGGAGCTGGTCGCGAGAGTATCTTAAAAGCCCGGACGGTGCTCCCAAGGGCTTATGGTATGCCGAGCAACAGTCGGTAAGCGCGAAAACTTGTCAGTGCCATCGGATCGTGAAACTCGGTGGGCGAATCATCGAAACGTCCTGACCACAGCACTTGCCATGAGCTGAAATCGCTTGAGCCAAGCACCCGCGCCTGTAATCCCGTTGGAGCGGCAAGCGTCACATAGCGCCCGTATTCTCGACCCAAGCGGACGCGTAGGATACCGATACCGGGACGCTCGATCAGGTCAAGTCGCGCGGCACCGCCGGAAGTGGACCCTACCTCATTCTCGACCAGAACGGAGTATTCGGCCACGTCCTCGGTTGTCACTGAAGGAATACGGAGACTCCGGTTGGTGGCGTCGTTTATTACGACTCCATTTCTGGCCCACTGATAGCGAAGGTTGACGCCACCGATGGCTGCGACTTCGAGCTCGGCGGCTGTCCCGAGCACCGATCGGACTGGCTGCACTGGGTTGACGATGAATGGAAGATCGGTTGAGGGACTAAACTCGAGAATATCGACGCCGGCCCCAGCGGTTCCGATGAAGATTCGATTGTTGCGCACTTCGACGGTTTCGACCAGAGCAGGTATGGCGATGGTCCCAATCGGGATCAATTGCGTCGGATGCACTGCACTGAAGACGGTAAGATAATGGCCCGAGGTGGTATTCCATCCGCGTCCGTCGAGGATCAGCTCGTCGAGCACATTCATCCCCTGACTGTTTTGGGTCGAGACGTTCGTAGCGATGCGCAGCGGGAATTCCGGATTGCCGATATCGTAGACGGTCGGCCCGCCGCTTGCAAAGAAACCGCTACAGTATAGGCGGCGATTTGCCACTTTCACCGTATCTACGGTGTAACCCGGGCGGATGCGGCTCACGAGCCGTGGTTCCGTTGGATCCGATACGTCGATGACGTGCACGCCGTCGTCAGTCGCGGCGGCGTAGAGCAACGAGCCGTCGAAATCCAGGGTGTACACTGGCGCGCTCGCGTAACTTGCCAACGTGCGAATATTCTGAACATCGGTCGTGTCGAGAATTTCGATTCCTTCGGCCGTTGCGAGGTAAACGATCGGTTCGCGAACGATAAGATCGATGGCGGCGGTTGCAGTTGGGTGATGAGCAATGCTCTGAGGCTGGGCGGGATTCGAGACATCGACAATCCGCAAGCCTCGAACAGGCAAGTCCATGTACGAACCTGCGGCGATGTACGCCAGATCACCGCGCACCACAATATCCGTCACCGCCACGTATTCATTGGGCGCCGCCAACGGCAAAGTCCCGACCAGTGCCGGCGTTGCATCGTCGGCCACGTTGACGATACGGAGGCCGCCGCCTTTTCCATCCGAACCCAGAAAGGCAAGATCTCCGACGAGGTCCACGGTGTAAACCCATGCGGCGTTCGTGATGGTTCCGACCCACGATAGTTTCAGACCGGGCACGACCGTCAGGCGCACTGGAGGGCTGGTTATTGAACCAAATGAGTTCGTGACCTCCAGCGAGTACACTCCCCCATCTGCGAAGTGGACGTTAGTGAGTGAGAGGGATTGGTTGGTGGAATTCAGCAATGGTTCATTGTCTCTGAACCATTGGAACCCGAGCGGGCGGTCACCAAACACGACCGGGTTCCACTTCGCAGACAGCCCTTCGCCGATGGTAGTATCATTCCACGAAGTGGAGAAGCTGAAGCTCGGCGCCTGGGCGACGGCTTCGGGAGTGTCGAATAGGAGACTAAGAATAAGAATCACGCAACTTGCTTCGATCAACCTCCCGGCGTTACTCATACAAAAGGACGGTAAACCCGGAATGGCTGATGTCAATTCAGGAGAGGTTGAACGAGGGCCACTGCGCCGCCCCGGACGATCCCATCAGTGGAGAGCAGGAACGGTTGCGATCGATTTGCAGGCCAGGCTGCCTGAAGCTTGAAGGCCGCTATCAATGGTCCAGGCGTGGAGGGATGTTTTTGGGGATCCTGCGGCGGGAGCCCGATCGCAGCGTCCCAGCTTTTGGTCGATTTCCGGCTGGCGACCTGATAAGCGTCGTCCCATCGCGCCATGAGAGCCAGGAAATGGACCAAGAGGGAGCTAAGGCTGCTCGGTAAGTGCCCGGATCGCGAACTTGCCCAACGGCTTGGACGCAGCCTCCAGGCCATTGTAACGAAGCGCTGCATGCTGCGGATTCCTCGGTGTGTGGCCGACGGCGAAGCGCGTCCTTGGTCTCGTCGCGAGGATGCGCTGCTGGGCACGGCCGCTGACCACGCCGTTGCCAAGAGGCTCAATCGAACCACGACCTCGGTCACGAAACGTCGAAAGAGGCTGAGCATTCCGCATTACGCCGACAGGACGTGGAGTGACCGCGAGGACAGGCTGCTTGGCACCACCACGGATCGACAGGTTGCCGAGGAAATCGGCCGCAGCACGCGGCAGGTTCGAGATCGTCGGCGCGAACTTGCAATACCAGCGTTTGTTTACACAGCGCGTGAATGGACTGCCGAAGAGGAATTAATGCTGGGAGGGGACTCCGATTACAACGTCGCCAAACGATTGCGTCGTACCTTAACGTCGGTGAGGACCAAGCGACTCACGCTCGGAATCGCAGCATTCGAAGTGAAGTATCGCAAATGGACTGAAGAGGAGCTCGCTCAGCTCGGCGAAAGACCTGACGCGGAGACCGCCCATCGTCTGGGGAGGTCGTTGGATGCTGTGCGCACGCAGCGACATCTCCGGGGCATCGACGGGGTTGACGACCTGCAGATACCCAGGCCGTGGACCAAGTCCGAGGAGAGGCTCTTGGGCACCGCCACGGACCAGGACGTAGCTCGGCAGATTGGGCGCGAGGTGACTGCGGTTCGTGGTCGGCGCCAACGACGACAGATTCCTCCCTGCGTCTTTCTGCGCCGCCCATGGACCCGGGAGGAGGAGAAATTGTTGGGCACCGATACCGACGAAGCAGTCGCCGAGCGTCTCGGACGCGACAAATCGACGGTTGGAGAGCGCCGGCGCGAGTTGGGCATCCCCAAGCGAAACCCAGACTGGACCGTGGAGGAGATTCAGATGCTCGGCACGCTTCCAGACGGTAAATTGGCCGAGAGGCTTGGTCGCTCGCTGTTCTCTGTCCGGAATCGCCGGCTGAGGCTACACATTCCACCTGCGGCAAACCCCGAGTATCGGCCGTGGACGGCAGAGGAGATTCGGCAGTTGGGCACGATGCCGGACGGCGATTTGGCCAAGAGAATCGGACGCCCGATCGGAACGGTGCGAGACAAGCGCCTCAAGCTCAGAATCCCCTACAAGCACCCTCGCTACGTTTGGTGGACGCCGAAGGAGATTGACTTGCTTCAAAGTGCGTCTGACGAAGAGGTCGCGAGAATAACCGGTCGAGCCATCAAGGCCGTCCGTCAGAAGAGGTGTAAACTTGGCGTTCGACTCCCCTGTTGAAGCTGAAGTCTCCGCGCCCGTGATCGTCCTGAGGTATGGCACCGAAGGACCAAGCCAATGAGGCTGCGGTAGGTCGGGATCGCGGATGTGGGCGCACCGCTTTCCCAGGGCCTCAGCGCTGTCTCGGTGGGTCTGGTCCCACCAGGCCGAAGTTCGATCTCGGCCAAGTAGGGTTTGAACAGGTATTGTCAGTCGGCATGTCGGCCAGCGCGAAACATACCCTCATTCACCTGCTGATGTTCTTCAGGACTGTCGTACCGCATAATTAGGCCGCAGAGTTGCAGGCGAGCTGCCCGGCGGCAGGCCATGAGGCGAACCGAAAGGGAATCCATACCCCAAAGTCCGGGCTGGGGACGCGTGCACTTGCTGGCTCCATGGCGTGCCCGGGGCCGGAGAAGCCAGGAGTTTGACCGCGCAGTCAAGTGCGCCGGTTTAGCCAAGCCAGCGGGCGCCCGGCTGCGTCGCCGCCAGGCTCGTGGTCCCTACATTCGGATCTTGCAGCGAGCTGCCGAGTTCGAGGAGCATCTTGTCCATGAGGCATTTGACTCTGCTGCGCCTGTCAGCCGGCATGAAGCGGCTGCAGGCAGCGAATTACCTGAGAGCGAGTCCGGTTCCGAAGCCGTGTCATGAGTAGTTCGAAATCCGTCAGAAGGAAAAACCAAGACTGTCGGGTGATGTGCAGGATCACGCTCGCAGCTCACTTGGTTGTGGTGGTGTTCCTCTGCGTCCCGAGCCTGAACGCCGGTGAATCATATCAGAAGCTGTGGTCGTTTGGCACGATCAGCACCAGCGGCCTCCAGCCGTCCGCACCGGTCGTCCAAGCGAGCGATGGGCTGCTGTACGGGACCACTGAAAACGGGGGCGACCTGTCGCAGGGGAATGCGGGCGTGGTCTTTCGCATGGCTGTGGATGGAACGGACTACCGCGTCATCCACGTGTTCCGGCGCGACGGCCGGGATGGGATGCACCCTCAGGGACAACTATTGCTCGCCTCGGACGGGTTCCTGTACGGCACCACGACCACCGGAGGTGCAGCAGGGCTGGGCACGGTGTTTCGCCTCCAACGCGATGGCTCCCAGTATGCCGTGGTTGGATCGTTCCAGTCCTTTGACGGTGCGCGCCCGGTCGCCGGCCTCACTGAGGCGTCGGACGGGCGTATTTACGGTGCCGCGTCCTCCGGTGGCCCATCTGACGAGGGCACGGTGTTTCGGCTGACTCCCGACGGAAGCGGGATCGACTTTTGGCTGAACCTCGGCACGTTCCCCACGAACGCGGCCATTCCTCTGGGAGTTTTGGTGGAGGGGCAGGATGGTCGGCTTTACGGGACCAGCCGGAAAGGCGGGCTCGGTCAAGGAACAGTGTTCAGCCTCGACCGCGACGCCATGGAGATTGAGGAGGTCCACGTATTCGGAAGCGTCGCTGCGGACGGCCAGTTTCCAATGACGGGACTAGTCGGCGACGGGACCGGCGGATTCCTGGGCACAACGACATCGGGAGGTGCGTTCGGCAAGGGGACCGTGTTTCGGCTCGCGGAGGGCGGGTCGAGCTACGAGGTCATTCACTCCTTCACCGGCGCACCCGGCGAAGGATCGACTCCTCGTGGCAATCTCATCCGCACTGCCGCCGGAGTTCTCGTCGGCGGGCTTACCGACACGGTCAATACAAACGGAAGCGCGTGGTTCAACATGAACGTTGACGGCAGTGGATTCGCGATGGTCCGCCCTTTGGGAGCCCAGGATGGCACGCACGACAACCGCGTCACGGGCGTGACGGAACTCGCGGACGGGACGCTCATTCTCGTCGCGCCCGAGGGAGGCGTGGGCGGAGGCCGCCTCTTCGCTGCCGGCGCGGACGGTGCCGATTACCGGCAACTCCGAGCCTTCAGCAACTCGCTCGATCAGGGATATCGTCCCTTTTATCCGGCGTTCTCGGTAAGAACGCGCGCTATGTTTGGAGCAGTATCTGGGGGCGAGTACCTCGGAGGCATGCTCTTCCGGTTTCAGCCCGACAGTACGAGTTACACGATCATCCGGCAGTTCGGCGGCACTCAGTTCGACGGTCTCTACCCCGGTGGACTGATGGTGGGCAGCGATGATCTTATCTACGGCACCACCAGCCGTGGGGGCACCAACGGCGCCGGCACGCTGTTCGCGGTTTCCCAGGACGGGCTGCAATACCGGGCTCTGTACTCCTTCCCGGCGCAGACCGCCCTTGAGGCCGGCACTCCTGCCACACTCATGGAAGCCTCCGACGGTCGAGTGTATGCCACGTTTGCCGAGTCGCTGGAAGCCAAGGCGGGGTTCGTCTTTCGTGTCGAACGCGACGGCAGCCAATTCGAGATCATTCACCGGTTCGGACAGGCTGATACCGATCCCTCGGGTCCAGGCGTTGGCCCGTTGGCGGAAGATGGGGACGGATGGTTCTACGGAACCACAATGCGAGGCGGTTTACTAGGAATGGGAACAGTCTATCGCGTGCGCTCGGATGGCAACAGTTGGGCGACGCTCTGGCATTTCGGCGCGAATGGTAATGACGAAGGGTACCCCGTCTACGGGGTGTTGCTGAGGCCCGATGGATGGCTGTACGGCACGACTACAGGAGGTGTGAACGACGGCAGTTACGGCTCGATATTTCGACTGCGCATCGACGGCTCTGAATTCGCTACGCTGAAACGCTTCGCGCGCGACGGATTGGAGGGGAGACGCCCCATCACCACACTGTCGGTAGCGCTCGACGGACTCCTTTACGGCACCACCTCGAGTGGCGGCTTCGCGGAAGTCGGTACCCTGTTCCGCATTCATCCATCGGGAGCCAACTTCCGGATTCTGCGGCATTTCCTTGGTACCCTGTCCGGCGACGGCGCCAATCCGACGTGCGGGTTAGTTCACGAGGCAGATGGTGCTTTGCTTGGCATGACGACTGACGGCGGAGAGGTCGGGAATGGCTCCATCTTCAGGATCAATCCGCAACCCGAGATCACCGAGGTACGGCGAAACGCTTCGGGATCGGTGCTGATCCGGGCTATAGGGATTCCAGGGAAAACGTATCGCTTGGAGGCGAGCGATGTTCCCTCGAAGGGCACTTGGCGAGAGGCGGGGCTGGCCACGGCCTCGGAGGCCGGATGTGAGTTCACCGATCTCGGTTCGGCATCGGAGATGCAGTTCTATCGAGTTGCGGCACCGTGATTGCGCATCCGAACGCAGGCCTGGCGGCAGTTAATTAGACGAGAATCCGGCGCGGACTTGGACAGCGGATGTCCGCCGCAGTCGGAGCTGGTCGCGACGCTCTTGATGAGGTGCCAGCGTGTTATGGCACCCGCGCGGCGAATCTCGACGGCCGGCAGGCGAGGTCGCGGCCAAATCTCCGTTCACACGCGGCGCCCTACAAACGGAAGCGTGCCCCCACCAGGGGCTTCTGTGTGGTTTTCTGCGCAGGGCGCAGATCTCATCCGGTACCGAGGAATACTTCCTGCCGATGAAAGTCCAGAAAGTGCCGTTGGTCGCCATTGAACGATTGCGGTTGCGGCGGCGAATCGGGATCCACGCCCATCCGTTTCAGCGAACAAACGTCTGCCACCCGCGAGACCAGGAGCTCACCGTTGTCGTGGAAGCTGATGAACCCCCGATCAAACAGGTGATCCGCACTGGGGGTCAGGAGCAACCCATTGGTACCCTCCAACCGCTCTTCATTTGAGCATTCGCGCCAGGGTTTGATATGGCTCCCGATCAGGTGCGCCGGATTGTCCACAAACGTGATCCGACAGGCGCGTTCGATGTGCGATACCCTTTCCTTGAAGAGCCCTTGGCCGACCCTGGCCTTGACCAGGGCCGTGCGCGTGGTGGCGGGCAGATCCGCGTCAGTGATTCGACGCTGTTCGATGTCCTCCCATTCCTGGATGCCGGCAAGTTGACGTTCCACGAGGGAACCGGGCGCGTCATGCAACGCGTCACTGCGGAACACGGTCGCATCTGGTCCCGCCAATCCGAGGAGAACTTCCGCCAGGTCGGTGGAGATGGTCGTCAAATACACGTGCTGCAACCACGTCGCCGGTATCGCGGAGTGGCGAATAATCTTCCCGAACGAGCATCGGTCGAAGGACTGAAAGGTGGTTCTTGGGGCGAACCGCAGTCCCAAAGCGCTGGAACCGGACATCCACCCGCCAGCCGACGATGTCCCACGCTTCGCCAATGTGGCCGAATTCCGCCGGCCGCGGGCAGGGGTAACAATAGGAGATCGCGAATCCGGCACCCCGCACCGCGCCGTCGGCGTAGGAGAACACCACATCGCCAGGCACCACCTCCCGCAGATAGTCGTAGTACCGATTTCGAGAACCGTCGCGCTTCCGTTTGGGCGACCAGATGTAGCCGCCTTCGAACTCGTGGCGGAAGGTCTGCTTGTGGTTGACCCACCAGTAGCGCACAAATCGTGATGCCCAACGCCCGTGTCCCGTCTGCCGGCAGCGCGGACCTGAGCCTACCCAGATCGACTACTCGCAGCAAGACGCTCCGCAACAGTGGAGGCTGCCGAATCAGTGCTCTCCATTCGCCTGCGTCCCGTGATGCCGATGGCCCCGAGGGCTCATGGGGTCGTCCGTACCAGGGCCGCAGGCACCACCGGCAGATTCAGATCGTCGGTATAGTGCAGGAGGGTCACCTGGCGGGCCGGCACGTCGAAGCAACTGAACAGCGCGGTGGCCGGGCCTTCGAGCTTTACCACACCCGGAGCCGCCTCCCTTCGCGCCCTGCGGATGCGCTCGGCGTCGGAGGGATGGCTCTCGTACCATTGCGCTCGCCGCAGACCCAAGGTGTTCTCGATCCGCTCCCGTATGGCAGGATCCAGCTGGCGCTCGCGCAGCGACAGCACGGCCGGGAGGTTGTCGGGCAACTGGTGATTGCGAGTCCAGGAAACCCTCATCTCCTTGTAAAGGTCCGCCGTGACTTTGCTCAGTACGTTCAGTCGGCGGATGGCTGACTCGAACACTGCGGAGCCGGCCAGACGGTACTCGCAGCGGTCCGCGTCGATTTCCATCTGTCGAAGCATGATGCTGCTCAGGGCGTGCCCGACCAGCAGCAACAGGGTCAGGAGCTGTCGGCTGAGCCACACGGCAAATGCCGCGCAGATCACGATGAAGGAGGCAGCCACACTCTCGCTTTCATTGCCCCACTCGGCAAGGGCTTCGTCCCACGCGTCTCGTTGATAGATGACCCGGGCAAACCACCCATTGATGGCCCGGACCACGGTCGTAAGGCGCATCGCCAGCCCTTGCCGGAAGTGCCCGAGTTCGTGCGCAATCACTCCCGCCAATTCGAGCGCACTCAATCCAGCCACCAGGGGCAGCCCGATGGTCAGCACGAGGTCGCCCCCGAAGATACTGGCGAGTCCGCGCCGGAAACCCGCCGAGGCGTTGAGTTGGCAATCCATGTCGATCCGAGCCGGCATCGGCGAGCCCACCTGGCGGGCGACCTCCTGGACGAGGGTGTAGATCACCGGTTCGGCACCCGGATTGACCGCCAGGGGTTGCGCACGACGGCCGGGGCGGGCCAGCAGGGGCTTCACCATGAAAACCACGGTAACCACTCCCGCGATCAATGGGGCGACATACAGCGTGCCGCGGATCAGCAGGCCATACATCCCTCCCGTGGGTCCATGGAACAGGAATCGGCCGTGATCTGCCCACCAATAGACGCCGTAACCCGTCGCCCCGATCATTCCAACATAAACAACCGGCAACAGCACCATCAGCCCCGCCACGACCAACAACGCAGCCACATAGGCCGGAGAAGTCCAGGGGCGACGAATGCGCCCGACAAAGGCCTCCTGTATACGGGCCACCGTCCACCCGACATCGGGTTCCTCGATCGTTGGACGGACACCCTGAGCGGGTTGCGCTTCAACCAGGAGGAGTGTGTTCCCACCGCAGTGGGGGCAGTCGACCGAGGTGTCGGCCAGCTCCAGCGGAAACTCGAGGTGATTGCCACAGTGCGCGCAGTCGCACCTGGCGAATTCGAGCTCACTCATGCCTCGGGCGATTGAAAAGAAAAGGCGCCCAAACTGCAAGTCACGAACAAGGCAGCATTGTGGCTTGCGGAGACCCCGCGAAGGGTTGATCCCCCAGCTTGGGAACGGGAGATCACTCGGACTGGCGACGCGGCCGAGTTAGGTTCCAATCCAACCCTGCTCTTGTAGTAGTGCCTTCCACGAGTTGAACGAGAGTTCTGCCGTCGCCGTCTCGATCAGGTAGCTTGAGGCCCGCCGGTGGCCGCTTGTCTGCCGAGCAGTCCGATCGGACGCCGACCGAACGCTTGACGCAACGCACCCAAAGGCTAAGACGCACCGCCCTTCAACGCGCGGAGGCTTGGCTCCAGACTCGTACCACCCCCAGACTCCACATGACGCTGATCGTCTCCGCAACCGGAGCGGCGGCATTCCTCTTTTCCTTCCTCATGCTCTGGGCCGGTCTGGGTGCCATGGGGATCCGGTACTCGCTCGCGGTCGGCCTGGCCTATCTGGTCTTTCGGTTGCTCCTCCGGCTCTGGCTCAGCTACACGACCTCCAACGAATCATCAGCACTGAGCGAGAGCTTGCTCGACGTCGCCGATGGGCTTCGGTTGACCCCGGACATCGTCAATACCATCCGCGAAGGCGGTGCTGGTGGAGGGGCGATTGCCGATGCGGGTGGCGCTCTGAGCTTCGATGAGTTCGCTTTTGTCCTCGTAGCAGCGGCGGCCGTGGCGGCGGGCTTCCTGGTCTGCATCTACGTCGTCTGGACCGCGCCCGCGCTCCTGGCCGAGGTGATGGTGGACGGTTTGGTGATGTCCCGGATCCTCAAGCGAATGAACCTGCGGGGCGGAGCCTACTGGGCCAGCGGAGCGCTGAAACGCACGTGGCTGCCGGCGCTGCTGGCGGTGCTGTTCTTTGGGATCGCGGGCTTCGCCCTGCAGCGGATCGTTCCAACCGCTGACTCCATCGGCCCCGTGATCCAGTTTCTGCTCAGCCGGGCCGGGTAGCCCTCCATTGGGTGGGTCCGGGACCCCGTGATTTCTTTCACCGTGGACTGCCAATGTCCAACCCCCGCTGGCATAATCACCGGAAGATATGGCAACGACGACCTCGATCGCAGACATGCCCACCCACAAACAGTATTCCATGTTGTGGCCGATCCTGGCCCTTACCTTGGAGAAGTTGCGGGAACTGGACGAACTGCG
>JAHDYP010000192.1 GCA_023383055.1 Verrucomicrobiota bacterium | reverse complement strand
AGAAATTGTCCCCAACGCGAAACGTCGCCAGCTGCCCATTCCGCATGTCGCCAGGCCGGCACGAGATGCGCCATCGCCACGACGAATACGGGCAAAGCCAAAGCCCCGCCGATCCAAAAGCGGCGCGTCATGTCGCGCAACTCTGAGTTATCCTCTTCCACATCACCTTCGGCGACGATGGTTGTGGGTTCGAGCGCCATGCCGCACTTCGGGCAATCCCCGGGATGATCCTGTTCGATCTCCGGATGCATCGGGCAGGTGTAGATGGTTTTCGCGGCGGGTTTCCATGCGGGATTCCGTTCCAACGCCATGCCGCATTTCGGGCAATCACCCGGTTTGTCTGACTCCACTCCGGGACACATCGGACAAAAGTATTTCGCGGCGGCGGAAGGTGTCACCGCAGCGTGGTCATGACCGTGATGGGAATGATCGTGGCGCGCGTGACTGTGAGCATCGCCCTGCGACTTCCCGACACAGCAGGAATGTTCCTTTGCCCCGTGCTTGTGCTCGTGGCCGTCGTGGTCGGCGTACTCGCTTGTCAGAGCGCTTTGTGATAGAAACTTTTCCCGGCAGTGTTCACTGCAAAAGTAAAACGTCTGGCCACCCCGTTCGGCGTGGAGCGCCGTCGCTTCGTCCATCGTCATTCCGCAGATTGGATCAGTGTTCATGGGCTGTGCTTTTATTCGTTGTCGAAGCGTTTTGCTTCTCTCACCTCTGGAAACGCAGAACCGTCATTTCGATTACACCGTTCACGTATGTCATTGAAACAAAGCGATCCAGCCATGATAACAACGCTCAAGTCCGTAGTCAGCTTCGTGGCTAGGTCTGGAGATTCGGAAGGCGCGGAGGGCCTCCTCCAGTGCTACTCCAGTTCCACCAACCGTCAGTGATTATTCCATTACACGGCAAATGACTCGTTAAACTTGCCCGCCGGAAACACCACAACTAAGCTGACCCCATGCATCATGTCGAAGATTCCCTGTTGAAGAATCTGCAGACTTTCATTGGATTCGCGCGCAAACGCATCGGCGACACGCATCTGGCCGAAGATCTCGTGCAAGAAAGTCTAGTAAAGGCGCTGGCGGCAGACCGAAAGCCGGTGGACGAGGAGGACACAGTAGCCTGGTTCTACCGGATCTTGCGCCGCTCCGTCATCGATCTTTACCGGCGCAGGGATGTGCGCAGTCGGGCCTTGGAACGATTTGCAGACGAACTTTCGGACGCGCCTACCGCTGCCGACGAACGCCAGCTCTGCCAGTGTTTCAAGCGGCTGCTACCCGCAGTGCCCGAGCAATATCGCGAACTCCTGCAACAAATTGATCTGGAGGGCAAAGAGATTGCGGATGTTGCCGCGAAGCTCGGTGTAACGAAAAACAACCTCACCGTCCGCCTGCATCGCGCCCGGAAGCATTTGCGGGAAATCCTCGCCCAAAACTGCCGCGCATGCAGCAAACATGGCTGTCTGGATTGCACGTGCGGCGAGTCCGGTGAGGCGGTCCATTGCCACTGATTCATCGGCGGCACTTTGGGAGTGCGCGAAGTGCCGCTCATTTGCGGGCCCAAAGTTGTTCGTCATTCCATCCACCACCGAGCGCTTTGTAAACGGCCACCACGGCGAGCCGATGCTCCGTGGCGGCACCCGTGGTTTCGCGGGCCGCCGCGAGGGCGGTCCGCTCGGCGTCGGTTGCTTCGAGGGAGCTGATGGCCCCGGCCTGGTATTGGTCCTGGGCGATGCGGTGGGCGCGGTCGGCCGCCGATTGCCGCTCGCCCACGCCTGACTGGCCGCCGAACCCAAGCCGATCCCCTCGCTACCGATCAAGCGGATGAATCCGCTGACACTGACTTCGGGAAACATCTCCGCCGTGCGAACGCCCAGCCGCGCGGTGGCGGCAGCGAGTTGTCGTTCCGCCGCAGAAACGTCCGGCCTGCGCCGCAGCAGTTCCGCTGGAGTCCCGATCGCAATCTGGCGGGCGGGTTGGACCGCCTCACGCGGACCAAAGTCCAACGAGAATGTACCCGGCTGCTCCCCCAGCAAAACGGCCAGCCGGTGCAAATGCTGCGCTTCCTCGCGTTCGGCCAGCGGCAAGGCGCCTTCCGTTTCCTTCAGCAACGCCTGCGCCCGCGCCGTGTCGAGGGCGCTGCCCCGTCCGGCGGCCACGCGGAGTTGTGCGTCTGTTACGCCAACTTCGGCCGAAGCGGCTTCCGCTGATCGCCGCAACCGACCGAAGAGGTCAATTTCCCAGGTGGCATCGAAGCCGGTGGACCAGGTGTTCCCGAGGTGCAAGGGGAGATTCCCTCCCGGCACTTCGGAGAGCGCCAGTTGTCGACGCTGGAATCTTCCTGAAACTCCCCCCTGTGGGGCGAAGGCCCAAAGCACCCCGCGTCGGAGCGCGCGCGCTTCGTTCAAGTGAGCTTCAGCAATCTTCACGTCGTGATTCTTTTTCGCCGCGCGCGCGATCAACTCGTTCAAGGTCGGATCCGCGAACATTGCCCACCAATGAGCCTCAGGGTTGGCGAGTGCAAACTGAATGTTGGCCGCCCGGCCAAATGTGCCCGGCGTCGGGGTGGTAGGTGGTTGGTAGTTGGGGCCGACGGCGCAGCCGGTAAGGACGGCGCCAAGGATAGGGATGAGGATAAGCTTATACATGGTTCAAGATTTCCGTGGAAGTGGGTTGAGGTTGAGCAACCGGCGGGGTTCTCCCAGCCAACTTGCGAATCGCGACATAGAACAGTGGCGTGAAGAACAAGCCGAACAACGTCACGCCGAGCATGCCGGCAAAGACTGCCACGCCCATGGCGTGACGCATCTCTGCGCCCGCCCCACTCGCCAACACAGAGGGCACCACGCCCATGATGAAGGCCAGCGAGGTCATCAAGATGGGCCGCAGCCGCAGGCGGCACGCCTCTAAAGCGGCCGCCAACGGTTCCAGGCCTTCGTCTTCCCGGGCGCTGGCACATTCGACGATAAGGATCGCGTTCTTCGCGGCGAGTCCGACCAGCACGACCAGGCCGATCTGCGTGAAGAGCTTGTTGTCGCCGCCAGTGAGCCACACGCCCACCAGCGCACTGAGCAACGTCAGCGGCACGATGAGCAGGACCGCCAGCGGCAGCGACCAACTGTTGTACTGCGCCGCGAGAATCAGATAGGCGAACAGCAAACACAGGCCGAAAATCCACACACCACTCTGGCCGGCGAGTTTTTGCTGGTAAGCCAGATCCGTCCACTCGAACGAAAACCCGGCGGGCAGAACTTCCCGCGCGAGCTGTTCCATCAACGCTTGTGCCTGCCCGGAGCTGACGCCCGGCGCCGCGTTGCCGTTGAGGTCGGCGGACGGATACGCATTGTGGCGGATGATGCGATCCGGGCCGGTGGCGGTCTTCACCTGGACGACGGAGGCGAGCGGAATGAACTGACCCTCACGGTTGCGCACCTTGAGATGTTGCAGGGCGGATTCGTCAGAGCGGAAGGTTGCATCTGCCTGCACAAACACCCGATAGATCCGCCCAAAGAAGGTGACGTCGTTCACATACAACGAGCCAAGGTGGGCTTGCAGCGCCGCATGCACGTCGCTCAAAGCCAAACCATACGCCTTCACGCGGTCGCGATCCACATCCAGGCCGACTTGCGGAACGTTGACCTGGAAACTGGAGAACAAACCGACGAGCTCCGAACGCTGGCTGGCTGCGGTCAGCAGCTTTTGCGTCGCCTCAAACAACGCCACCGATCCGTGCCCACCCCGGTCCTGGACCTCCATCTTGAAGCCGCCCATGGCGCCGAGCCCGGGCACTGGCGGAGGCGGAAATACCGCGGCGAAGCCTTCCTGAATGGCGCCGAACTTTTGATTCACGCGGCCGGCAATGGCGCCCGCCGCAAGTTCGGGCGAGGCGCGTTGATCGAAGGGATCGAGCATGACGAAAACCACGGCGGCGTTAGGGATGCTTGCGAATCCATGGATCGAGAGCCCCGGGAACGCGACGACATTGTCCACGCCCGGCTCCGCCCGCAGGATCTCCGTCATCTGTCGCGCCACGGCTTCCGTGCGGTCCAGTGAAGCCGCATCCGGGAGCTGGGCAATGCCGACGAGGTAGTATTTGTACTGGGCTGGAACGAAACCCACAGGTGTACGCATGAAGCCGAGATACGTCAGCGCGCCAAGCCCGAGGTAAAGCACGGCGGCCACCGCTCCGACCCGCGCGAAGCGTCGCACCCCTCCAACGTAGCGAACCGCCGCGCGATCAAAGAAGTGGTTGAAGGGACGGAACAGCCAGCCCAGCACGACACCCATCCAGCCTCTCGGGGCATCTGTTGTGGTCTTATGCGGTTTGAGCAGTCTCGCGGCAAGCGCCGGACTGAGGGTCAGCGAAGTGATCGCCGACAGGATGGTGGAAATGGCGATGGTGAGGGCAAACTGCTGATAGAATTGCCCCGTCAACCCACTTAGAAAGGCCGTGGGGACAAACACCGCCACCAGCACGGAGGTGATCGCAATGATCGGACCGGTAACCTCGCGCATGGCCGCCCGAGTGGCCTCCGTGGGGGATAGACCGCGCGCCAGATGCCGCTCCACGTTTTCAACAACGACAATCGCGTCATCCACGACAATGCCAATCGACAACACCAGTCCGAAGAGGGAGAGCGTGTTTAGCGAGAATCCAAACAAATGCATGATGGCGAACGTGCCGATCAAGGATGCCGGCACCGCGGCCAGCGGAATGAGCGACGCCTGCCAGGATTGCAGGAACAGCACGACAACCAGCACCACGAGCAGAGTGGCTTCGCCCAAGGTGATGACTACTGATCGCAGCGAGGCCCGCACGAAAATGGTCGGGTCGTAGGCAATCCGGTGGCTGATGCCTTCGGGAAAACCACGTTCGAGTTCCTGCATGGTTTCGCGGACCCGTTGAGCGACTTCCAACGCGCTCGAACCCGGCTTTTGAACTATTTGAATGGCTGCTGCAGGTTGGTTGTTGAGCAGGCTGCGCATCGCATACTGATCTGCGCCGAGCTCCACCCGGGCCACATCCCGCAAGCGGGTCAATTCACCGCTGGCGCCCGCCTTCACGACAATGTCCGCAAATTCCTCCGTGGACTTCAGACGCCCGGGAGCTTTCACGGTCAGTTGGAACGGCGCACCAGTCTGTGGCGGCTGTCCAAGCGTGCCCGCGGCCACTTGCACGTTTTGTTCGCGGATCGCCGTGACGATTTCGGGGACCGTGAGTTCGCGGGCTGCAAGTTTATCCGGGTCCAGCCACACGCGCAGGCTGTATTCCCCTGCACCCCACACCCGCACGTCATTCACGCCGGGAAGCCGCGCCAGCGTATCGCGCACGTTGAGGACAGCGTAGTTCACCAAATGCAGCGCATCGTGGCGCTCTCCGGGAGACATCAGGTGAACGACCATCAGCATGTCGGGCGAGGTGTTTTCCGTCACGAACCCGAGCGCCTGCACTTCCGCTGGCAGCCGCGGCAGGGCACGAGCCACCCGATTCTGCACGTTGATCTGCGCCAGATCAGGGTCAGTGCCCTGCGCGAAAGTCACGGTCAGCTGCAACGTGCCATCCGTCGCGGCCTGACTGCTCATGTAAAGCATGTCCTCGACCCCGTTAATGGCTTGTTCCAACGGGGCGGCGACGGTTTCCGCTAAGACCTCCGCGTCGGCCCCGGGGTAACCAGCCCGCACCATGACGGTCGTGGGCGTGACCTGCGGATACTCGGTCACGGGCAGCCCGAAGAACGCGAGTCCGCCGCCGCCGACGATGAGTATGGAGAGGACGACCGCGACAATCGGTCGGCGGATAAAGTAATCGGAGAAGTTCATATCAAGTTGGAGTGAAGGATCAGTTGGAAGCAATGGAGACCTCGACAGGACGCACGGTCATACCCGGGCGAACGCGCTGCAGTCCGTTGATCACAATGGACTCACCCGACTGAAGGCCGCTGGCGATAACGCGGTCATTTCCGCGCCGTTCTCCCAAAGCCACCTGCCGATGCTCGACTTTGTTATCCCTGCCGACGACGAACACGTAGCGGGTGCCTTGCTGGGCGCCAACGGCTGTCTCCGGCACCAGCACGCGTGGTTCCTTCATCTCCACCACGACGGTGACGCGGGCAAACAGACCGGGAACCAGACGCCCATCTGGATTTGCCACCACGAGACGCGCTTGGGCCGTGCCGGAACGGGCATCGATGGCAGGTGCGAGATAGTCCAGTTGTCCGTCGACCGTCCGATCACTGTTGCCGAGCTTCAGCTCGGCCCGCAGCGGCGTGCCGAACGTTAAGAGATCCGTTAGTTGCTGATAAGCGGGCTCATCGATGTTGAACAGGACGTGCAACGGACTGACGGCGACGAGGGTGGTCAGCAGCGTCCCGTTGGCGTCGCCACCGGAAACGAGGTTGCCCGGTTTTACCAATGCACGACTGACCCGGCCGGCAACAGGCGCTTTGACCTTGGTGAACTCCAAATCCAGCGCAGCGGCCTCCCGCTGAGCCGCGGCGGCAGCGAGCGACGCACTCGCCGTCTCGACAGCGGTCTGTCGCCGTTCCAGTTCCTCGACGGCGATCGCGTCACTGATTATCAGGCGCTCCGCCCGTTCCAGTTCCTGCCGAGCCAGATTGACGGCCGCCCGGGCACGCGCAACCTCCGCCTCGGGCCGACACGAAAAAGCCCCCCGGAGATTACCCGAGGGGCGATGGCGGCGGAATTGGATCCGCTACTTGGCGGTCACGAGCGACAGCGCCCGCTGGAAGAACCGCGCCCGTGCAACGATCCGGCTAACGATCTTCGCGGCCTGCGAGTCCGGGAGTTTGAATGCCGCCTTCAGTTCGCCAGCGATCTCGTCCTTGCCCTTACCGGTCAGGAACAAATAGGTGGCGAGCCCGGCTTCTGGATACACAGGCTCAATCAGCACACTGCCTGCAACGATAGCCTCCCCTGGGCCGCTTGACCGAAGAATTCTGTCGTGCACCCGTGCCGTTCCTCGGCGTCCGACCCCTCAGTACCTCCTCGGGGAGATCTGGCGCAGACGTGAATCTCAAACGCCAACGCCGGGGGCGCGGCGGGCGAGATTGCGCGAAGGCTCAAGGCTATTCGGTGAATTGACCTGCTGCTCCAAGGCAGCGAATAGCCCTTGGTCTGAAGACTTCTTCAGCGGAATCAAATATTGAGATTCCGGTCGAGCGTCCCCACACCCTGCACCGATCCGACGGACTGGTGAACGGGATCCAACGCGGCGCGAATCCGGCATACGATTATTAGTGATTCAGGTGTGGAGGATCAGAACATCTTGTTGCTTTTCGCTCGCGATCCCCATATGAACACACCCGGTCACTTCGGTTTATCACCGGAATGCCGCGCAATGTGGTCCAATGCAGTCTTTGCGGCTTCGATCGATGCTCGGCCTTCGATCTCGGGTGGCGCCACCGGCACGGCTTGCCGGAGTTTTTGTCCGTAACGCCATGAACCAGATCCAACTCGTCGTCCTTGCCCTGTGCGGCGCGATCTCAATCGTCGCACCGTCCCTTCAAGCCCATGAACCGCTGCCCGCCTCCGCGGCTCGACTCCTGACCACGGCCTCGGCGTTCCTATCCTCCCTATCCCCTGAACAACGACAAGAGGCGGTCTTCCCCCCGGACGATCCGGAACGGAAAGAGTGGAGCAACTTGCCCCACACGCTGCACCCGAGAAAAGGGGTCAGCCTCGGCGAACTTTCCCCCCAGCAACGGGTCAAGGCTCATCATCTGATCCAGGCTGGGCTGAGCAGTCAGGGCTATCTCAAGGCGAGCGGCATCATGCAACTCGATGAGGTCCTCCTCCACCTGGCCGGCCAGACCAGTTCGGATCAACCGATGTTCGGTCTCCATCTCTACTGGCTCTCCTTCCTGGGTGAACCCTCGGAGGAGAATCCCTGGGGCTGGCAACTGGACGGTCACCATCTAGCGCTGAATTTCTCCATAGTCGGCCATCATGTGGCCATGACCCCCACCTTCATGGGATCCGATCCTCACGAAGTCCGGGACGGACCCCACGCCGGCTGGCGCGTCCTTGGCGCGGAGGACGACCAAGGACTCTTCTTGATGAAGTCTCTGAGCCCGGAACAACAACGCCAGGCACTCCTCGGCGCCGCTGCCCCAAGCGACATCATCACCGGGCCTGGTCGGGACAAAGCACTTCAACGCTTCGAAGGCCTCACCTTCAACGCACTGAATTCCGCGCAACAGGCGCTGCTGATCGAGTTGGTTGAGGAATACGTCCTCAATTATCGGCACGACCTGTCTCAGCCACACCTCGACCGCATCCGCGCTGCCGGTTGGGACAAAGTCTATTTCGGTTGGGCGGGTCCAACCGACACCTCGGCCCCCTATTACTATCGAGTCCATGGACCGACACTGCTCATCGAGTTCGACAACAACTACGCCCCCGGCCTCCGCGATGGTCCGGTCAATCACATCCACTCCGTCTTCCGCGATCCGCAGAACGACTACGGCGAAGACCTCCTGAAGAAGCACTACGAACAGAGCCACCACCAGCCGAAGCCGTGATCGAGGAACCCACCCATCACAACCTCCTCAGGATGATACCGAACACCATGCTCACCAAACTGTCCCTGACCCTCCTTATCATCACCGGCACGCTCACCGCCGCAACCCCCAACTGGTCCCAGTTCCGCGGCCCAAACACCGGCGGCGTGGCTGAAGACGCCAAACCCCCAGTCCATTTTGGGCCCGAAACCAACCTCCTGTGGAAGTCGGTGGTGCCCCCGGGAATCTCCGCACCGATCGTCTGGGGGGATTATGTATTCCTGACCGCGCATGAGCGGCAGCAACTCGTCACCCTCGCCTACGACGCCCGCACCGGTCGCGAGCTCTGGCGCCAGGCCGCGCCGGCCGAACAGATCGAGGAATGCCATCGGTTCAGCTCGCCCGCGGCCTCGACCCCCTGCACCGATGGCGAACGCGTCTATGCCTATTTCGGCTCGTACGGCTTACTGGCCTACGATTTTGCCGGCAAGGAAATCTGGAGGCGTCCCCTGGAACGATTGCCCTCTCTCTATGGCACCGCGACCTCCCCCATCCTGGCTGGAGGACACCTGATCCTGCAACACGACGGCGGCAGCACTAACGCCCAGCTCATTGCCATTGCTCCGGCAACAGGGAAAACGGTCTGGACCTCCCCTCGCCCACTCGCCGGTGAATCTTATTCCACCCCCATGGTATGGCGTCATGACGGGATCGAGGAACTCATCGTCCAGGGCAAAGGCCGCGTGGCCGCCTACAGCTTGAACGGCGGTCCCCAGCAATGGTGGGTCCGCGGTTGGGGTTTCGCCGCCGTCACCACCCCCGTCGCCGGCGACGGAATGTTATTTGCCGGCGGCAGCGGGATGGGCGACCCCACCGAACCCGATGACCCTTTGTTCGATTGGAAAAAGCTCCTCGCCGATCATGACGCCAATCACGATGGACAACTTGCCCTCGAGGAAGTCCCCGAATCGCTGGCCTGGCACATCCGCAAGGAAGTCCCCCGGGAAGTTCCCGGCAATTTGCTGGGCATGCGCGCGCTCCTGCGCGATTTCACCGACACCAACAAAGATGGCCTCATCACCAAGGCCGAATGGGACGCCGATGAGGCCTACGTCAAAGACAAGTTTAACGCCGACCGCTTTGTCGCGATCCAACCCGGCGGCAAAGAAGACAGCACCGCCACTCATGTCGCCTGGGAGACTACCAAGGGTCTCTCGGAAATGCCTTCGCCGCTCTTCTATCGCGGGCGCGTCCATTTCGTCCGCGACGGCGCCATGTGGACCGTGATCGACCCCAAGACCGGCCAGCGTCACCTCGACCGCGAACGCCTCGGCACCGGCGGCCAGATCGTTGCCTCACCCATCGCTGCCAACGGTTACATATACGTGGTCAACGAACCGGGCACTTTCGCCGTGATTCGCGCCGGCGATACCCTCGACCTCGCGGCGGTAAACAAACTCGGCGAAAGCGTCCGCGCCATCCCGGCCATCTCCGGCGATGCGCTCTACGTTCGCTCCGCGGAACATCTCTGGGCCTTCGGCGAATAACCACGGAGACACAATGAGCCGGGACAACTCAACGTAGCGCAGGTTAGGAATCATGAATCGACTCGTCACATCTCCGCCGCGGCCTTGATTTTAGGTGTGGGCGGTCTCGGCCTCGTGCAGTCTGCTGACACCAAAGTGCTCATGCTTTCCGCCCATAGCGACGAAGCATACGTCGAAGCGGCGGTCAGCTCGGGCGCGATGGGATATCTGGTCAAGCAAAGTTCCGCCGGCCATGTGTGCCACGCGATTCGGGAGGTCCACAAGGGCAACAGCTTTTTCAGTTCGTCGTTCGGGCGGTCATCGCGCCGACCATGAGCCTCGCTCGGGTGGCTTAGGTGGAATGTCCAAGGGATTCCATGAGGCGATCCGGGGAGGACCGGGCCGGTTATTCCCCCTAGAAGGTGGTTCTGGGCACCACTCACAGCGATTCGCAGGCTGGCACCGGGAGTCTTCAGGCTGACTTGCTGCGGGGATGCGCCCGCCTGGCTGTAAGATTGACGAATGGGGTTGCATCCTTGAACTTGATGCGGGTTCCGCAGCGTCGTCTATGAAGCGATCCGACTTTTTGAAGGGCCGAGTTCCAGGTCTGGATTCTCTTGGATTCCGCTACGGCCTTCTGGTGCTCGTCCTTTTGAATCCGAACCCACTGGCGTCCGCGAGCCCCGACCCATTGGACCAATGGCATGTGCGGGTGCCAGCCTCGGACGGGCTTCTGGGCTGTGAGTATAGGAGTTTGGCTTACGGGGACGGGCAGTGGGTGATCGTAGGGAACGCTGGGGCCATTGACGTAAACCTCGGCGGAGGAACATGCGTGAGTCGCTTTTCAGGCACCAGCGCATCACTCAACGCAGTAACTTTCACAGACGGAATGTTCGTGGCAGTGGGGGAAACGGGGACGATCCTGAGTTCGACCGATACTCTGACTTGGAGAACTCATAGCCAGACGGGTTTTGATGATCTTTGCGGCGTCGCTTTTGGGGGAGGAATACATGTTGCCGTCGGACAACGTGGAATCATCCTGGTCTCACCAGGACTACAGGATTGGCAACTCGTTCCGTCGGGGACCACGAATACATTGCGAAGCGTCACATTCGGCGAGGGAGGCTTTGTGGCGGTGGGGGATTCAGGTGTAGTTGTCAGCTCACGAAACGGCACGGAGTGGACGCGCCAGAATGCCGATTCGACGCAAGACCTGCGAGGTGTCTGCTTCGGTAGCGCAGGGTTCGTCGCGGTCGGGGCTGGAGGAACCCTTCTCCATTCCAGGGATGGAGGTGAGTGGACTCAACAGACCTCAAGGACGACGGACCGGCTCAACGGAGTCACCTGGCGTGACGGCTGGTATGTTGCCGTGGGTGAAGGCGGAACGGTCCGGAGTTCACCCGATGGTGTCACCTGGTTTTCCGAGGATATGGAATGGTCGTCGGCTGAGCTGCTGGCCATTGTGCGTTCGGATCATGGGGAATTCATGGCAGTCGGTCCCGGGGGAACCATAACGACTGCCATAGTGTGGGATTCCAAGTTGAGTTGGGGCAATGGATCTTTAGGCTATTTCGGCGGGCTCACTAGTGTCGCCTACGGAAATGGCGCATTCGTGGCCACAGCCCAGGATGCCACCACGCTTTATTCCGGCGATGGAGCCGACTGGATCTGGCGTAAACGACTCCTCGGCTTTTACATTAATAGTGTGTGCTACGGACAGGGGATGCTTGTGGGCGCCGGTACAGCGCAGCTTTTCCCAGGCAGCCTGGTTGCTACAACTTACCTCGCAGCCAATGGTGGCGTTTATTGGGATTTTCAGCCTGTGCAAGCCGGTCTTTCTGCATTTTCCGGAGTTCATTATGGCGATCAGCAATTCATTGCTGTAGGAGACCGAGGGCTCCTGAGCACGTCAAAAGACGGGGTAGTCTGGGAGTTGGGGGACTCCGGAACCGACTTCGACCTCCGGGGGGTGGCGTACGGCAACAACCGATATGTAGTAGTAGGGCCGCGTGCGGTGCTGACCTCGCCCAACGGCAGAGACTGGAGTACCAGCAACGCGGCAGTGCCACTCGCCGGAGTAGTTTACGGAAACGGGCGGTTTGTGGCCGTAGGAGCTTCAGGTGCCATCGTCACCTCCGAGAGCGGAGATTCGTGGATTCGGCGAGATTCTGGAACAAGCAACACGCTCTATGGAGTTGCCTACGGAGGCGGGGCATACGTTGCCGTAGGAACCGACATCGTGACGTCGCCGGATGGCACCAACTGGGTGAGGCGGCCAAATCCAACGACGGCGGTGCTACGCAGTATTGCTTACGGCGGCGGTTCATTTATCGCGGTTGGAGATGGGTACACCGTCCTTCAATCGGGGAGCCTTGCTCCAAGGCTGACTGGACTCCGCACTCATGAACCGGACGGTTTTCTGATCGTGGCGGATGGCTGGGTGGAAGCAGGCAGCCAACTTCAGGTCGCAGAGGAACTGAACAGTTGGGCGGAGCTTGGCGTGTTTCCGAGCAACCAACGGGGGGCTTCGTTTCTTGATACTTCCGCCGCCAACCATCGACAGCGGTTTTATCGACTCGCGTTACCATGAAGGCTTTGTTGGTCGACGGGGGATCAATGCGACAGGGATGGTTCAAACCTTGGCGAGCAGGG
>JAHDYP010000191.1 GCA_023383055.1 Verrucomicrobiota bacterium | reverse complement strand
GACCTTGCCGATCACGGTGTCGCCGGGGCCAAAGGTGATCCCCTTCTGCAGCGCCCCGCCCGCCACCCCCGCGGGCGAAAAGGCGGTAGGCGTAAACGTGTTGCCATCCGCGGTCGTAAATATCACGAACCGCACGTCGGTCGCCGCATTGGCGCTGCCCACGGCGATCTGGGTGTTGAGCCCCGATCCCCGCACGTCGAGGCAATCGCCAAAACGCATGCCATCGCTGGGGTTGCCCCGATAGACTTCATCGTAGGCCTGGTCCTCGGCCAGCCAACGGTAAATGACATACTGCGAGCTCTCTGAAGCCGGATTGACCAGGTTCGCCGCATAGATGACCCCGTCGTCGGCCACCCCGATCGTGCTGAGGGGAAACGTCCCCCCCGCAATCAACTCCGTATAGACATCGCCCAGCAATTCCGCGCCGGTTTCGACTTCCAGCACTTTCGTCCGCAAAACCCCGGCCCGGCTGATCAAGTACACGTGATCATTCACCGGATTGATGGCAATGCCCCGCTCCGTGGTTCCCGAGGTGACATAATCCCGCACCCCGGTGGCGATGCTCCAGCTGTTGGTCAGATTCAATGTCTGGGCTTGCCCGACCGCGGCAGACCAGAAACCACAGAGAAGCATCAACCCGGTCCGTAGCGAGCACCATGATGGCGTTTTCATGACAATACTTGTATCGGGTTCAATTCCGGATCATAACTCCGCGACGCGCGTTTTCAAGCCGTGTTTCCTGCCCCCGCGCGCGTCCCCATGCGCCCGCCTCATTTCCACGCTTCTGCCACGATGGCTCCCGTGGTAGCTTTCCTCCCATGCAGACAAACGCTTCACGGCTTCGCCGGACCCTTGCGCTGCTTCTGGCTGGCATCGCCAGTACCGGTCTGACCGCGCCAACCCCGGACTACAACTACCCACCCGCCGTCACGCTCGCACAGGTCCGCGAACGCCTGAACACCGCCCCACCACCCCATCCCCGGTTGCTCACCAGCCAGGCCGAACTTGCCTCCGTCCGCCAAACCTCACAACCGGATCCCCTGCGCCGCCAATTGGCGGACACGGTGATCCGGCAAGCTGAGCTCATGCTCAAGGCGCCCCCGATCACCCGGACATTGGAAGGCCGCCGTCTGCTCGGTCAGTCCCGCGCCTGCGTGCAGCGCGTGATCACGCTGGCGCTGGCCTTTCATCTCACCGACGATTCCCGTTACGTAAGACGCGCCGAACAAGAGATGCTCAGCGCCGCCAGGTTCCAGGATTGGAATCCGACCCACTTCCTTGATGTTGCCGAGATGACCTTCGCGCTGGCGATCGGCTACGACTGGTTGCACGCGCAGCTCGCGGACGCGGCCCGGAACGAGATCGCGGCGGCGATCATTCAGAAAGGCGTCAGCCTCCCGTTCGCCACCCGCCATAACGGCTGGGTGAAATCCAGCAACAACTGGGGCCAGGTCTGCCACGGCGGATTGACCGCCGGCGCCCTCGCGGTCATGGAACTCGATCCCGATCTCGCGGCGCGCACCGTTCACAACGCGCTGAGCAACGTCACCTATTCCATGACCGCCTTCGCCCCCAAAGGCTCGTACCCCGAAGGCCCGGGCTATTGGGCCTACGGCACCGGCTATAACGTCCTGCTCATCGGCGTCCTGGAAAGCGCGATGGGCACCGACTTCGGCCTCTCCCACGCCCCGGGTTTCGATCAGACCGGCCAATACCCCAACCTTGTGGGCGGTCCGTCCGGCGCCTTCTTTAACTATGCCGACGGCGGTTCGGGACGCGGACCCGAGCCATTTCTCTTCTGGTTCGCGGCGCGATTCGGTCGACCCGACTGGCTGTTGGGCGAACGCGAGCGCCTGCGCACTGCCCTGACCGCCATGGCCCGCAATCCGTCCGCCTCGCGCGGCGACCGTTTCCTGCCTTTAACCCTGCTGTGGCTCAAGGATCAGCCCGAACCCACCGACATTCGAATGCCGCTGCATTGGTCGAGCGAAGGCGAAACCCCCATCACCGTTCATCGCAGTTCATGGACCGACCCCCGCGCAACCTTCGTCGGCTTCAAAGGCGGCTCGCCCTCAGCCAATCATGGTCAAATGGATATTGGCTCGTTTGTCCTCGATGCCGACGGTGTTCGCTGGGCCCTGGACCTCGGCGCCGAAGGCTATCACGGCATCGAAGCGCGCGGCATGAACCTCTGGAACCGCGCGCAGAACTCGGATCGCTGGACCATCTTTCGCCAGAGCAATCTCGGACATAACACCCTCGTCATCGACGATCAGCTCCAACAAGCCGCCGCCTCGGGCAAGTTCGTGCGTTTCTCCACCGACGCCGCCTTCCCGCATTCGGTCATCGAAATGAGCGACGTCTATGCCGGCCAGGCCGCCTCGGTCCACCGGGGCATTGCCCTCCTGCCCTCAGGCGAAGTCCTGATCCAGGACCAACTCACCGGCCTGACACCCGGCAGCCGCATCCGCTGGGGCATGATCACCCCGGGTGAACCAGGCGAAGCCATCGGCGCCGTCGTCCACTTGCATCGCCAGGATACCCGGTTGACCCTGTCAATCCTCGCGCCGCGGCAAGCCGCCTGGCGCGCGATCGATACCGCCACGCCAAAAAACGAATGGGATTCACCCAACCCCGGCACCCGAATGCTCGCGTTCGAAATGACGGCACCGGCTTCAAGTGAACTGACCCTCGCCGTCCTGGCCACACCCGGCAGTTGCCGCAACTCACTCAAATCCAGCCTCCCCCTGCGCCCGCTGCTCGATTGGGGGAATTGATCGAATGCGCCCGCCGATGAGGCAACCGACCTACGGCGAATAGTAGTTCCAACCCTGCTTGCTCCGCCGATAGTGTTGCTCCTGCCAGAGTCGCGGTCGATCCGGACGCGGGTTTGGTTCCGGATTTTCGTAAATATGAAGCGCTTTGCCGTTCACCACCACGATCTCCTCCCGCCAGTCGCCCGAGACATCCGCCACGTAAACCCGATCCGCGACCTCCTTGAATCGCCCCACAAACCTCCCCGTCATCGGCTCAAACAGGCAGACGTCCCCGGACCGATGACGTTCCTTGGCGGCCGCCAACTGCACCGCGGCGCCGGTCCAGTGAATAGCCGAGAGTTCCTCCAACCCTTTGTCAGTCCAGCCCTCCGGCGCCACGTCGTCGAGCGCATAACTGGAAATGACCTCTCCACGCGAGTCCAATACCCACGGTTTCTGATGCCGGTCATAACGGCTGCGACACCAAATCTCGAGCCCCGGCCGCGCCGGATCGAACTCGCCCACGACGGCGTTCTGCGGTTCTTGACGCCCGTGGGTCGTCCACGAGAGCAGACCCTGGTTCAGGCTGACGATGCCGACGTAGTTGCGGCCCTCCTCGAGCAGCACCACCTCCAGCCCCGGCACATCACCCCGCACGTCAGCCACAAACAACGAATCGATGTGAAATGAGGCCCCGCCCGCGTATTGCTTCTCGATCGGCGGATAAACCCAGTCGGTGCGCGAACCATCCGGCTTCAGAATCGTGAACCCGCAGACTTCGTCGCGCCCGTCACCGTCCAAATCCGCCAACCGGAACGGTCCATGCGCCAGCGCGCCAAAATGGTCGGTCGCCCAAAGCGGTTTGCCCGCGAGATCCTCGATGGCAAAGGCTGCCACGTATCGGCCCACGCGATAGCCTTTCGCATTCGTCGCCTGCAACACCAGATCCCGATCCCCTTGGCCCCGGAGATTGGCCACCGCCAGGTGTTCCCAGCGCTCCGCCCCCTCGGGCGGAGTCAATGGCACCGCCCGGATCAACTCCCCGGTCCGCGCATTCCGGATATGGACCCGGCTCGATTCGTCCAAATGCAGCAACTCGGGCCGGCCATCACCATCGATGTCCGCCACCTGGACCCCCGGTGCGTCGTGCCCAGGCAAACCCCGGCTTTCACTTGATCCGGCTGAAACCCGAATCGGCGTTTCGCAAAGCCATTTCCGCTCGCCAGCCGCACCATAGGCGGCGATCAGCCCGGGTGCCGTAACCACAAGTCCGTGTTCTCCGTTACCCTCCAGATCGGCCGCCATCACGCTGCCTTGCCCCCCTTCGCCCACCGGGAACGCCAACGGCACCACGCGTGGCGCCACCGCCGCTGCCGCCGGCAACGTCATCGCCAGCCCAACTGCCAGGATTCGTATCATCATAGCTCGCCCAATCGGTTTTCCTGCCTTGGTTGCATTGCGGTGCATTCTTACCCCCGCATCCAACCGGCCGCCAATCCCAAATCGCCGCATCCCCCCGCCTCGACATCCTCCACCCGACCGCGTAGAGTCCACCCATCCTGATGCGCTGCCGCCCATGAAAAACGCCCATACCGCCCCGCCGCGCGTCCTGATCGCCGACGACCAGGAAGACGTGCTGGTGGCACTGCGCCTTCTGCTCAAGAGCGAGGGTTATCGGTCCGAAACCGTCAATTCCCCGGCCAAAGCCCTCACCGCCCTCGAGCAAACCGACTTTGATGCCGTCCTGATCGATCTGAACTACACGCGCGATACCACCTCGGGCCAGGAAGGCCTCGATCTCCTGGCCCGCATCCAGGCCGCCGATAGCACGGTTCCCGTCGTCGTCATGACCGCCTGGGCCAATGTCGAACTCGCCGTCGATGCCATGCGCCGCGGCGCCCGCGATTTCATCCAAAAACCTTGGGATAACGCCCGCCTCCTCGCCGTCCTCAGAACGCAAGTCGAACTCTCCCGCGCGCTCCGCCGCGGGCGGCGCCTCGAGGCCGAAAACGAACTGCTCCGCGAGGATAACGGCCCCACCATGATCGCGGAATCGGCGGCAATGCGTCCGGTGATCGAGCTGATCCAGCGCGTCGGCCCCTCCGAGGCCAACGTGCTCATTACCGGCGAAAACGGCACCGGCAAGGGCCTGGTCGCCCACGCGCTGCACCGCAACTCGCCGCGCGGCGGCAGACCCCTGGTGGTCGTCAACATGGGCGGGCTGTCCGAGGGCGTCTTCGAAAGCGAACTGTTCGGTCACGTCAAAGGCGCTTTCACCGATGCCAAGGTCGACCGCGTGGGCCGTTTCGAGCTCGCCGAAAACGGCACGCTGTTCCTCGACGAAATCGCCAATATTCCCCTCAACCAACAGGCCAAACTGCTGCGCGTCCTGGAAACCGGCGAATATGAAAGGGTCGGCTCCTCCCGCACCCGCCGCGCCAGCGTCCGCCTCATCTCGGCCACCAACGCCAGCCTCGCCGATGAAGTGGCGGCGGGACGTTTCCGCCAGGACCTCCTCTTCCGCCTCAACACCGTCGAAATCGCCATCCCACCGCTGCGCGAACGCCGCGAGGATATCCCCCTCCTGGCGGCGCATTTCCTCGGCATCCACGCGAAGCGCTACCGCAAGGCGCTTCAGGACTTCGAACCCTCCGCCATGCAACTGCTCGAAAACCACCCCTGGCCGGGCAACGTCCGCGAACTCGATCACGCCATCGAACGGGCCGCGCTCATGGCCCAAACCAACGCGATCAAACCCGCCGATCTCGGCCTGCGCCCCGGTTCGGAATCCACCCCGCGACTCGAGGATATGAGCCTCGAAGACGTGGAAAGGTTCCTGATCAAAAAAACACTCGCCCGCTTCGATGGCAACGCCAAGCGCGCCGCCGATACCCTCGGCCTCAGCCGCAGCGCCTTCTACCGGCGTCTCGAGAAATACGGCCTCTGACGCTCCACCACCCACTGCCCGGATTCTCCATGCCCTTCGAATAGCGCTTCAAGAAACCCTTCAATCCATGAAGCATCCTAGCTAGCGAGTCACGCGCCCCCATCCCCATGGCCTGGTCCAACAGACTCCCCCACGATCGACAAGTGCTGGCCCTGGGCTTGTTGGCGGGACTCCCCGCGGTCCTCCTGGCGCTCTGGTTCGTCTGGAACAGCACCAGCACCCCCGCCCTGCGCTGGACCTTGACAATCGTGGTGGCGGGAAGCTGGATCGGTTTCACCCTCGCCGCCCGCACCCGCGTCGTCCATCCCTTGCGCACCCTGGGCGGATTGCTGGCCGCGCTGCGCGAAGGAGATTTCTCCATCCAGGCCCGCGGCGCCCGCCAGGGAGATGCCCTCGGCGATCTCGCCTGCGAACTCAACGCGCTCATCGGCATGCTCCGCGAACAACGCCTCGGCGCCCTCGAAACCACCGCCCTGCTCCGCACCGTCATGGAGGAAATCAACCTCGCCGTCTTCGCCTTCGATGACCGCCACACGCTCCGCCTCGTCAACCGCGCCGGGGAAAAACTCCTCGCTCAACCCTCCGAACGTCTCCTCGGCCGCACCGCCGCCGAACTCGGCCTCGTCGAATGTCTCGAAGGCGAACCCACCCGCACCTTCCAGGCCGCCTTCCCCGGCGGCGTCGGCCGCTGGGGCATGCGACGCAGCATCTTCCGCCAGGGCGGCCTGCCCCACCAACTGCTCGTCATGGCCGACCTCAGCCAGGCCCTCCGCGAAGAGGAACGCCAGGCCTGGCAACGACTCCTGCGCGTCCTCGGCCACGAACTCAACAATTCCCTCGCCCCCATCAAATCCATCTCCGGCAGCCTCCTCGAACTCTTCAGCCACGAACCCCTCGCCGACGACTGGCTCGACGATGCCCGTCACGGACTCGGCGTCATCACCTCCCGCACCGATGCCCTCAGCCGGTTCATGGAAGCCTACTCGCGCCTTGCCCGTCTGCCGCCCCCAAGACTCCAACCCACCCCCATCGCCCCGCTCGTCCGCCGCGTCGCCGGCCTCGAAACCCGCCTCACCGTAATCCTCAACCCCGGCCCCGACCTCACGATCATGGCCGATCCTGATCAACTCGAACAACTGCTCATCAACCTCCAGAAAAATGCCGCCGACGCCGCCATCCAAACCCACGGCGACGTCCGCATCGGCTGGCACCTCGCCGTCGGCACGCTCGAAATCTGGGTCGAAGACGAAGGTCCCGGCCTGTCGAACACCACCAACCTTTTCGTCCCCTTCTTCACCACCAAACCCGGCGGCTCCGGCATCGGCCTAGTCCTCTCCCGCCAGATCGCCGAAGCCCACGGCGGCACCTTGACCCTCCAAAACCGCCCCGGCAACGCCGGCTGCATCGCCCGCTTCATCATGCCGGTCCACCCGAGCCCCGCAACACCGCCATCCTCACTCACCGCCGCATAAACGACCGTCACCCGCGCTGGGGTTCGAGCACCACTCGGGAAACACATGGTGACAGGTTCATAGTCGCACATACGCTTCTCCTTGGTGGTCAGGATGTTGAAGGTGGCCTGGGTTCGCCACCTTGATCGCCGATCCCGGGGCCTGCTTTCTGCGTTGCGACGGCGGCTGTAGCGTTAAAGATGACAACGAAGATCTCGCGGAATCGGAGGAGTGACAGGTCCACAACCTCCCCGCCGCTCATTTGGACTGCGTCGGCAAAGCCCGCTTCACGGGCGACCGACGGCGCCTTGACTCCCTTCCGCATCACCAGCCAAAGCGGCGTCGCGCTGGCGCTTGCCCCCGCACTCCACGACGCTCCGCGAGGTATGGTGACGTGGGGTGTGTTCGCCGCCTTTCGGAACACTCGGCGCCCTGACCTCCGCCTCGGCGGAATTCCAGCACCCCCTCCCGTACCCCATCCCCGGGTTTTCCTGAATCAACGCGGGCGAGGAATCTGTGCCCCGTCCACGGATTGATAGTGGCTGGCGGATCTCGAATCCCTGATGCGCATCATCGGTGGACACGAACGTCGAACGTCGAACCGCGAGGCCACCGCGACGCCAACCCACCGCGCGCTATCCCCCAAGCGACTGAAGTTCCTCGCGCAGGCGTCCCAGCGCTCGGACCCAGAGCATCCGCACCGCGCCCGAACTCCGTCCCATCCGACGGGCGACCTCTTCATGCGGCAGGTCCTCGAGATTCCGCAGGATGATCACCTCCCGAAAATCCTCCGGCAGCCGCTCCAGCACGTCCGCCAACAGGACGGCTTGCTCGTGTTTGATCATCCGCTGGCTTGGTGACGTGCCGGTGGCGGCGAGTCGATCGCCCAACTGCTGCGAGGTTTCGGCGAGTTCCTGCTCCAAGGCCACTTCGCGGGCCAGGTCGCGCTTGGCCGTGCCGGCGTACCGGCGGATTTCGCGAGCCAGCGCGTGGGTGAGAATCTGACGCAGCCAGGCGGTGAATTCGCCTTCGGAACCGCCCCGGAATTGCGGCAGAGCGCGCACCGCCTCGAGCATCGCCTGTTGGACCACGTCGGCCGGATCGAACTTCGCGTGGAATCGGCTTTCGAGTTGCACGCGCGCCAGCAGCTTCAGCCACGGTTCGTAGCGTCGCAGCAGGGCGTCGCCGGCGGTCACATCCCCGGTGCGGAACGCCGCAATCAGTCGGCCGATCTCGGTGGAGTCGGAAGGTGGCATATTGGGTTATTGGATCGCGTGTGTCACCTGACGCTTTCGATCGCGCCACCAGCGCAGGCCTTCAACGGCTTTCCGCCAGACCAGCGCCGCCAGACCACCCAGCCCGGTCAGGCTCGCCCCGACGAGCACTATGAGATAAGCCCCGCCCCACGCGTAGTTTTCGCCGGCCTCATGCGGCGTGCGGTCGGTGAGCAGCATCAACGTCCCGGCGGCCACACTCGTCAGCGCGCACGCGATCAACAGGGTCCGCAGCTTTGGCCAGCGCCGTTGCCAGACCGCCCGGGCGCACATCGCCCAGAAGACCAGTGCGGGCACGCCCAGGAGCGCCATTTCCAGGCCCACCCGCCACGCCGGTTGCCCTGGCAGGGACGCTGGCCGCACGCTGCCCAACACCATCGCCACCGCCAAAACCGCCTGGACCAAACCCGCACCCGCCACGGGCCACTGACGCCTGCGACTGGCCCGGATGACCAGCCAGACGGCGTAACCCAGAACGATCGCGCCGGGCAGGACGGCGCCCCACGGCAGTAACAGACTCATGCCGGCGTAGCTCAGCGGCAACAGCCCCAACCACCACGAGCGCCGGCGAATCGCCCACCCGCCCAAAAGTGCGGGGATGCCCACGAGCAACAGAGCAATCGCGCCCGATAGGACGATGACCACATCCGACTGCGCCCAGGGCAGACGTCGCTGCGGCAGGCCGATGGGCGGCACTGCCGGGTAAGCGCGCGGCGTGGCTTTCGGGGGCACATACTGACCGCCGGGCGACACCGGCCACGATTGTTCCACCACCGACGTCGCGCGATAGCCCGCATCACCCCACAGCCGATGCTGGAACCGCGGCAAATCCGTACCCGACGCGTTCAGACGAACAACCTCGGAGTTCTCCCAGGAACCGTGATGCGGCTCCGTGCCCATGCGGACGCGCCAAAGCGGTTGACCGGTGGCGCCGTCCAGGCCGAGCGCGTCCAGGCCCGTCCACACTGTCAGCGTGGCGCGCATTCCCGGTGCGGCGGCGCGCACGTCGGCGAGCCGCGTGGCTTCGTCGGGCAACGCGCGACGCCAGCGTAACTCCAATGCTTCGCCCCCCCCCACGCACAGGTGACCGTCGTCGAGATAAACCAATTCCTCACGGCCATCGCCGTCCACATCCGCGGCGCGCCACACATGGCGGCCATAATCGACCTGCTGGCCCGGCAGGTTCAGCTTTCGGCGCAATTTCTCGCGACCGTTGGCATCCAGGACCACCAGGGTCGGCGCGTCATTGGTCACCACCATCAGGCAAATCGTCGGCGATCCGGTAGCGGCCGGCCTAAAGACCACCGGCGGCCACATCTGGGAGAAGCCGGCCTGCCAGCCCCAGGTCCAGCGTGGACGGCCATCGCGTCCGTCCACTGCGATGATTTCGTTGTGATAGCCAAGGGTCTGTTGATTGTAGCCGCCGTGGCGGGTGACCAGCACTTCAGGCACGCCGTCACCATTGAGATCGGCCACCGCCGGCTCCGGCCAGATCAGCCGGTCCGGGTGGTGTACGCTCACTGTGGATGTCGTCCACAGCGGCTGGCCGGTGTGGCCGTCGAGCACATTCAACCGCAGTGGCCCATGGTCGGAATCATCCTCACGCTCCGGCACCCATAAGGCGAAATCCCGCACGCGGTCGCCGTTGAAGTCCGCCAACGGCCGTCCTGCGGGAGAGGGCCGCAAGCCGAACCCGCCGCGGGTCATGCGCGTGCTCCAGCGCACCCGGCCGTCGCCAGCGGCAGCCACGGACAGACTCGGCGCCATACCCGGGCCGGTATGCAGCGCGATCAATTCCGCGGCGCCGTCATCCGCAAGATCGGCCCACTCGAACAACGGATATAGGCAAGACCAGTTCATACCACTCGTCCCGGCCTGGCTGCCGAGGATGTCGAGATCGTCCAAGGCCCAGAGTCGGCGACCGTCCTTTCCCGAGAACGCCGCGGGCAGGCGCTTCACGGTGAAGCCCTGCGGCTCCACCTGCCGCCACTCGTTCACCGCCGCCAGCACATCCGGGATGCCATCGCCGTCGAAGTCTCCCGCCAATTGCAGCGTTTCCATGGGCGAGTCGCGCGGCCCCTTGGGCGCCTGCCAGAGGATTTGTCCATTCGACCCCGAGCGCGCGGTCAAAACGGCGTCCGCAATGCCCACCAGGTCCGTGAAACCATCCTCGTTGAAATCCGCTGCTGCCCGCCAGTCGCCGAGTTGTTTCCAGGCGTCCGGCACCATGCCGCGGACGACCAGATTGCGCGGCGCGCCCTGGGGCGAGACGGTGAAAAAAAGGTCGGCGATGCCGTCGCCGTCGAAGTCCGCCACGCGTGGCTCGACCACGTCGGGCAGGGTGTGGTCGATGCGGCCCGTGCCTGCGCCCAGGACCAGCGTGAGATACTGGCCGCCGCTGGCGCGCCGCGCGGAGACCAGCAGCATCGGCCAGCCATCGGCACCCGCATGCCACCAGGCCAGCGCCCGGGCATCGTCCAAACCCGGCTGATGGACGCGCCACAACCATCGACCGTCCGCGCCGGAAAGCGCACCCACGAACAGGCCGTGCTTGCGACTCGGATGATCGTAGCCGTCCCACGCCACAAAGACCTCACGCCAGCCGTCGCCGTCGAGGTCCGATCCGGCGATGAACTGATCCGCGTTCCACCGCGGGCCAAAATGGTCCCGCGCGTCCAGCAACCGGTGCCAGCGGTTGCTGCCGGTCCCGCCGTCCGTCAACTCCAACGTCAACCGCATTCCGCCGCGCAGGGTCCGTTGACTGCCCGAGAGCAGAAATTCCGGGCGGCCATCGTCGTTCAGGTCCGACACGGTCGCGAAACGGCGGTCGGTCTTCTTCAACTCATGCGCCTGCCATTTTGGCGCGAAACAGAATTGCTTGTTCCAGCGCGCCTGGCCCACCGGCAATGACACCGCGTGCAGATCGAGCGAGGATTCCTCGGCAAAAACCCGGTTCGACCGCACGCCACCGGCCGCCGCGTCCTCCCGCCAGCGCAGGAACAGCGCCTCGCTTTCGCCATCGCCATCGAGGTCGGCCAACTCGGGCGCGCGGTGCGGCTCGAAGCCCAGTTCCAGCGGCGGCCACACGGGCTCCCCGGTTCGCGCGTCAAAGCCCAGCAGACGTGACTTCTCCACCAGTCCGACCACGGCGCGGCCGTTGACTTGTCCGACCGCCGGGCGGCAGAGCGCCTGATACTTGTCCGCCGGGCCGGAGGAATTCACGAACTGACTCCAATCCTCCGCGATGGGGCGTTGCCACAGGATCGCGCCGGTGCGGCCCGAGATCGCCGCCAACCCGCTCTGCGGACCGGTGCGCAGGGGGACCTGTCTCGCGACCGCATACGTGTCGCTATCGAAGTGGAAACACACCAGGAAATCCGGCGTGCCGTCCGCTTCCACGTCGGCCACGGTCGGCACCCCCACCACAAAACCGCGTCCGGCACGTTCCAAACGCGGAGGGTCCGCGCCGACGTTTGCCGTGGTCTCGAGCAGCGGCCGCGCGCGCGCCCACCACAGCACCTTTCCGTCGGTGCCGGAAATGGCGACGAGCGAGGGTGTGGTGCGCGAAAACAGCACGGGATCGCCGATGCCGTCGCCGTTGAGGTCGCGCGTGCGCTGCTCCAACCCGGTGTCGCGGGTGCGGTGGGCAAGACCGGCCGGCGCGAGGACCGCTCGCCATTCCTCCATATTGCCGCCCGGCGGCAGGGAGTTCGCATTAAAGACCAGATCGCCCGGCCAGGCGGGCTTGCCGGTCGCCCCATCAAGCAACCGCACCCGCCGCAGCGTGCCCGCGCCGCTCTTCTCGTCCGGGGAACTGGCCAGCACCAGCAGATCGGCGTGATCGCGCAGGGTGACGATCCGGGTCTCGGGATACTCGGCGGTGTTGACCTCCCCCGGTGGCCAGAGCCAGCGCGGCTGCAACTGCACCTGGAGCGATTGGTCCCGCCGTGCCGCGAACTCGACCGGCCAGGTTTCGCTGAGCAGACCGGAGGCGGACAACCGAAGAAAATGCGCCCCCGCCGGCACCGTCACGGGTTCTGGTGACGGCACGGGGAAGGCGGGCACGAGCGTCTGGCCCTGGGCATCCACAATTTCGGCCAACAGGTTCGGCGTATCCGTGCTCAGGGAAAGTCGCGCGAGCCGGGCTTGCTGGCGATCCTGCCAGACCAGGTAGCCTCCCGCCGCCAGCAACAGCGAGATGCCGGCCGAAACACTTGCCACGGCGGTGGTGCGCCGGTGCTTTCGCGCCCAACGCGCAACCCGCTGCGGCAAGCTGGGCGCGCGGGCGGCTATC
>JAHDYP010000190.1 GCA_023383055.1 Verrucomicrobiota bacterium | reverse complement strand
GTGCACCTTGCGGATCACTCTGTTCGCCACCACCTTGAGGGTGTCAACGATCCCCTGAGGCGGCGGTTCCGCAACGGGCACCGGCTCAAACAGCTCCTCCTTGACCTCAGCCGGAACGTTCAGATCCGGTTTGCGGAAGTCCTTCTTGTGCGCGCCGGGATCGACCGGCTCAGGCGCGGGAACCGCGTCGGCGGGCAATCCAGCGGCGCGGTTCTCGGCGCGTTCAATCTCGCGACTGTGCCGCGCGGTGTCGAAGATCGCCTCCTGAACAGGTTCTTCGGCGGTGGCGGCGGCACGGGCCTGGGAGGCGCCGGGATCGGGACGCAGTGGTTTCGGGGTGCCTAAACCGCCACTGGGGCGGAAGCGATGTCCGCCGCGACGGCGGCGTGAGAAGTTGCGGTCATTCATAATACCAGTTAGGTCCGATGATGGAGGTGTATGTTTTGCAGGATGCCTGCCGCGATCAAGGAGCAGACCACCGATGATCCGCCGTAACTGAGCAGCGGCAGCGGGATACCCGTCACAGGCATCAAGCGTATGTTCATGCCGATATTGACGAACACGTGACTGAAGAGCAGGGCGACCACTCCCATGGCCAGCAATCGACCCAGGGGATCGCGCGCCTGGTTGGCGATGCGGACTCCGGACAGGAGCACCACGGCGTAGAGGGAGAGGACGACCAAACTGCCCAGGAACCCTTTCTCCTCGGCAATCACGGAGAAAATGAAATCATTATGGGACGCGCCCGGCGGAAGATACCCCAGCGCAATCTGCTGGCCCTGGCGCCAGCCCTTGCCGGTGAGGCCGCCGGACCCGACCGAAATCAAAGCCTGCTCGATCTGGTAGGAACGTTCGCGCTGCAGCGCCTGAGCGCGCCGCCGCTGCTCGGGCGAGGCGTTCTGCGGGGCGAAATCCCTTCCGAAATAGACCAGCAACCGGTGCCGCTGATAATCCTCCAGCGGGATGCGCCAGTGGTCCGGCGCGAATAACACATCCACCACGAGCAATGCGATCAGGAGCGCCGCCGCTCCCAGCAGCCGGATGATGTAACGCGCGGGGATGCCGGCCACGAACATCATGACCAGGGCGATGGGTATCAGCACCAGCGCGGAACCCAGATCGGGTTCCTTCAGAATCAGCACGAACGGCAGCAGCGTCAGCCCTATGCCTTTCAAGAATATCAATGGCGCCCGGAGTTCGCCCGCCGGGCGGCTCAGGAAATGGCCCATGATGAAAATGAACGCGAGCTTGGCAAACTCGGACGGTTGCAGCTTGAAGAAACCAAGGTCGATCCACCGTTTGGCGCCGCCGGCGGAGGAACCGAAGAAAAGCACCCCGATGAGCAGGGCGATGGCGAGCCAGTAGGCCAGGACCGCATAGCGCGACAAGTAGCGATAATCGATCAGGCAAACGACAATGGCCGCCACGGTGCCGGCCGCATACCAGATGAACTGCCGGGCGTAAAACTGGTTGTGCCAGGCCACCCCTTCGCTGCCGGACTTCGCGCTGAAGATGAACGCCAGGCCTATCAACATCAGCCCCAGCAAGGCCACCGCCAACTGCCAGTCCAGGCGGGGCCGCTTCGGATTCAAATTGAGTTCAGGCAAGTTCATGGATGCCGGGCCAGGTTCGGCCGAATGCTCCCCTGCTTTTCCTCCCGCACGATGGCCTCATAGACCTGACGCGCAATCGGCGCGCAGGTCTCGCCTCCCCCCGCGCCGCTTTCGACCATGACCACCACGGCATACCGCGGCTCCCCATAAGGAGCGAAAGAGACAAACCAGGTCGTATGATCGACCACTTGTCGTCCCTTGGTGATCTGGGCGGTGCCGGTCTTCCCGCAGACGCGCATACCCGGAACCGCGGAGCGGCGGCCGGTGCCATCCGCATCTTCCACGTCGGCCAACATCGCCCGGTGGACAATCTCCAGGTTGGCGCGCGAAGCCCCCAGGCGGTTGCGAACCCGCCCGGCCGGGAAGCTGCGCGCGGGATCGTCCGATCCCGGATGGCGAGGCTCGATGCGGGAAACGAGCCGCGGCCAGAAAACCGTTCCGCCGTTGGCGATGGCGGCCGTCATGACCGCCATCTGGATCGGCGTCACCCCGAGATAACCCTGCCCAATGCAGAGGTTGGCGGTATCCCCGTCATGCCAGCCCGGCAGCCTCGCCGCCTGCCATTCGCGGCTGGGGAGCGTGCCACCCACTTCCTGGCCAATGGGTAACCCAGTTCTCTCCCCGAGATGCAGCCGCTGGCAGAGCGCGAGCAGCTTGTCCGGCCCAAGAATCATGCCGTGATGGATGAAATAGGCGTTGCTGGACAACTTGAGGGCCTTCTTGAAATCGAACTCCGCCGGCCGGCCGCCCTCAGCCAGATCGCGCACGCGCCGACCGCGCGGCGGTTGGCCGAGCTGATAATAACCGGGGCTGACATAGCGTTCCTCGGGATGGATGGTGCCGGCCTCGAGCCCCGCCAATCCCACCACGATCTTGAAGATGGAACCCGGAGCGTAGGCACCGGCGGTCGCACGGTTAACCAGCGGCAACATCACCGGATCGTTGAGCCTCGCCCAGTCGTCCTGCCTGATCCGCGGGAAAAACTGGTTCGGATCGAAGGCGGGTGCCGAAACCAGCGCGAGCAGGTCGCCGTTCCGAACGTCCATCACGATCACCGCCCCACGCGTGTAAGGACCGGCGGATTGCAGGGCCCGCTCCGCCGCCTGTTGCAACGCCAAATCGATCGTCAGCACCACGTTCTCCCCAGGGTCGGCCGGGGTCCAAATGCTCTCCGACTGCCGATAGCCGAGGCTGTTGACCAGCACCGACTTCATCCCGGGCTGGCCGCGGAGCTCAGGGTCGAACACCCGCTCGATGCCCACGATGCCGCTGAAATCAGGCAGCCGGTAATGAAACTCCCCGTCCTCCTCCCGGTAACGGTCATCGCGACGCAGGTAACCCACCACATGCGCCGCAGTCGGTCCAAAGGGATAGATCCGCGCCGGCTGCGCCTCGAGATCGGTGCCGGGCAGAGTGGCGCTTTGTTCCAGGAATCGCGCCAGTTTTTCCTGCTCGAGGTCCGTAGCCACCGGCAGCGGCAGGGCACGGCGTTGCTCGTAGTGCGTCCGAAAATCGTCCTCGGAAAGCGTCAGCCCCTGATCGAGGGTCGACCCGACGGCATGGACCAGGTTGCTGACGACATGGTATCGGGCCAACTGCCCCAGCCGCAGGCGTTCCGGCCCGGAGTACCGCTTGCCGGCCGTGGCCTTGGCATAGGTGGACTGGAAGTAGGGCCGCAACTCCTCCAGATACAGGTTGACCTGGTAAGCCGGACGATTGTCCGCCAGCGCCATCCGGTTGCGATCGAGGATCTGACCGCGGATGGCGGGGATCCGGACGGTCCGAAATGACTGACTGACCTGGCTGGCCTTGAACTTCCGGGCCGACAGCACCTGGACGTGAAACAACCCGGCCGCCAGCACGGCCAGGCCCGCGAGAATGGCGATCGTCACCACCCGCAGTGTGGGATCCTTCGATCGAAGCTGGTCAACAATCAGCATGCCGGTTCAATGCCCGCGTTTGATGTCTCGGTCCGGCCGGAAACCCGGCTCCGTCTGCGCCGGGTAGCTCAGCGCATGGTTCAGTCGATCCAGGAGCAAATACCAGATCGGCGTGGTGGCACACCCGCCCGTCGCCATGACCACCCACTGCCAAAGCGACCCGTAACCGAGCAACGGTTCCGCTCCCATGGTCAACATCAGCAGCACGGAAAGGAAGGGAACCGCCGCGCAAGCCGCAAACGCGGTGGCGAATCTCGCGATCCACTGTTCCCGGAGTATCAACCCGCGATGGTAATGGATCAGCGCGCCAGCCACATACAACGGCACCACGGTGGTGCCGAGCGGGTTGGCCGAAAGCGAGTCAAACCAAAACCCGCCGCAGACCGCCAGCAACACCACCGTCGTCAGCCCGCTGGTCAGGGCCACGTAAGCCATCAGCGCCGGAAGCAGGTCGATCTGCGCCCCCAGGAGCAAACGCAAGCCGCCGAGATGGGATTCCAGGAACACCGCCAGGTAGGCGGCAGCCAGAATGGCGCTGGTGTTAAACCAGTTCATGGTATCAAGACCCAGACTTCGTCCAGCCGGTTCAGATTCGCCGCCAGCCGCACTCGCGCCTCCAGATACAAGCCAAACTCGTTGGTCTGAACCTCGGTGATGGTGCCGATCGGAATCCCATTCGTGAAAATGCCACCGTCGCCGCTGGTGATAACCGTGTGCCCCGGTCGACACGCGGCCGTGCCCGGCAAGTAACTGAGCTCCACCACCAGCCGATCCAGGCTGCTGGCACTGGGCATGACGCTCCCCTTCTCCCGCGTCTCCCGCACCTGCGCGGCCACCCGACAGCCGGGATCTCCCACGAGCAATACCCTCGACCTGGTGAAACCAACTTCAGACACCCGTCCGACCAGGCCGTCGGCCGTGAGCACGTTCAGGTTGGGACGCATGCCGTCGCGGCTGCCGAGGTCAATATGGATGGTGCGCCACCAGTTTGAGGGGTCCTGACCCAGAACCTTGGCCGCTTTCACACGCCAGGGAATTCGCTCCTGCCACTGCAGGGCCTCTCGCAAACGCTGATTTTCCCGCCAGGCTTCCTCGAACTGGGCCAGACGCAGGCGCAGTTCGTCATTCTCCCGCTGAAGCGTATCGACCTCCCGCTGCAAGGTCCGCCGGGGTAGCACCAGCACGGAGACCTGCTCGAGCAGTCCCTGGAAAGACCCCGCCAGCCCAAACATGGGCAGATAAAGGGCGTTGACGGCCAGTTTGACCTTGTGCGCGGTGCGATCCGGGAGATTCAAAGCCAGGAGCGCAAGCAAGGCCACCAAACCGAAAGCCACATAATACGACCGTTTGAACATTTCAGACTTCGCCGAGTCGCTTTAACCATGGCGAAGGGGAGCGCCAACCCCGCGGGGTCAGGCTCGGCTCGAGGCCACGCGCTTGAGGAATTGGAGTTCTTGGAGCACCCGGCCGGTGCCTTCCGCCACCGCGGTGAGCGGGTCATCCGCAATGTGCACCGGCAGGCCGGTCTCTTCCGCCACCAAACGGTCAATGCCGCGCAGTAGCGAACCGCCGCCCGCCATCACTATGCCCCGGTCCACCAGGTCGGCAGACAACTCGGGCGGACAACGCTCCAAGGTAATACGAATCGACTCCAAAATGCTGGTGAGCGGTTCCTTCAAGGCTTCGCGTATCTCCTCCGAGCGAACTGTCAGGGTCCGCGGCAGGCCGGCGCTTAAATCCCGGCCCTTCACTTCCATGGTCAGTTCCTGCTCGAGAGGATAGGCCGAGCCGATGCGGATTTTCATCTCTTCCGCCGTTCGTTCGCCAATCATCAGGTTATAGGCACGCTTCATGTACGCGACGATGGTCTCGTCCAACTCGTCGCCTCCCACCCGGAGGCTGCGGCTGTACACGATCCCCGCCAGCGAGATGATCGCAATCTCACATGTCCCCCCGCCAATATCCACAATCATGTTCCCCGCCGGCTCATGTACCGGCAAGCCCACCCCAATCGCCGATGCCATCGGCTGTTCTATGAGATAAACCTCCCGCGCGCCGGCATGGATCGCCGAGTCTTTCACGGCCCGTTTCTCCACCTCCGTGATCCCGGAGGGAACCGCCACCACCACCCGCGGGGCAATCAGTTTCCGGTAATGCACCTTCTGGATGAAATGGCGCAACATCGCCTCCGTAATCTCGAAGTCCGCGATCACCCCGTCTTTCATGGGACGTATCGCCACGATGTTTCCCGGCGTGCGCCCCAGCATCCGCTTGGCTTCGTCCCCCACCGCGAGCACGTTGGTCGTCCCGGCTTGGATGGCGACAACCGAAGGCTCACGTAACACAATCCCCCGGTCCCGAACATATACCAAGGAGTTTGCCGTCCCGAGGTCTATCCCAATGTCGTTGGAAAACAGGCTCTTAAGTTGCGCAAACATGTATGCGGCCTAATTAGGCACAAGCTTTAGGGGACCTTCCCTCCATGGTCAAGACGATTAACGGCGCCCATCGCGCGGTTTGACATCGACGCCGGATTAAACAACAGGTAGAACCGCCACAGTAGCAAACCGGGAACCGACCGATGGACGAACACGCCTACAACAAATACGCCTGGCTCGAGGTCCTGCGGACGGAGCCACCCAAGCGCTCCGCCGTGGATCGCGTGGCCGATTTCCTCGAAATCACCACCGGTTTCGATGAAACCACCGCCCGCGAACAGGCACGCCGCTGCATCCAGTGCCCTAAACCCACCTGCGTCGAGGGCTGTCCCCTGCACAATCGCATCCCGGAATGGCTGGCCCTCACCGCCGAAGGTCACTTCCTCGAAGCCGCGGAACTCTCCCGCTCCACCAGCAACCTCCCCGAGCTTTGCAGCCGCATCTGCCCCCAGGAACGACTCTGCGAAGGCAACTGCATCCTCAACGGCTGCTCCGAACCGGTGAGCATCGGCGCCATCGAGCGCTTCATCAACGAATACGCCCTCGCCCATGAGTCCTTCACCTCGCTGGGCGCCCCCCCCAACGGCTTCAAGGTCGCCGTCATCGGCTCCGGCCCCGGCGGCATCGCCTGCGCCGACGAACTCTCGCGCAAGGGCTACGCCGTCACCGTCTTCGAAGCCCAGCAAATTCCCGGCGGCCTCCTCGTCAATGGCATCCCGGCCTTCAAACTCGATAAATCCCTCGTCCAACGCCGGATCCGCGTCCTCGAAAAACGGGGCGTGAAATTCCGCGTCGGCACTCGCATCGGTCAGGACGTTTCGCTGGCCGAATTGCGCGCCGAGTTCGATGCCGTCTTCCTCGGCATCGGCGCTTACCAGGCCAAACCGCTGGGCGTCCCCGGCGCGGACCTCAATGGCGTCGCCCATGCCCTGCCCTTCCTGATCGAGAAAAACGTCAAACTGCCTCTCGACACCCCGCCCATCGACGTCGCAGGCAAACGGGTCGTCGTGCTCGGCGGCGGCGATACCGCCATGGATTGCCTCCGAACCGCCGTGCGTTGCGGCGCCCGCGAAACCCTTTGCGTTTACCGGCGCGACTTCGACAATATGCCCGGCAGCCGCAAGGAGTATCAAAACGCCCTGGACGAAGGCGCCAGGTTCATGTTCCTCACCAACCCGGTCGCCCTCCTCGGCAATGCCGCCGGCGAAGTCCAAGAAGTCCGCTGCCAACGCATGGAACTCGGCGAACCCGACTCCGGCGGCCGTCGCAAACCCCGCCCGGTCCCGAATTCGGAGTTCACCCTCCCGGCGGATTTGGTCCTCGTGGCCTACGGGTTCGACCCCGTCCGCTTCCCCGGCTCGAGCGACCTCTCCCAAATCAAAGTCAATTCCTGGGGTGCCGTGGTGGTCGATGATAACCAGATGACGAGCGTGCCCGGCGTGTTCGCCGGGGGCGATCTGGTCCGCGGCCCCAGCCTGGCGGTGCATGCCGTCCGCGACGCCCGCAAAGCCGCCGCCGCCATTCACCAGCACTTGTCCGAATCGGTTTCTGTCCCACCGTAGCCGCGTCGCCACGACCCTTTTGGACCGCGCCAGCAAAGCTCCCCTTCCGCCTTCTTCCTTCTGCCTTCTTCCTTCTCACTTCACTCCACATGCAGCGCCTGGTCGAGCAACGCCTCCAGTTGATCCAGAATCCCGTCGCTCCCCGCCACCACCGCCGCCCCCGCCTCAAGCGCCCCGGCCTGCGACCGGGTATCAGCTGGATCCGCAAAAGCGACGATCGCTATGTGCTTGGTGGCGTCATCACCCTTAAGCCGCCGTAAAGTGTCACAAATGTTGTTCGAAGCGAACCGAAGATCCGCCAGAATGAAGAGCGGTTTCTCGGCGCGGGCGAGTTCGACCAACTCCTGCGGAGAACTGGTGCTCTGAACCCGGTAGCCACCGTCCTGCAGCCGATTCAGCAGCTGGGAACCGGGCAGCAGCTGTTCATACAGGACAAGCGCCAGCGGTTTCATCATGCGCCCGAGATTGGGTCGAGTGACCCGAAAATGCAAAGCGTTTTAGCTGGGCCACGAAACGCACACTTGTAATCCCGCTCACTTTCCCTGAAACTAAACTCCCGGTTGAGACGTCATTGTAAAGAAAGGACCCATCATGCGTTTGTTGAATGTCGAGCCCGCCAGACCCCGGCGATCCAGCCCGGGTTTCACCTTGATTGAATTGTTGGTGGTCATCGCCATCATCGCCATCCTCGCCGGCATGCTCCTGCCCGCCCTCTCCAAAGCCAAAGCCAAAGCCCAGGGCATCATGTGCATGAACAATCACAAACAACTCGCCCTGGCCTGGCGCTTGTACTCCGACGATAGCCGCGATGAACTTCCCTTCGGCTATGTGACGCGCGGCAATCCCCGCGAAAAACAGGCTTGGGTCCAGGGTGTCATGGATCTGAACGGCGCCAACCGATCGAACTGGGATCCCACCTACGACCTGGAACAGAGCCCCCTCTGGTCCTATTGCGGCGCCACCAAGGATATCTGGCGGTGCCCGGCCGACAAATCCACGGTCAAGGTGGTCGGCGGCGATTACAACGGCCAGAACCTCCCCCGGGTCCGCAGCATGTCGATGCTGAACTGGGTCGGTGGCAACGGCACCGATCTCGCCAATCTGCACGGCGGCTGGAGCGGCCCCGAATGGCGCGTCTATCGCAAGCAGTCTGACTTCATCGATCCGGGTCCTTCGAACAGCTTCATCCTCCTCGACGAACGCGAGGACAGCATCAACGACTCCTTCTGGGTGGTGCAGATGGCGGGCTATCCTGACCCGGCTCAGCATTACATGGTGGATTATCCCGCCAGCTACCACAACGGCGCCGGCGGTTTCTCCTTCGCCGATGGCCATTCGGAAATCAAGAAATGGGTCGACCCCCGCACGACGCCCATGCTCAAGCGCGGCGCCGAACTGCAGCTGAATATCCCTTCTCCGAACAATCCGGACGTGCAGTGGCTGCAGGACCGCGCCACCCGCCGCAAGTTCTAAACGCTACAGCCCCTTCACTTCCCAGCCTTTGCGGTAAGTGCGACGAACATGTTGGTTCGCCGCATTTTCATTCGTGAACTTCAAGGCTTTCGCGTCCCACCGGAGCGTCGTTTTCGGGAACCAACTCGCCACGCTCCCCAGCAGCACCGCCTCCGTAAGCGGCCCCGAGTAATCGAAACTGGTCGAGGCCTTGTCCTTGCCCAGGATCGCATCCACGAACTGCAACCAGTGATCCGCCCGCCCCACCTCCGGCATCTCCAAACCGCTGAAGTCAGCCTGCGGAAAGAGCTGCGGCCACCCCACGTGCGGAATCAGCATCGTCCCTTTGGTGCCAATAACGATCGATCCCTGACCCGGAATCCTTGGCCCCCTGGCCGTTCCCGAGGCTGGCGCCGCCACCAGATTCTGAACCTCGGTCGGCGGACGTTGATCGCCATCATACCAGGTGACGCTCACCGTGTCGGACTCGGTGTAAGCCGTTCGCGGAAACACATAATGAATGATCGCGTCCGTCGCCCACGAATGCGCGTTGGGCGCCGCGCCCTCCGACCGCACCGAAATCGGCGCCGTGAGCGCCAGAGCCTTGAACACCGGATCGTAAATGTGACACCCCATGTCGCCAAAGGTGCCGGTGCCGAAATCGAGGCGCTTGCGCCAGTTGCCCGGATGATACCAGCCCTCGCCGATGAACGGCCGCTCGGCGCACACCCCCACCCACCCGTTCCAATCCAACCCCTCCGGCACCGGATCCACCCGGGTCGGCATCGGATCGGTGTCGCCCCACTTCTTCTCACTCCACGTGTGCACTTCCTTGACCTTGCCGATCACCCCGTCCTGCACCAGGCGCACCGCCATCCGGTATTCCGGGTTCGAGTGAATCTGGATGCCCATCTGGGTCACGAGCTTCTTCTCGCGCGCCACCTCGGTCAACCGACGCGTTTCGTAAATGTCGTGCGTAAGCGGCTTCTCGCCGTAAACGTGCAAACCCCGCTGCATCGCGCTCATCGCGATCGGCCCGTGCATGTGGTCGGGCGTCGACACATTCACTGAATCCAAATCCTTCTCGCGGTCGAGCAACTCCCGCCAGTCCTGGTACACCCGGGCATTCGGAAAGTTCTTCCGGAAATCCGCCGTCCGGCTCAGATCCACATCCGCCACCGCCGCGATCTCAACCGCCGGATGCCGCGCGATCGTCGTCAAATCCGCCCACGCCATCCCGCTCGAGCCGAAACTCGCGTGGAAAATCTTGTCGCCCGCCGCGGCCCGCAGTCCGGGACGAAAAAACGGCACCGCAGCGGCCGTGTATCCAAGGCGTTTGAGAAACGAACGACGGGTCAGAGCTTGGGCAGATTGCATGCGACCACTGGTATGAGGTTCCGCCCGAACAGGCAATACAGAAATGAGGGCCAAAACCAAATCCGAATCCCGAATCTCGAATTCCGAAGGAAATTCGAATCCAGGAAAATCCGAATATCAAAACCGAGCGCGTGGAATGCTGCATCGTTTCGAATTTGCCCGGCTTCGAGTTTTCCCGTTTCCTTCGGATTTCGGGTTTCGGGTTTCGGATTTGCCCCCTTACCACGTTCGCCCCTGGAGCAACTTCTCCCGCTGATACGGTGTCAGCTCGCCGCCTTTGGTCTTCAGCCATGCCCCGAAATCCTTCTCGATCTCGTCGCTCCATTTCCGGTCGATCTCACCTGGCGTGTACTTCCCCTCGCGCAATCGCTGATGCCCGAACTGATCCCGCAGCCGCACGATCTCCGAGGTCTCCACCACCTCCTGCGCCAGGTGGGCCGGCACGAAGAATACCCCCTCGCGCTTCCCCAACACCACGTCGCCCGGCATCACGCTGGCCCGCCCAATCCGCACCGGGGTGTTGATCCCCATCAACATCACGTTGGCGATCGCCGACGGATCCCACCCGCGGTTGAACACCGGAAAATTCGGGATCTGCATCACCCCTTCGATGTCGCGCGCCCCGCCGTCGATCACCACCCCCGTCCCGCCCGACTTCGCCCAGATCGAGTTCGCCAGGTTATCCCCCATGAACGTGCCGTCGATCACCTTGCCCATCAGATCCACCACGATGACATCGCCCGCCACGAGCGTATCGATGATCCACGAATTCTGGCCGCCCACCCGCCCCGCCGCCTTGCCCCGCTCCGCAATCACCCCGTTCACGTCCGGTCGCACCGGATGGAAATAGGCCGTCACCGCCCGCCCCACCAGCACCGGGTCCGCATGCGTCAGCACCCAGTTCCCCTCGAACTGCTCGTTGAACCCGTGCCGGCGGCACACCGCCCACGCCTCCTCGATCGACACCGCTTTCATTCGCTCCAACAAATCGTCCGGCACCTTCGGGCGCCCGTCCGGAAACCGTTCCCCTTTCCATTCCGGCGTATACGCGATCAAATCCTCCTTCGCAAACACCCCCACCTGTCCCCACACCACCGTGGGCAGCCACCATCCCACGACCAGTACAAAGACCACCGTCCATCGGCATTTCAGCGTGTTCATGACCCTATTCCCCGCCCTCCATCAACCCCTGTCAATCAAGAATCCCAAATCCCAAATCTCCGAAAGCTTGATTCCCGATTCCAGGCCACGCGCCCGCGATTAAGGACACCTTGAACCTAACTCCAAGTCCGGTCGTGGGACCGCTCCTGGTTCCACTCGTCCGTGGGCGGAAAATAATACCGGTCCACCGCGAGTCCCCGCCGGCTGAGCATGGCCTTGATGCCCTCCTCGTTCAGTTCCACCCCGAGGCCCGGCCGATTCGGCACCGCCACCTGCCCGTCCCGGCCCATGAAAGGTTTCGGCACGCCCTCCACCAGATCCTCGTAACCCTCCGTGTCGGCATCATGAAACTCGAGCACCATGAAATTCTCGGTCGCCGCCGCGCAATGCACACTGCCAAACAACCCGACCGGCGAACCGGCAAAGTGCATGGCCATGGCGATGCCATGTTCCATAGCCAGGTCCCCGATCTTCTTCGTCTCGAGCAACCCCCCGGAGGTCATCATGTCCGGATGACAAATCGAAATGGCCCGTTTCTCGAACAGCTTCACGAACTCCTCTTTCAGATAGATGTCTTCCCCGGTCAGGATCGGGGTCTCGCATGAGTTCCGCAATCGGACATAGTCATCCGTATAAAACCACGGAATCATGTCCTCGAGCCAGGCGAGGTTGCAGGGATCGAGCGCGCGGGCCAGTTTGATCGCGTCGTCCACCCCAATATGCCCGAAATGATCCGCCGCCAGCGGAATGTCCCAGCCCACCACCTCGCGAACCGCCAGCACATATTCCTGCATCCGCTTGAGTCCCCGATCGGTGATCCTGATGCCGGTAAACGGATGGGCCAGATTCGGGTTCAGCCGCCGACCGCCAGGACCCGAGCCGCCTCCCAGGCTCCAGGGGGACGACAAACCGTCTTCCATGCCCCGAAGCAACTGAATCCCCACGTCCATCTTCAAAAAGGTGTAACCGCGCTCCCGTCGCGCCTTGAGTCGACGCCCCATCTCTTCTCCATCCGGGCTGGTCGTCGTGTCCGCGTAAATGCGAACGGCATCGCGGAACTTGCCGCCGAGCATCTGCCAGCAGGGAACCCCCCAGGCCTTGCCGGCCAGATCCCAACAGGCCATCTCCACCGCCACCACCCCGCCCGCCTGGCGACCATGCCCGCCAAATTGCTTCAGCTTTCGAAAGATCTTGTCCACGTGACACGGGTTCTCCCCCAGCACCCGGCTCTTGA
>JAHDYP010000189.1 GCA_023383055.1 Verrucomicrobiota bacterium | reverse complement strand
AGAATACAGATTTCTTTGACATAACGTTCACTTTGGTTGACCGAGTGATCTGGCTTCGGATTTGCTCGTGCCCTGATTGAAGGGCGTCAGTGTCTGGTCATCGCGGTCACGAATATTGCGCTCCGTGTTGTCCGGCTGCCAGGTCGCGGGTGTTCGTTCATCACGGTCGCGAACATTGCGCCGGGAGTTGTCCTCGTCGGTTGCCTCATCAGTGGAGAAGTATGGCTGAACATTGTAGGCGCGATAAACGTCGCTGGCGTAGCCGGGTTGATTGAAGTCCGGCCATTGATTGGCCTTGAAATGCGGCGCGCTGCTCAACATTTCTTTGGAGGCGTCTAGCTGGAGCGAGTCCCGATCCGTGGTGTACCGAAGGGCGCTGGAGGGAACGGCGCTAAGTTCATCGTCCATTCCAAGGAATCCGCCGGTCGAAACGATCAAGGCCACGATGCGGCCCGAGGACAAGTCCACCAAGAGGTTTTCCACGTCACCCAGCTTTTCATCCTGCAGATTCGTCACGGACGTGCCGATGAGTTTGCTGGCTTTCTGGATCTGACTCAGGCGCGACGCCGGAATCAGGAATTGGCTGTTGCCGCTCTCCGCGGGGATGCGGTCCTTGTCCCAGGTCCCATCCGCCCTGCGGGTGGAAACCGTGTTGGGTGATCCATCCGCCGTGCGTTGACCCTCGTGGGTGTAGCGTTGATCATCCGCGTTCCGTTGATCAGTCCGGCTGTAGCGTTGCCCATCCGTGTTGCGTTGGCCTTCCGTGTTGAGGAGTTGATTATCCGTCGCCTCGTCTCGTTGGATGAAGGTGAAGGCGGATTCCTGGCCGTAATAACGATAGACGGCGGACATGCGTTCGGAGTCGGAGGATTCCGCCCACTTCGACATTTCGAATTCAGGCGCACTCTTCAGTTTCTCTATGCTGGCATCCAGGTGCAGGACTTTCTGGGCGATATCGTGATGCAACGCGCCCGGGGGCACAGCGGTCAGCCGATCGCCGATGCCGATGAATCCGCCGGTGGACAGAATCACCTGGACGATCCGGCCGGATTCCACATCCAGCGCGAGGTCTTCCACTTTGCCGAGTTTTTCGTCCTGGTAGTTCTTGACTTCCATGCCGATGAGGTCGCTGGCTTTGGCCGCGCCGTTCAGCCGGTGCGCCCGCTGCGCATGGGGAGCGCGTTCACGCGTGTAACTTGGACCCTCCGTTTTTGGGATGGAGGTGTCTTGGGCCAGCATCGAGAGCGCCAGGATCGAGCTGGCGGAGGCGCTGAGGAGGATTTGCAGTGTTCGTTTCATTTTTGGTTCGTGTTTTTCTATTATTGTTCTTTCATGAAAAGCATTCGCTTTCTCATGTCGTCCACCCTAGTCGCGGACCGCGAAATCGTGCCATGGGGTGTTGCCCTCCTTCGAGGGGGGGGCGCTACCTACCACTCTGTCGTCGAAACGATGACAGCAAAATCAAAGTGACTCAGACGGCAGGGAACGCGCACCCGGACGTAATTTGGTGGCAGTGAAATTACATCGGATTTTCTGGCTGGGCTTATGGCTGGCTGGCGCGGTCACTCCGGAGGGATTGCACGCGGCGTTAACTCCCGAAACACTTTACCAACAAGTTTTGCCTTCGGTGATGACGTTAGAAGTGGAAAGCCAACGTGGGGAAAGGTTCGTGGGCAGCGCCGTACTCGCCCTGGCTGACGATGTCGCGCTGACGGCCTGGCACGTCGTCGCGGACGCGCGTTCGGTTTGGGCCCTCTTCGCTGACGGACAACGGGTGGAAGTGACCGGGTGTATTGACCATGATGGTGTGCGTGATCTGGCGTTGCTGAAGTTGGCAAAACGAATGCCCCATCGGCAGGCGGCCCTCTGCCGTGAGCTGCAATCCGTAGCTGCTCGCGCTTATGTGATCGGCGCACCCAGAGGCTACGATTTCAGTATCAGCGATGGATTGATCAGCCAGATTCGAAGCGTGAACGGCTCGTTACAATATCAAGTTTCTTGTCCCATCTCGACGGGAAATAGCGGGGGACCAATCCTCAACCAGCACGGTGAAGTCATCGGCATCGCAGCTTGGACGAAGGCCGATGCGCAGAACGTGAGTTTCGGTATCCCCATCGAGGACTTTGTCCGTCTCGATGTTTCGCAACGCCCGACGACCTGGGAGCAACTGGCGGCCACCGGCCTGCCGGCCCCGACGAAGAGCTTGACGAGACTGCACCCGTCCACGGACAAAGCGTGCGAAGCCGCTGCGGGAGATTTCGCTGCGCTGCAGCAATGGCTGAAGGATTCCGTTGGCAAATCGGTGACCGTCGTGGTTCAGGAAGCCGGACGAACCAACGTTTTTACATTTACCGTTGAGTAGCTGGTCAGCCAACTGGTGACACTCTCTCCACATACATGGCATTTTTGAAGAATACCAAGCTGCTGGCCGGGTCCGCCTTGCTCGTGACCGGGCTGACACTCCTCGGTATCTGGTGTTTCCAAACCCCATCGCGTGAGATTACGCGAGGCGAACTGGAACAGATGGTTGAGGCAAACACCCTCAGGGACGGGAGCGTCCGGCCAACGCCCTACGCCGGCATTTACCGTGTGGAAGGCAACCACAACCTGTCTGGCAAGTCCGAGCGAGTCTTCCTCACCACACACCTGGACGAGGCCCAGATAAAAACCCTCTTCGACCAGAGTCGCGCCAAGGTCGAAATTCCCGGTCAAGGCAGCGGCCAGTGGGTGATGGTCCTTTCCAACTTGCTTATAGTCGGCGTGGTCATCGGCGTGGTCAGGTATCAGCGCAACATTGGCCGCGGGAAAAGTGCCCTCGTGAGGGAACGGCCGACTGTCAGTTTCCGCGACGTAGCTGGTATCGAAGAAGCCAAGGGCGAGGTGTCCGAGGTGGTGGATTTTCTGCGTGACCCGAAGAAGTATGAATGCCTGGGTGGCCGGCTGCCCAAAGGCGTTTTGCTGATCGGCCCGCCGGGCACCGGCAAAACGATGCTGGCCAAGGCGATTGCCTGTGAGGCCAACGCTCATTTCTTCAGCGTGCATGGCAGTGATTTCACTGAGGTCTTTGTCGGCGTCGGCGCCAAACGCGTGCGCCAGCTCTTCCGGCAGGCCGCCAAGAACAAGCCCGCGATCATTTTCATTGATGAAATCGATTCCGTCGGCCAGGACCGCAAACTCGACACGCACGGCGAACATCAGCAGACGATCAACGCCTTGCTCGCCGCGATGGACGGTTTCGACAGCAGCCAGGGTATTGTGGTGATTGCGGCCACCAACCGCGTCGAGGACCTGGATGAAGCGCTGCTGCGGCCCGGACGCTTCGACCGCAAAGTTTATGTGCCCTATCCCGACATGAAGGGCCGGCGTGCCATTTTGGAGGCCCACGCCAAAGGCAAACCCATCGCTGATGAATCGAAGGCTTTGGATGTCATTGCTCAAACCACTCCCGGCATGTCCGGCGCGGACCTTGCGAACCTCCTCAACGAGGCCGCCATCTTTTCCGCGCTGCAAAACGCCACGCAAATCTCGCAGACCGACCTCGAGGCGGCGCGCGACAAAGTCCGCTACGGCCAGGAGCGCAAATCAATGGTCCTGAACCCAAAGGAGCGCGAAATGGTGGCCTGTCATGAGGCAGGCCACACCATCATTCACCTGCAGATGCGTTTGATGCCGCCGCTTTACAAAGTCAGTATCGTCCCGCGCGGCCAGGCGCTTGGGGTCACCACCTTTTTGCCCAACGAAGATCAGCACCTCCAAAGCCGGCAGTTCCTGCTCGAGGAATTGCTGGTGCTGATGGGCGGGCGGGCGGCCGAAACGACCTTTTACGACGCCACCACCAACGGCGCGGCTGGCGACCTCGAGGTCGCTCGCAAAATTGCCCGCAAGATGATCCACGAATGGGGCATGGGCGAGAAGCTCTACTACGAACCCGAACAGCGCGACGCGGAAGCGGAGATCAACCGCCTGCTCGAAACCGCCGACCGCCGGGCGCACGAACTCATCCAGACGCACAAGGGGAACACCGAGAAGCTGGCCAAGGCGTTGCTCGACCGGGAGACCCTCACGAAGGACGAGGTGCTGCAATTGCTCACCCCGGCGGGCGCCGCCGTCCCCGCAGGCAAAGTCCTGGCCTGATCCGAGAGTCCCTGCGGGTTCTACGCCGACTCGGCGCGATCCAGGCTGCCATCCTGCGAGAGCGCCCCCAACCTTCCGTCACATTTTGAACAGGCTTCTGGGGTGAACACCTCATGGCACGAAGTCATTGCCAGCCCTATGGTTCAGATATGGATACTCAAACTCTGTTAATAATCGTGGTTGTGGTGCTATTGCTTGGTGGCGGCGGTTTCTTCTTCAGCAGACGAGGAAGATGAGCCGGTGGCGGGTGTCTTAAGCTATCAAAGTCCGATGCGGCAGCCGTGGGCACTGAAGCCGGCTCCGAAGCTCGTAAGCCACCAGTCGCCCATTTCATCTGGCGACCCGTCGCGCAAGGCCCGCTCTAGGGCGAACAGCACCGAGGGGCTGCTCATGTTGCCGCACTCGCGCAGCACCTGTCGGCTGGCCGCGAGGTCGCAGTCGGCGCAGGTTTGCTCGATCGCATCGAGCACATCGCGTCCGCCGACGTGCGCGATGATGCGCGAGATCAGGCGGCCTCCGGGGCGCGTGCGTTCGCCGGTCAGCAGTTGTCCGACGGCCGCGGCCGCCAGCGCGGGCACCGAGGGATGCAGCAGGTTGCGCAGTTTTCCCTGCCGCATTTCGAACCGGATCCGATCGCGGTTGGCCGGTTGGTGCAGGGTGCTGAAACCGCCGCACCGGAGGCCGTGCGGCCCTGGCGTGCTTGACCAGATCGTAGCGGCGGCTCCGTCGCCAAACAAACACGCGCTCACCAGCACGCCGGGATCGTCATCGAGATAGAACGCCGCCGAGCATACTTCCACCGCCACGCAGGCCACCACCACGGAGGGCTGCGCCGCCAGGATCGCTTCTGCCGCCCGCAGGGAGGGAATCGCGGCGCCACAACCCAGCCCCACCAGATCCTGCAAGAATGCATCCGTACGCAAGCCGAGTTGTTCGGCCACGTAACTGGTCACCCCGGGGCAGAGATAGCCGGTGCAGGTGCAGATGAGCAAGGCGTCCACCTGGCCGGCAACGAGGCCGGCCTGCGTCAGCGCTGAGGCCAGGGCGCGCGCGGCGAGCCGGGGCGCTTCCACCCGGAAGACCTCATTGAGGTCGTCGGCCGTCAGCGAGAAGACGAGCTCGATGTCGGGCACCGCGAAATGCCGGGTGGAGATGCCGCTGTCATGCCGCAGGATGGCCCGGAGGGTGAGCCACGAGCGGCGACTGAGACGCTGGCGCGCCTCAGATCGCTGCACGATGTCCCAGCACTCGCGTTGCGTGAATGTTGCAGGTGGGAGGGCGGTGGCGAGGGCGTGCAGGTACATGGGGGAGATCAGTGCAAAAATCGGATGATGGCAGTAATTCGAAACCAGCGGGCCGGCTTCACGGAAACCGTGACGCGGTCGAGTTGCCCCAACAAGGTATTCAGTTCACTGAGTTTGAAGCCGCGCCGGATCGAGAGCAGGGCGTCATGCCGCACCCCCGCTGACGCACCCGTGCCCGTCAGCAGCGGTCTTGCTGCCAGAGAGGCCCATCGCGAGCGCCGAAGATCGTTGATCAACACGCTGTGGATCACGAACCCACGGAGCTTCTGCAGCAGGGTGAGGATTTGTGCATTGCTGAAATGGTGGAAGCACATGGAGGCCACGGCGCAATCATACGGTTCGGCGGGTTGGTGGGTGAAGGCATCCTCCTGAAACAGCTGCACGGAGGGGTCAACCGCCCGGGCAAGCTGCCCGCGCGCAATGTCAACCGCGTGGTTCCCCAGCTCCAGGCAGGTGAAGTGCAGGGGGATGCCGCGTGTGCGCGCCCAGCGGCTCACCGCCAGCGGGATGTCGCAGCTTCCCGAGCCGATGTCGAGGATGCGAAAGGGGGCACCCGCATGACGTCCCGCGGTTTCAGCGGCCAGAAAACGCCGGACTATTCGGGTGCCGCCGAAGTGGCAATTGACCGTCTCCATGAACCGGTAGCTGGCGGCGACCAGCGCCGGATCACAGTCCGGTTGGTCCAGGAACTCCGTTGCCGTGGCGCGCGCGTCAAACACCCCAGAGCCTTCCCGTTGCCATGCTATCGTCCATTTCCGCGTATTTTCCCAACACCTCGGCACGGTAGTCGGGCGCGATCGATACGGCCTGCGCGGCAATCCGCTCGCAGTAGCCGCAAGTCTGGCAGTCCATGGAGGCGCAGTCACGGTCGCGAAAACCGTCCAGGAAGTTCTCCGGGATCTTCCGCGCCTCGACCCGGATCGGACACTCCGGCAACGGCGAGAGCCAGCCCTGCAGGCGTGCCAGATCGAGCAGCGGTTTCAGCCGCCGAGGATTCAACTGCCGCGGCTTCCAGAAGTGCCGCAGACTCCAGAGGGATTCCTTGCGGATCGGTTGCTTGAAGCCATACGACAACAGCAGTTCGGCCAGATTGCCATCAAACCGCCGCTCGCTGTAGGCTTTGACGCGCCGCAGCAGTTCCGCCGATGGAATCCCCCGTTCGAGAAGCTTGAAGGACGTGTATCCCATCGCTTCATAGACAGCGAGGTCCTCCGGCCGAATCCAAGCCGACTTGATGAACTGCGACGGATCCGTCAAACGCAACCGCGAACAGCGCATGAAGCAGTAATCAATGAAGAGCGTGCTGGTGTCGTCAGACGCATGGGCGAAGCCGTTCTGATGATAGGTTTGCATCGGACAGTTCATGAGGCAGACGTGGTTGGCGATCAGTTCGAGATCGCAATGGACCGCCTGCCGAATCGCTGCCAGACGGCGAAAGTTCCGGTTGATTGAGAAGCTCTCCAGAACGATTGCATCCGCCCCGAGTTCTTCCCAGAAGCGGGCGCGTCGGGGCGTGTCCACCTGGGCATAAATCCCGACTCTGACCTTGAACTCGGGAAAACGGTGTTTGACCAGTTCCAGCAGTAACGGAGTGGAGACGGTAACCCGGCGCACGCCCATTTCACCCAACCTGGCCAGCAGAGCCGTCACGCGTTTCTGCCAGGGCCGCGTCCATTCGTGATTACCGAAACAGGCACCGTTCAGGAGATAATTGAAGGCAATGCCATGCTGGTCGAGCAGGCAAATGTAACTCCGCAGATCTGCCTCTGAGAGCGGTGTCGCCAGGTAACGGGGGCGGCCCCCACTGATGCCGTCGGTGGGGAACTTGCCGTAAACTTCATCGACCGGATAACTGGCAAGCTGCGGAACCAGGTCCGGGTCGTAATTCGCCGCGAGCGAAAACTTGGTTTGCCGGGAAGTGGCCCGCACGTCGCTCGGAGCGGATCCGGCTGTTGTCAATGGGTCATGGTTCAGCATTATTGACTCCTTGCGGCGAGGGCGACGCGGACGCGAGCTGCTCGTAAGCCGCCTGAGTCGTCAGGAAGACTCGTTCGTGGCCGAGCTGTTCGAGGAACTCGGTGCGCGCCAGCCGGTCCATCACCGGACCTTTCACCTCGGTAAGATAAAGTAGAATGCCAGCGTCTTGCATCCGGGTCCGGAGATCGGTCAGTGTCTCGAGCGCGCTGGCATCAATGAAATTGATCGCGTTGCAGATCAGCACCAGGTGGCGCAGTTGGGGTCGCTCGGCGGCGGCGCAAAGCACGAAGTCCTCAATATACTTCGCGTTGGCGAAGTAGAGGCTCTCGTCAATCCGCAGCAGGAGGACGTGCGGGAGCGTTTGCACTTCGTGGCGCTGGACGTTGCGAAAGTGCTCGGTCTTGGGCACCCGCCCCACGACGGCCATGTGCGGTCGGCTCGTGCGCCAGAGATAGAGCAGGATCGTCGCGCACACACCGATGAGGATGCCTTTCTCGACTCCGAGCGCGAGCACCGTGACGAAGGTGAGGATCAGCGCGGCGGCGTCCGCCTTGTTGTAGCGCCAGAGTCGGCGCGGCATCCCGAAGTCCATCAAGCCGATGACCGCGATGATGATGATGGCGGCCAGCACGGCCTGGGGCAAATGGTGGAAGAGCGGCATTAGAAACAGCGCGGCCATGCCAACGACCACCACCGTGATGAGCGAGGCGAGGCCGGTCTTTGCGCCAGCGGTGAAGTTAACCATCGAGCGGGCGAAGGAGCCGCTGACCGGATAACCGCCGGTGACCCCGGCCGCGAGATTGGCCGCCCCCAGCGCAATGAATTCCTGGTCCGAATCCACTTTCTGCCGGCGTTTGGCCGCGAGCGACTTCGCGACGGATATGTTCTCGAGAAAACCGATGAAGCTGATCGTGAAGGCGAGCGGAATCAGCGGCAGGAGCTCGGACGCGGCGAGCGCGGGGAGCGCGAACCTCGGCAATCCGCTGGGGATCTCCCCGATGATGCTAACCCCGTGGCGCGCCCCGAGGTGGAAAGCGGCGACGATGGCCGTGCCGACGATCACCGCGACGATCGGCCCGCTTTTCGACAGCGATTGCGCCAGGGCAGCCGGGAATGTTTTCCAGCGCGCAAGAACCCGCGGCAGCAGGTATTGAAATGCGAGCAGCAGCAAAACGCTCGCGGTGCTGATCGCGACCGTTGGCCAGCGGGTCTGCGGCACCGCCCGGGCCAGTTCCGCCAGCAACTCGTGCAGATGGTCCGTCCGCGGAAGTGGCACGCCGAGCAGGTGCTTCACCTGGCTCAACGCGATGTGACACGCAGCGGCGCTGGTAAAGCCGGAGAGCACCGGCTGGCTCAGGAAGTTCGTGAGAACCCCCAGCCGCGCGGCACCCATCGCAATCTGCAGGAAACCGACGATGAGCGCGGTGGCCATGGCGAACGCGAGATAGCGCGGCGAACCGGGCTCCGCCAATGCGGCTACTTGAGTCACGATGAGCAGCGACAACAGCGCGGATGGGCCAACCGACAGGAACCGGCTGCTGCCGAGCAGTGCATAGACGGCGAGTGGCAACAGGCTGGCATACAATCCGACCTGGGGCGGCAAACCGGCGAGCAGCGCATAAGCCATGGCCTGCGGGATGAGCAGCGTCGCGACGATCACGCCCGCGAGGGCATCGCCCGGCAACTGCTTGCGCTGGTAGTGCGCGAGCCAATCAAATGCCGGAACCCGGCGCTTCAGCCACGAGAAGATGGTTGGGAGCAGCTTCACAGCAGGGTGGTTGATTCATTTTGATCACATCAAAGAAGATCCCCTGGGACGTGGCGTGTTGTTGGTAGTAATATGTTCTCCATGAAATACACCGGCTAGGGCGTTCGCGAAACCTGAGGCCATGATCGCTATAACCGTTCGAGAAGCTTGAGCAGCTCCTTTGCGGCAGCTTCCGAGGATGCGGGATTTTGTCCGGTAACGAGCTTGCCATCGACGACTACATAAGAACCCCAATCGGGGCCCTTCTCATAAAGACCCCCATTCGCTTTGAGCATGTCTTCAACAAGAAACGGAACAATGTTCGTGAGACCAACCGCCTCTTCCTCAGCATTCGTAAAGCCGGTCACGCGACGACCCGAGACCAATGATTTTCCGTCCGGCCCTTTCGTGTGCTTAAAAATCGCCGGAGCGTGGCAAACCGCCGCAAGAGGGCGATCCTCCGCGATGAACGTTTCGATGATCCGCTGGCTGTCTGCGCTTTCCGCAAGATCCCAAAGCGGGCCATGCCCACCTGGGAAAAAGATCGCATCAAACCCGTCGGCATCGATCTCGGCCAACTTGGTCGTGTTACCCAGTGCCCTTTGTGCAGCATCGTCCTTTTTGAAGCGTTCGGTAGCCGCTGTTCGCGCATCAGGCACGTCGCTTTGCGGATCGAGCGGTGGTAGCCCACCCGCAGGAGATGCCAGGGTGATTTCTGCTCCGGAATCAAGCAGGACGTAGTAAGGAGCCGCGAATTCTTCCAGCCAGAAGCCGGTCTTCTTGCCTGTGTCACCCAGCTTGCCGTGCGAGGTTAGAATCATGAGAACATTCATATCGTTTGGTGTGTTTGCTTATTTTGAAGAGCCAACGCGAATCACGCATTTGCCGACATTACTCCCATTCAACATCCCAATGAAGGTCGCTGGTGCCTGTTCCAATCCATCAATGATTTCCTCGCGGTAGTGAACTTTCCCTGCTCCTAGCCACCCACCCATCTCCGCTGCGAATTCAGGATACAGGGACCCGAAATCCTCGAAGATGATGAAGCCACGCATGGTGATGCGTTTCCGCAACACCTGCCCCATCAAGTAGCCCATTCGATCAGGACCTTCGGGGAGGCTGGTGGCGTTGTATTGCGAGACCAAGCCGCACACGGGCACACGCGCCCCGGTATTGAGTTGAGGTAGAACAGCGTCAAAGACTTTGCCCCCAACGTTCTCGAAATAGACGTCGATTCCTTCAGGAGTTGCGGCGACCAACTCGCTGCTGAAGTCGGAGGATTTATGATCAATGCAAAGATCCAACCCAAGAGTCTTGACCGCGTATTCACATTTCTCCGCGCCACCCGCGATGCCGATCACCTTGCATCCGAGAATCTTCCCGATCTGGCCGACTGTGGCACCAACAGGTCCGGTCGCCGCCGCAACCACCAGAGTTTCTCCCGCTTTCGGAATACCAATCTTCGTTAGACCGGCCCACGCGGTGAATCCCGGCATCCCGGTGACACCCAAAGCCCAAGAGGGATGCTCAGGATCAGCGCCCAGGGAAGTAACACCTTCTCCGTCAGATAGGGCATAGTCTTGCCAGCCATTTGAACTGAGAACCCACTCTCCTTTCTTGAAACCATCGACCTTGGAATTCTCTACCTGCGCTACAGTTCCCCCAACCATCACCTCGCCAATCTTGACAGGCGGTGCATACGACGGAGCCTCGCTCATCCGCCCGCGCATGTAGGGATCAAGTGAAAGGAATTCCGAGCGTAGCAACATCTCACCCTCTTGAGGCGAAGGGACCTGTTCGGTTTCGAGCCTCAAAGTGGTTTCTGTTGGTGCGCCTTCTGGTCGTTCTGCAAGAACGAAGCGGCGGTTGGTTGTGCTGGTTTGTTTCATGGTGATTCTGGTGATGATCCGTTCTTAGGTTCGGCGGGCTGGCTTGTTTGGGTAATAGTACAGCTGCAAACAAAGCTCCCACTCCGGCGGTCAGGGCCATCCGTGGCCAACTCGTCCCGCTCTGGCTCCAAATCCGCGCGCTCGGTATCCGACTGGGAACTGACGGAAACATATTCGCCGGCGGCCATGGACATCGCCCCGGCCACCAACCCGGCCACTCCGGCGACCAGCACGCTGCTGCGGCTGGCTTCGGCGGCGGCCACGCCGACAATCAACCTGGCACTGGACACGATGCCATCGTTGGCGCCAAGCACGGCGGCACGCAACCAGCCGACGCGGTGGGTGAAGTGCATTTCAGCGATTCCTGCCATGGGTGCTTGATGTTCGGAGGGCGTTGTCCCGACCCTTCCTGTTTAAACGGCGATCACCGTGCCACGGAGATCCGCGTTCACGCACGGGTGTGCGGCGCAGTAGCGCTTGAGGGCGTCGATGGCGTGCAGTTCCAGATCGCGGCGGTTGCGTCCGTATTGTTTCGGCACGCCTTGAGTCGTCACGAAGGCCGCCGTGTAAGCGCCATCTCGCTCCAGTTCGTCGCTGCCGATGAAACACTGCTGGATGCGTGATCCGGCGGGATTCTCAAGCTTCACATAGAGTGTGAGGCCGAGACACCGCTTCACATAACCACCCATCTGCTGATACGGGTCCGCCGCGAGGGTGTGTTCGAGGTTGTCCTCGATCATTTCCCACATCTCTCGCCCGGTCAGTTCCACCGTGGACACCGGCGGGTTGGGAGGCACGATGTTCCAGAGGTCCTTGACCGTCACCGGGCCCGGCGGGATCGGCGCGCCATAGCGCCAGCCATTGGAGAATGCGATGCGTGTGCCGGCGGCTTCGGCGATCGCCTGCAGGAGGAAGTTGTCCATGGTGGATTCGAGAAAGGTATTCCGGTTGAGTGCCGTCTTGGTCTGTCCGACGACTGCGGAGAGCATCTGGCGATGCGGCGAAACGATGTCCTCAATCAGACGTTCCATGTCGGGGTCGGCAGCGATCGAGTCGTCCACAGGGATCAACTGATGATGGATGGCTCCGACTTGTCCGCCGTCCAGTTCCACGTCCAAACGACCGACAAACGATCCGTGACAGCCCGATTGGATGATCGTCGCGCCGTTCACCACCAAGGGTTCATCCATCCGGTTGTGCGTGTGGCCGCTTAAAAGAACATCGATGCCGGCGACTTCTGACGCGAGCTTCACATCCTGCGGAAAGCCGAGATGCGAGAGCACCACCACCAGTTCCACGCGTTCCCGTTCGCGCAACGTGCGGATGTGGCCCGGTAGTTCCTCATTGCCCAGGGTGAACCGCAGGCCCTCGCTAAAACTCGGAGGCATCGTCTTGTCCAGAATGGTCGCGGCGATGCCGATGATGCCGACGCGCACGCCGCCGCGCTCGATCACCGTGAAGGCCGGGTAGGCCAGCTCGCCGGTGGCTTTGACGTAGCAGTTACATGCAAGCAGCGGATGTTTCAGCTTCGCCGCCAGTTCGCGCATCCGGGCCGGGCCGTAGGCGAAGTCCCAGTGGACGGTCCACGCTTCGAGGCCGAGGAGGTTCACCGGTTCGATCAACGCCTCGCCCCTCGACTCCACGGCGTGAAAGGTGCCGTGAAAGGTGTCCCCGTTATCCAGCGCGATCACCGCGCCGTTCCGCTCCTGACGCACCCGCTTGAAAATCGTGAGCAAGCGTGCGTAGCCGCCCGCCGTGCGATACTCCGCCTGTGCGCCGGCCCAGAAAAGCTCCGGGTGTGGCTCCAGGTAGCCATGCGTGTCATTGATCTGGAGAAGCGTGATCGCTCTTCGCGGGTTCATCGGTTCGCGCTTAACGGATGGTGAATCGTTCCAAGACCAGAATGAGGGTGATGAGCGCCACCGCCAGGCCGATGG
>JAHDYP010000188.1 GCA_023383055.1 Verrucomicrobiota bacterium | reverse complement strand
CGAGATCCCACGACTCAAAAGTGACAAACGGAAATCAGGACGTGACTACGCCTCACGTTTCACGTTTCACGCTTCACGCCTCACCCTCACTCCTCCCTCCCCCGCAACCCCGCCAATCGCCGCACCGCTCCCGCATGTCCCGGTTCGATTTCGAGGGTTTCGCGATACGCCTGCTCGGCCTCGGCCACGCGCGCCTCCTGTTCGAGCAAAAAAGCCAGGTTGAAACGCGGGGTGCTGTTCCTGGGCGCCACCACCACCGCCCGGCGCAACCCCGCCTCCGCCAGGTCCAGCCGGCCGTTCCGATAATGCGCCGTTGCGGCGCTGACCAGCGTCTCCAACTGATCGGGCCGCAACCGCAGCGACCGCTCGAACATCTTCACCGCCTCACCGTACTCCCCGCGGTCCAGATAAAAATGTCCCAGGTCATGCAAAGCTTCCGGCTGATCCCCGCGCACCCGCAGGGCCTCGACGTACTCCGCCGCCGCCGTTTCAAAGGCCCGGCGATCCTGGGCAGTCAACGCCTCCGCTGGCAGGCGCGCCAGGGCCGCCGCCGCCTGGATCCGGACCAGCCGATACTCATCCTGGAGCAGCAGCTTCAGGCCCGGGACCGACTCCGCGCTCAAGTACCCATACAACCCTCGGGCCGCGCTGCTGCGAACCAACGGCGAGGGATCCGCCAGTGCCGCGGTCAATGCCGGCCATTTCCGATCGTCATCGTTGTTGGCCCAGAGCCGGATCAACGAGGTTGCGAACATTTCGTCCCGGGGCACTTTGCCGAGCCATGCGATCATCTCCTCCATCCGCCGCCAGTCCTGCTGGCGCGCTTCGGCGATCAACCCCGCCGCCGTGAGCACGGGCGCCTGGTAATCCCGCGCGTGCCAGCTTCGCACCTGTGCCTCAGCCCAGGCGGCGTCGCGATCGGTGTGGCAGTCATTGCAGGCGTTGGGGGAATCATGAGCCAGGGTAACGGCCGGCATCGGCGCTCGAAACGAGTGATCGTGGCGCACCATCCGGGCAAACTCACGCCGGGGCATGTGGCACGCCACACAACGATTCCCGGTGCTGGCCGCCGCATGCCGCGTGTGCGCCGGCGCGTTGGCCACCCGCTCGGCGTGACACGGCAGACAGGCCGCATTCGAGTTGGCTTCGGGAAATCGATACCGGCCGCTCGAGGTATGGCAGTGCAAGCAACTCAGCTCACCCACCAGGGCACACCGGTTCATCCGCCAACCGGCATAGGTGTAGGTCTCGCCCCGATCCCGACCGTCGGCTCCGAAATCCAGATCCTCCAATCCGACCACGTCAAAATGATCCAGCAACCGGTCGCCCGGCGTGAACTGGAGCGAGATCGGCCTTAGTTTGCCATGGCAGGTCGCGCACAACGAATCTCCACGTTCCGCCGACAAACCCCGCAATCCGATGATCCCCCAGTCCGTGAGCTTCGCTCCCGCCGGCTGGGAGCGGCTCAGTCGCACATGGGCTTCCGCCGGGCCATGACAGGCCTCGCAACTGATGCCCGCCTCCTGCCACGCCGCTTCGAGCCGGTCCTCGGCCGGATGATAACGATGCTGCCCATGGCTGACGTGGCATCCATAACAGGCGGCGTTGAAAGTATATCCCGGCTCGCGCCAGTCCACCGCCTCAACCGCGCTTTCGACAAAGTGCCGGACTGTGCTGGCGGCGATATCGAACCATTCCCGACGGCGCACGTCATACCCTAGCGGCAGCACCTGCAACCGGCCTCGCTGCAGCCGGGTTAGAAAATAGATCACATCGCGCCCCCCCAACATCTGCTCAATCGGGTAGCTCACCTCCCGCCCCCCGGCGTAGGACACCATCTTTCCAGACTCCAACTCGACCCGGAAGCTTTCTTCGCCCACCCGGAACTCCCCAGCCAACGGCTCGAGCTCCTGCGATTCCGTTACCCTGCTGTAGGGGCGCACGGTCAACCCGTGCATTGAGGTGGCCCATTTCTCGTGGAAATCGGCGTGGCACTCACGACAGCTGGCCGATCCGGCCAGCCCGCCGCCCCCTTGGATCCCGTCGTCAGCCTGGAGCAGTTGCCCCAACCCCAACAACAACCACACCCAACGCGGCCGCCTGAACCACAACCACCTTCCATAACCCCTGGGGTTGTCACTCGCGCGGGCGCTTTTCAAGGGCCTTACCACTCTCAGCTCAGTACCGGATGGGCATGGACGCGCCGCCACCGGTAGCGCCAGTGCCTGCCCCGCTGGACAGGTAAGAAATGCCGCGCGGGGAAGACGAAACCCACTCGCCGCCGGGACGTCCCCGCGGCATTTGTTGCCAGCCGTTGCCCGGCTGCCAGATCCCCGTGCTAAGAAACGGGCTCACCGGTTGCGGCTGCGGCCGCGGCGGGGTCGGAAACCGGGATGGCTCATCCGGTTTCGGATCCGGACGCCCTGGCCGATGGCCTCCATACCAAACCCCGTACCCCGGCCAGACGCCTCCATATGAACTCGGGTAGTTGTGGTTTACCGTAACCACCGATGGTTGGGCCGCGCTTTGCTGCCGGGCCGTGCCCGCCGTCAAAGCCGCCCGCGCCGAGGGATCGAGCACCACTACCGGCTCGTAAACCAGCTGACCACTCGCGTTGGTCGTCGCCCGACCGGGCAGCAGCCAGCCCTGACTCAACTCCCGGTTCTCCAAATACGCCCGAATCCGGTAGGCCTGCTGACCCGCCGGCGTTTCCTTCGATTCGGCCCGCGGTTTCAGCTCGGCCAGTTGCACGGACAGATCTTCGACCCGGCGGCGTTGAGCCCGCAGTTCTTCGTCCATCAGGTCCCGCTCCGATTTCAATCCCGTCGATTCCGTGGTCAGGGCATCCAGCTCGGCCCGCAACTCGCGCCCCTCCTGCCTCAGTTGTTGGTTGTCATACAAGACTCCCACCGATACCAGCCCGAGCGTCACCGCCACGATCACCAACCCGAGCCACATGGTGGCCATCACATCGCGCGTTTTCATAATGTTCGCTGCCGGGTCGAATCTAACACGCCCCGCAACCGAATGCGACAGTCTTCTCGCCTCACGGTGCCGTCGCTGGGCCCGCAGCCGCCCATCCCCGCAAGGCCTGCACCCGCCAGATGAGCGCCGGATTATCCGTGATGACTCCGTCCACCCCCAGGTCGAGCAGCGCCCCGGCCAGCGCCGGCTCGTTGATGGTGTAAACCCAGACCTTCAATCCCCGCGCGTGCGCCAGTTGCACCGAGGCCGCGCTCAGTTCGCGGTTCCACACCACCACCTGAGCCCCCGTCTTCTCCACCTCGTCGAGCCATCCGCCGCTCAGCGGTTTCTCGAAACCCGACGGCTCACGACCATCCGCCAGCCGCGACGGCGGTCCGAGCGCACCCAGGATCTGCCGAGGTTCCAGCTCACGCAGCTGCCGCAAATACTCCCAGTCGAAAGCCTGAACCACGAGCTGGTTGACCCAACCACGGTCCCGGAGCAAACGCGCCATCGTTTCCGCATCGCCCGCCTTCCGCTCCACCAGGGTAACGCCCTGCGCCTGGATGGTCGCGATGGCCTCAGCCAAAGTGGGCAGTTTCTCGCCGGCCCATTGCGGCCCAAACCACCGGCCCGCGTCCAGCACGCGCGCGCTTTCGAGCGGATACTCCGAGACGGCCAGTTTCTGGCCGCCCCAGCGATTCGTGGCGTCGGTGGTGCGATCCCACGTCCCATCGTGGATCACCAGCGGCACGCCGTCCCGGGTGTGGTGATAGTCCAGCTCGATCAGATCCGCGCCGGCGGCGAGTCCAAGCCGAAAGGCGGCCAGGGTGTTCTCCGGCGCAAAGGCGCTGAACCCGCGATGGGCGATCACCAGCGGCCGCGCCTGCTTTAACAGGACCGCCGCAACGCCCTCCTCCGCCCGCACCGACCCGGCCGAAGCCGCCCAGCCGACCATTGCCGCCATCACCATCATTCGCATCACCCTTTCTACCGCACCTGGCCGCCGATGGAAAGCTTGACCGTTCGATGCACAACCGCCGCCACCGCATACCCGGGCTCAATTGAAAGCCACTGGCGCCGCCGCGGCTGAGCGCAAACCTCAAAACTGCTTTCCGAGCGCCACGACGCTTGATATGGATATCGGCACAGCCCTCGGGCGCCCAATCGAACACGCATGAAATCCTATGTGTCGCATCTGATGCGCTACGTGCAGACACGCTCGGGCCAGCGCAACGTCCGGCTGCTGCTTCGGTATCTGCTGGTCTTCCTGGGGCTGGTCACGGTCTACAGCCTTCTTTTTCACACGTTGATGCTGCGCGAAGGGCAGGAACATTCCTGGTTGACCGGTTTCTATTGGACCCTGACCGTGATGTCGACCCTCGGTTTCGGCGATATCACCTTCCACACCGATCTCGGCCGCCTCTTCTCGATCATCGTCCTCCTCTCGGGCATGGCCTTTCTGCTTGTCCTTATGCCGTTCACGTTCATCGAGTTCTTCTACTCGCCCTGGATGCGAGCCCAGTCCGAGGCCCGCGCTCCGCGACAACTGCCACCGGCCACGCGGAACCATGCGATCCTGACCCATTTCGACCCGGTCTCCATGGCCCTGATCCACCGGCTCACCCAGTGCCATCACCCCTACGTGATCATTGTGCGCGATCTCACCCAGGCCCTCGAACTCCATGACCAGGGCTACAACATCGTCCTCGGCGCCCCGGACTCGCCCGCCACCTACGAAAACGTCCAGGTGCGCCATGCCGCCCTCGTCTCCGCCACCGGTGACGAAATCATCAATACCAACATCGCCTTCACCGTCCGCGAAATCGCCCCACACGTCCCGATCATCTCCCTCGCCGACACCGATTCCGCCGAGGAAATCCTCAAGCTCGCGGGCAGTTCGCGCGTCCTACGCCTCCACGAAATGATGGGACGCTCGCTCGCCCATCGCACCCTCGGTGGCGATGCTCGCGCCCATGTGATCGGCCGGTTCGAGGAACTCTTCATCGCGGAAGCCACCGTCGCCGGCACGCCGCTTTCCGGCAAAACCCTCGCCGAAAGCCGCCTGCGCGAACTGGTCGGCATTACCGTCGTCGGCGTCTGGGAACGCGGCCGGTTCGAAACCGCCGGCCCGCAGACCCACCTCGGCCCGCACACGGTCCTCGTCCTCGCCGCGTCGAACGATCAACTCAAGCGCTACAACGAGCTCTTCTGCATCTATCACCTCAGCTCGGCGCCGGTCATCGTCATCGGCGGCGGCCGCGTCGGCCGCGCCACCGGCGACGCCCTGGCCCGGCGCAACCTCGAGTTCGTCATCGTGGAACGGGAAAAGCAACCCGCCGAGTCGGCCGCGCGCTTCGTCCAGGGCGATGCCGCCTCGATCGGCACCCTCGAACAGGCCGGCATCGGCACTGCCCCCACCGTCATCATCACCACCAACAACGACGACGCCAATGTCTTCCTCACCATCCTCTGTCGCCGCCTCCGGCCCGATATCCAGATCATCAGCCGCGCGACGCTCGAGCAAAACGTCTCCACCCTCCACCGCGCCGGCGCCGATTTCGTCATGTCCTACGCTTCCATGGGCGCCAATGCCATCTTCAACGTGCTCCGACGCGCGGATGTCCTCATGCTCGCCGAAGGCTTGACGGTCTTTCGGGTCAAAGTGCCGCCACCGCTCGTCGGCAAGAGTATCACCGAAAGCGCCGTCCGCGGTGAAACCGGCTGCAGCATCGTTGCGCTCAAGACCGACACCTCGCTCGACATCAACCCGGATCCCAAAAGCATCCTCACCGCCGACGCCGAAATCATCCTGATCGGCGTGGTCGACGATCAAAACCGCTTTTTCAAGAACTACTCCTGAACCGATCTCAGCCCATCGCCCCCGCACTCGACACCGTCACCCGAAACCAGGAACTCGCATGACCCCCGTGAACCCCCCCGGTATCAAACGTCGCTCTTTCCTCGCCAACCTCACCGCCGGCGCGGCCACGCTCGCCGTCTCCCCGGCTGCCGTCACCGCCGCTGCCCCGGTTCCCACCTCCGGGCCTTCGGCCACCGGCGGCCTGGCCGAACCCGCCTTCCGGCCCCTCCCCCTCGGCGCGATCACCCCACTCGGCTGGCTCCAGCGTCAACTCCGCCTCCAGGCCGACGGCCTTAGCGGGCACCTGGATGAATTCTGGCCCGACGTCGGCCAGAGCCAGTGGTTCGGCGGCCGCGCCGAAGGCTGGGAGCGGGCGCCCTACTGGCTCGACGGCGTCATTCCGCTCGCCTGGCTCCTCGATGACGCACCCCTCAAAGCCAAGGTCCAACGCTACGTCCGACAAATCATCGCCGGCCAACGTCCCGACGGCTGGTACGCGCCCTACCCCGCCGACGCCAGCGCCAAAGCCTACGATCTCTGGGCCATCCTCCTCGCCAACAAGGTCCTCGTCCAATTCCACGAAGCCACCCGAGACGATGCCGTGCTCCAGGCTGTCCTCCGCAATCTCCGCGCGACCCTCGACACCCTCGACCGCACGCCTCTGTTCGACTGGGGCAAGTTCCGTTGGTTCGAGGGGCTCATCTCCACCTTCTACGCCTACGAACAAACCGGCCACCCCTGGCTGCTCGATCTCGCCCGCAAACTTCGCGACCAGGGGTTCGACTATCGCGCCTACTACGCCGGCCAGGATATCACCGCTCCCACCCCGCGCCGCGGCCTTTGGACCTGGCAGAAACACGTCGTCAACACCGGCATGGCCCTCAAAGCCCAGGCCCTGGCCTGGCGCTTGACCCGGCACCCCGATGACCTGGCCTTCCCCGCCCGCATGCTCGACCTCCTGGACCGGTACCATGGCCAGGCCACCGGCATGTTCACCGGCGACGAGTCGCTCTCCGGCCGCAACCCGGTCCAGGGCACCGAACTCTGCGCCGTCGTTGAAACCCTCTACTCGGTCGAACACCTGATGGCAGTGACGGGCGAGGCCGCTTACGGCGACCGCCTCGAACGCATCGCCTTCAACGCCCTCCCCGCCACCTTCGCGCCCGACATGTGGTCTCATCAGTACGATCAACAGGTCAACCAGGTCCAGTGCACCATCAACCCCGATCACATGTGGTCCACCAACGGCCCCGAATCCAATATCTTCGGCCTCGAACCCAATTACGGCTGCTGCACCGCCAATATGCACCAGGGCTGGCCCAAGTTCGCCGCCCACCTCTGGATGCGCACCCCGGACCACGGCCTCGCCGCCGTCGCCTATGCCCCCAGCGAAGCCCGCTTCAATTCCCAGGGCGTCCCCGTCCACATCCGGCTCGAGACCGACTATCCCTTCCGCGATACGCTCGAATTCACCGTCACGGTCGACCAGCCAGTTCGATTTCCGCTCCTGCTGCGCATCCCCAACTGGACCCGACAGCCCGCCATCACCGTCGCCGGCCGCACCACCGCCGGCCTCAAACCCGGCTCGTTCCATCGCGTCGACCGGGAATGGAAAGGCCGGGAGACTCTGAAGCTGCAGCTGCCGATGCACCCCGCCACCTCGCGCCGCTACCACCAGGCCATCTCCCTCGAACGCGGGCCCCTCCTCTATTCCCTCAAGTTGGGCGAAAACTGGACCCGCGTGAACGCTGACAAACCGCACCGCGAACTGCCCCACGGCGATTTCGAGGTCCGCCCCACCACGCCATGGAATTACGCGCTGCTGGTCGACGAAAGCCAGCCCGCCCGAAGCGTCCAGTTCACCGAACAACCCGTGGGCCAAATCCCGTTCTCACCCGAGGGCGCGGGGGTGGTGGCAAAAGCCAAAGGCCGCCGCCTGCCGTCCTGGAAACTCCAACACGGCTGGGCCGACGAAATCGCCCCGCTCGACCCCAAAACCACCGAACCGCTCGAGGACCTCACCCTGATTCCCTACGGCTGCACCAACATCCGCGTCACCGAATTCCCGCCCCTGAAATCCTGATGGCATCAGCTGTGTTGCCGAGGGGTCAAATCCGCTTAATGTTAGCGCCGTCCACCGCCCATCTTACCGGCAATGCGTGGATCAACCGCCGGTCCGAAGCTAACAATAAGTGGACCTGACCGCCTCACGATCCCTGCCGCTCTTTGCTTGCGTCGTGGACCACTTTCAGACTACTTTGCGACCATGGTTACCGAGTCCAAGCCGATCCGACTTGCGGAGGCCAAGGCCCGCCTCGGCAGGCTGGCCGAATTGAGCCGCAAGGGCAAAACCGTCCGTTTCATCGCCCGCAGCGAACTGTTTGAGATCGTCCATGTCAAACGTCCCGTGGTCGTGCCGGCCACTGAAGAGGAACTGCGGGCGTGCTACAGCGACCCGGCTGAAATCGCCCTGGTCAACCGCTTCGGACAGGAGAGCGTCTGATGGCTCCCTGGGAAATCTGGAGTTACGACTTCGACGTCGAAGGGGCTCATCCGGTCGTGATCTTCGGTAATGCTGCCCGTGTATCCAACGCGGGGCTCGAGCAGGTGAATGTCTTATTCTGTACGACGCTTCGCAGAGAAGAGCCGCGGGCTCCCAAACCGCACGAGGTGATCCTGGATGCCGCGGATGGTCTGGACTGGGCCACTCGCTGTCGTTGTGACGCGTTGCACTTCGTCCCAAAGACGAAACTCCGCGCCAAACGCGGGTTGGTTTCCTGGGAGCGACGCCGCGCGATTAGCGAGAAGATCCTCCGGTTCTTTCCGTTCGCGTTCTGAGAGTTCAGGAATCATCTGGTGGTTACGTGCATTTGAACCCGGTGCGGGCAAGGCTCTTGAGGTAAAGGGGATGGACGGACACCGAACCGGGCAAACGCAAGAAAGGCGACCGGGGGAAGGTGTCCTCGGCATCATCCCCGGGTCGATGGCGTCTCCGGGATATCTCGTGCGCGGCAAGGGCAACGTTGACGCGCTGTTGTCGGCCTCCCAAGGCGCGGGCCGTGTCATGAGCCGCACCAAAGCCCTCGAGACCTTCGAGTGGGGTAAGGTCAACCGAATACTGAAAGAGCGCGGAGTGATACTCATCTCCGCTGGCCTCGACGAGGTACCCGGCGTTTACAGGAATATCCACCAGGTCATGGCCGCCCAGGCCGACCTCGTCGACGTCCTCGGGCGGTTCGATCCCAACATCGTCAAAATGGCTCCGCACGGAGAACGCCCGGAGGACTGAACCCAACCTCCTCCCTGTTAAACGGATCTCGGATCCGGAGCGGAAAGCAGTCTGACGATTGGCTCTTGCGCGGAATTCAGAACGTCGCCGTGCCGGAGGCCGGCGCTTCCGTCGGCTGTTCCCTGGCTTCGGCCTCATCTCTCCACTGCTTGATCAGCGGCGACTTGCGCTCGATTTCCTCGAACAGCTCCCTGGCTTCCTCCGGTGTCCGAACGACCTTGGGACGGAGGAACACCATCAACTCGACTTCGCGCTGGATCGCGTCCTTTTTCTTGAACGCCCATCCGAGGCCGGGAATGTCCCCGAGCACCGGCGTTTTGCGAATCGTGTTTGAAATCTGTTTCTGAATAATCCCACCCAGGACCAGCGTCTCACCGCTCTTGACCGTCACGTCCGTCTTGAAATTCCGGGTGTCCAGAATCGCCCCGCCAAACAGCGTCTGCCCGGGCACGATCGCCGAGGATTCCGTGCGGACCTTCAGCGCCACGTCACCCGACGTGTTGATGTGCGGCGTGACCTCGAGGATCACCCCCACGTCCTTATATGAGAAACTCTGGTTCAATCCACCAACGTCCGTGCTCAAGCTCCGGTCAATGAACGGCACCTGCTGGCCCACGAACAATTTGCCCAGTTCATTATCCGCCACATTGATCTGGGGCGTGGCCAGCACCCGCGCATCGGTGGTCTTGCGCAGGAATTGGACGAGCAAGTCCACATTGATCGTGGTGCCGATCACGCCGGACCGCAACGAATTCAATGACTCCGCCAACAAGGTCGAGCTACCCCCGAACTCGTCCGCATAACGCCCTTGCACATTGAATAACAGCGAATTGTCCAGATCATCTGCCGTGTAAACCTGGCTCCCATCTGGCGACCAGCGCACCCCCAGTTTGTCCATCGCGTCCGTCGACACCTCGACAATCTTGGCTTCGATCAGCACCTGGGCGGTCGGCGCATCGAGTTCCTCGACCAACTTCACCACCTGCGGCAGCAGATGCACGTTCGCCGAGATCAATAGCGCATTGCTCCGCGTGTCCGGCACGACTCGAACGCGCCCCACCAGGTCGCTCACCTGCGAGATCGTGCTCCGGCCATCGGCAGTCCGTGTGCTCTCCGGCGACCCGCCCAACCAGGGAAAATAGCCATCCTCCTTGGTCTCCTGTTCGAGCTCGAAGTTGCGCTGCGACGTCGTGAGTTGCTGTTGCTGGGCCGTTTGCGGCCCCGGTTGGCCCGGCTGCGTCTGCGTGCGCAACGGCGGCGAACCACCCTTGGCAAACAATATGTTGATGCTGTTCGCCACCGTGGCTGCCTTGGCAAATCTCAACCCCAACCGGAGCGTCGTTTCACCCGCATGCGACGGTACGTCCAACTGCTTGAGCACCTCCTCAACCGCCGACAGGTGCTCCGGCGAGTTTGCCGTCACAATGATCGCGTTCGCGTAGGCCTCGCTCGTAATCCGGATCTTCCCATACAACCGGCCACCCTCCCCGTCACTCGTCGACCGGGACGACGAATAATAATAATCGTCCCAGTAACTCCGCTGCTGCTGGCGCTTCGCAAACAACTCGTTCAGCACATCCTCAATGTCGACCGCGCTCACGTAGCGCAATCGGAAGATTCGGGGAGCCAGACTGTCATCGGTCACCGGCGCATCCAATTGCCCGATCAACGCCGCGATGTCTTCGATCGCCAGCGGCGACGCCTGCACAATCACCGTATTGCGCCGGCGGTCGGCCACAAAGGTCGGCTTCCGCGAGCTCCGACCGCCGCCCATCGACGATGAAAAAATGTAGTAAGGAAAACGGGACGTGCTGTCCTGGTCCTGGTTCAGCTCCTGCAACTGCTTCGCCACATCCTCCGCGTCGGCGTTCTGAAGTGGAAATGCGCGCATGGTCTTCTCCTGCGCTTCCTCCGTGTCGAGCGCGGTCACGAGCCGTTCGACCGCTTTGAAATTGGATTCACTTGAAAGCACAATCAGCGAGTTCGCCCTGCTGTTGGCGGCCACCTCGATCCCTTCCTTCAGTGATTGCCCGCCCATCTTCTGGAACATCGGCCCAATCTCCTTCACCAAATCCTCCGCCCCCACCTTCCGCAAACTGATCACCCGGATCGATACGTCTCGCGGCTTCTCCGTGTCCAGCGTCTCTATCAACCGCCGGATCTCCATCATCTTCGACTTCGGCGCCGCCACAATCAGCCGGTTCGCCGTCTTGTCCGGCCATATCCGCACCGCCTGCGCCCCCGCGGCCGCACCAGGAGCCGGACTCGACGCGCCCCCAGGCTGCGGACCCGGACTCGGCACGGCGCCCGGCGGCATCGGCATGCCCTCCGGCCCCATCACCACGTTGCGTGGCGCACTGCTGCTTGGCCGACCCGAGGAGGGCGACGAGGGCGGCGCCGGTTGCGCGTTCACAATCAGGGTCAGCAGGTTCCCCAACTCCTCCGCCTCGGCGTGTTTCAGCTCGAAAAACTCGATCACCGTGTCGCCCCCGGCCGGAACATCCAATTCCTTGATCAACTCACCCAGCAACCTAATGTTCTCCGTGTAATCGGTCACGATCAACTGATTCGACCGGTCGGCCACCTCAATGGTCGCCTTCTCCGATAGCAGCGCCCGCACCTTGTCCCGCAGTCCACCCGCCTCGACATGCGCCAATGGAAAGATCTTCACCAACCGTCGTCGGCCCTCGGGCAACTCCGCTCGCGTGGCCTCCAGAAATTCCGGACTCAGCTGCGGTTCCTGACCGTCCGGAACGATCAAGATCGATTGGCTCGACTCGATCGTGGTGAAACCCTCAAGCGCCAATGCCCGATACACCAGGTTGATCGCGTCGCGGCGGCTGAGTTTCCTCGAACTCACTATGCTCAACTGGCATTGAACCCGCGGATGCTTGACCACGCTCTTGCCCGTCGTGTTCGCCAGCCATTGAACCACCATCTCGATGTTCGCACCCTGGAAGCTGAGTTGAATCTCCTCCGAACCTGCCTCGACATCCGAACCCGCCCCCGCCACGCCCCCCGGCGGAATGGGAGCGCCCGGAATCGATGGCCCACCCACCATCACAACTCCACCCTCCATGGGCACGGCGGCAGACCCAGTCATCGGCCCGGCCGGCGCCACATTCGCCGGCCCCGCATTCGTGCCCGGCGGTTCGCCCTCGATGGCTGCCGACTCGGCGACCTGCGCCACCGGGTTCGTCGCCCCGGGAGCCTCCGCCAACGGCGGCGCCGAACTCCGAAACAGCCGGGGCAAGAACAGCGCCAGGATAACCACCGCGATCAAGAGCCCGATCGCGGCCATGCGATTCTCGTGAAGTCTCATAATCAGATTCTCAATGCCCCGCCATCACCGGAGAGCCCACGTCCGAACCCGTCGATCCGCTGGGCAATAACGTCTCGCCACCAAACCCGGAAAACAGTGTCAGCTCCTTCTGTTGCTGTTCATGTTCAATCAGCACACGGTTCGTCCCAATCCGCAGCAACCGCACACCCCCGAGTTCATCGCCCACCCGCATCAACCCGGTCTGTCCATTGGGCGCCCGCATGAATGCATCCTCACCCGCAATGCCCAGCAACGCCATCGGCAGCGGACGCATCACCGGCCCAAGGATCTCGCTCTGCGTGATTCGATCGACCCGCGCTTGAACCGCCGGGAGCAACACCACCCCCGGACGCCCCGGCATTGGGCCTTGCGCCGGGTTCAACCCCGGGTTGGTCACCACCGGCGGCGCCTCGACGGGCGCCACCGCCACGGCAGCTTCCGTCACCCATTCGCGGCCGGCCAATACGACCTCGCCCAGGGGATCCTCTCGCAACCAGAGCGCCACCGCCTGCACCACCAGCAACGCCGCCACGCCCCACCCAAACAACCGCATCCCCGACTTCCATCCCTCATGCACGAGGCGCCTCCTTTCCCTGCCATTGAGCAAAATCCAGGATGACAATGGTCAGGTT
>JAHDYP010000187.1 GCA_023383055.1 Verrucomicrobiota bacterium | reverse complement strand
GAGACCTGGAACACCACCACCGGCTGGCGTTGGATGTTCGGGTCCGAGGCCATCCCGGCGGCGTTGTTCCTCGGCCTGCTCGTCTTTGTGCCCGAGAGCCCTCGCTGGCTCGTCGAAGCCGGCCAACGCGAGGCTGCCGCCCGCATCCTGGCCCGGGTGGACGGCGCCGCCTCCGCACAAACCGAACTGGCGGCCATCGAAGCCTCCCTCGCCCGGGAGAAAGGCAGCCTCGCCCAATTGCTCGAGCCCGGTTTCCGCGTGGCTTTGGTGATTGGCATCGGTCTGGCCGTGCTCCAGCAGGTGACCGGCATCAACGTATTTCTCTACTACGGACCGGAGATCTTCAAGCAGTTGGGCACCACCTCCGACGTGGCACTGCTCCAAACCGTGGTGGTCGGCGCGGTCAATCTCCTCTTCACCGTCGGCGCCATCTGGACCGTCGATCGATGGGGTCGCCGGCCCCTGATGATCCTGGGCGCGGCGGGGATGGGCCTTTGCCTGGTGTCGATGGGCCTGGCCGCGCAATTCGGGGTGGTGGCGGTCTGGGTCCTCGTGTTCATGCTCGGTTACATCGCCTGCTTCGCCCTCTCCGTGGGTCCGGTCACCTGGGTCCTGCTCTCCGAGATCTTCCCGACCCGGGTTCGTGGACGCGCCCTGGGCCTGGCCACCTTCTGCCTCTGGACGGCGAATTTCGTGGTCTCGCAGACGTTCCCGATGCTGGATGAGAACCGGTGGCTGGTGGAACGCTTCCACCACGGGTTTCCCTTTTACCTCTACGCCGGGTTCTGCGCGATGCTCGTGATCCTGGTGTGGCGCTGCGTTCCCGAGACCAAGGGCCGATCGCTCGAGCAGATCGAGGAGGATTGGCGCCGCCGGACGTGAGAAGTCCGCCGGCCAGGCCCGACAGTCCCCGATCAGGAGCCGTGTCGCTCGATCAACTGCCGGAACTCGTCGAACAACACCGTGGAATCGTGCGGACCAGGCGAGGCTTCGGGATGATACTGCACGCAGAAAACCGGCTTGGACTTGTGCCGCAAACCTTCGACGGTCTGATCGTTCAGATTCAATCGGTTCACCGTCACGTCCGCGCCCAGCGAGTTGGGGTCAACCGCAAAACCGTGGTTCTGTGAGGTGATTTCAACCCGCCCGGTTTCCAGGTCTTTGACCGGCTGGTTCGCACCGCGATGGCCAAACTTCAACTTGAACGTCGAGCCCCCCAGCGCCATGGCCAGGATCTGGTGCCCCAGACAGATGCCAAAAATGGGCAAACCGTGGTCCACCAACTCGCGCACCGACCGCACCGCGTAATCCAGCACCGACGGGTCGCCGGGGCCGTTCGAAAGGAAAACACCCGCCGGTTTCCGCCGCATGACCTCGGCTGCGCTCGTGGTCGCGGGGACAACCTCCACCCGAAACCCACGCTGCCGCAGCCGGCGCAGGATGTTGTATTTGATTCCAAAATCGTAAGCCACAATCGGGATGTCCGCCGCCGGCATGGGCGGGCAGGCGCCGCTCCCGGACGGATCATCCTTTCCCCGGGCGAGGTGGAAGCTGGCGCTCTGCTGGTCATGGGGATCCCAGGCGAACTACTCGGCGGGGTTCAATTCCTACACATAATCGACTCCAACCAATCCGTGCCACGCTTTCGCCCGTTCGACGGCTTCGGCGTCGGACATGGGTTCGGTGGCAATGAATCCCTTCAACGCGCCGTGCACTCGCAGCCGGCAGGTGAGCGCGCGGGTATCGATCCCCTGGATGCCGGGGATGCCGTGCCGGACCATGTAATCCTCAAGCGAAGTGCTTGCCCGCCAATTACTCACAACCGGAGATAACTCGCGAATGGCAAAACCCGCCACGTGCGGTCGCCACGACTCGACATCCTCGGCGTTGACCCCGTAGTTGCCGATCAAGGGATAGGTCATCGCCACAATCTGCCCCTTGTAGGATGGATCGGTCAGGATCTCCTGATAACCGGTCATCGAAGTGTTAAAACAGACTTCGCCAGCGGCAACACCGCGGGCGCCAAACGCCTCCCCGCGGTACACCGAGCCGTCTTCCAGGGCTAATATCGCATTCATCTATCCTCAACCGCCTTCCACCGGGCGCTCTCCTTACCAGATGTTCCGGACCACGTAAAGGTCCAGGACCGGATTTCACCAGCCCAACGCCGCGCCTTAAAACCAGCCCCGTTTTGCATTTGACCCCCTTCACACCCGGCAGGTAGGGTGCCCGCTCGACTTTGAAAGCGCGCTGGTGCGCGCGTTTGCTGGATATGTTCACAACAATTCGCCGTCATCAGAAATGGCTCTGGCTGGTCATCATCGTACTGGTCATCATTTCCTTCACCATCTTCCTCGACCCCACCGTCTCGACCAGCCGCGGGGGCGTACCCACCGGCAGCGAAGAGTTCGGGTCGATCAATGGACGCCCGATCACGCGCGAGGAGCTGATGGCCACCTACAACGAAGTCCAGCTCCGGTTCCTGCTCGAAAACAACCGCTGGCCCGACCAGGATCCCAACGCCAGACTCTGGTTCGATCCCGATCAGCGGCTCCGCGAACGCCTGATCATGCTCGAGACGCTCCGCGACTATAACTTCAAAGTCACCGACAAAGCCGTCGCCCAATGGGTCGCCACCGTGTTCGGCAACGGCGCCAACGGCAGCTCAAGCGTCGATGCCTACCGCCAGCTCACCGAACGCATCCTGCCCGAACGCGGCATGACCGCCGCCGATTTTCAGCGCTACGCCCGCAACGAAGTCGGCATTCGTTACCTGCTCCAACTGGCGGCCGCCAGCGGCAGCCTGGTCACCCCGCGTGAGGCGGAACTGGCCTACCAACGGGAAAACGAACAGATCCAGGTCGAGTTTGCCCTCTTCTCCGTGTCGAATCACCTGGCCGAAGTCATCATCGACCCCGACGAAGTTGCCCGCTACTACACCAACAACATGGCCCGCTACCGCGTGCCCGAGCGAGTCGAGGTCAGCTATGTCGCCTACGACATCACCAACTACCTCGCTGAAGCCGACCTGAAACTCTCGCAACTGACCAACCTGACCGAACAAATCGAGTCCTTCTACCAGCAGCGCGGCCCCGAGACTTTTCTGGATCCAAACGACGGCAAAATCATGACCCCCGAGGCCGCCAAAGCCCAGATCAAAGATCAGTTGCGCCAGCGCTCCGCCACCGACGCCGCGCGCCGCGTCGCCATGACCTTCGCCGAGGAACTTTACAGCCTCTACGAACAACGGCCCAACGAACAGGACCACCTCGAACGTCTCGCCGCCGCCAAAGGCCTGCCCGCCGCCGTGACGGAACCGTTTGCCCAGTTTGAAATGCCCCCCGGCCTCGAAGTGGGCCGCGACTTCGTCCAGGCCGCGTTTGCCCTCTCCCCCACCCAACCCATGGCCACGGAACCGCTGGCCGGCCCCAACCAGGTTTTTATCATCGCCCTCAAACGCCGCATCCCCAGCGGTCCGCCCGAGTGGTCTGCCGTCGAACAGCGCGTCACGGCCGATTATCGCCGCGCGCGGGCGCTCGAGGCGGCGCACCGGGCCGGCCAGGAGTTTTACGATCGCCTGGCAGCGGGTGGCCAGCCCTTGCAGGAACTCACCGGTCAGCCCCACATCACCTGGGTCAAACCGCGTCCGTTCTCCCCCGGCACAACTTCAATCCCCGAGCTCGAAGGCCAGGTCAACTTCGCTCAACTCAAAGACACCGCCGTGCGCCTCGCCGCCGGCAAACACAGTAACCTGGTCACCAACAACACCGGCGGTTTCGTGCTCGAGGTCACCAGCCGTCAGCCGGTCGACGAAGCCAAAATGAAAGAGGAACTCCCCGCTTTCCTCGATCGCCTCCGGCAGGAGCGCGAACGCGAAGCCATCAACGAGTGGTTCCGCAAACAAAGCGAGAACACCCTCCTGGCCGGGATTCCCACCATCGGCAACTCCCGTTGACGACGGGTTGCTGAGGCGGGGGCTCAGCCATCCAAACACAGCTCGGGCAACCGCGGTCCGACGGGTATTCCCCCATTTCGACCGCGCTGCCGCTTGAGCTCACCCCATTATCCGCACCTCCTCCCTTGACATAATCGGGCTTGCGACGACACTCCGCGACATCCGGAAACCGGCGCCAGGCGCCGGCCCATCGGACCCTATGAGCGCCGCCATCCCAGAACCAATCCCCCCCGCCAGCGGCTTCCTCCCCACGTCCGCCCGCGAACTGCAGTCCCGCGGATGGCCCGTGCTCGACGTGCTGCTCATCACCGGTGACGCGTACGTGGATCACCCGTCTTTCGGCGCGGCCATGATCGGCCGGGTCCTCGAGGCCGAAGGCTACCGCGTGGGCATCATCGCCCAGCCAGATTGGAAGAACATCCACTCGATCCAATCCATGGGCCGCCCCCGCCTGTTTTGCGGCGTGACGGCCGGGAACCTCGATTCGATGCTCTCGAATTACACCGCCGCACGGCACAAGCGCAAAGAGGACGTCTACAGCGAGAGCGGCGCGCCCGGCAAACGACCCAACCACGCCGCGGTCGTCTACGCTCAAATGTGCCGGCAGGCGTTCCCCGGACTCCCGGTCGTCCTCGGCGGCATGGAAGCCAGCATGCGCCGGGTGGTTCACTACGACTATTGGGAGGACAAACTCAAGCCTTCCATCCTGACCGATGCCAAAGCCGACATCCTGGTCTACGGCATGGGCGAATCGGCCATTCGCGAGATCACGCGCCGACTCGACCGCGGCCGCACCGACCTGGGCGGCATTCGCGGCACGGCACTCCTCTTAGGCGCCAAAGCCACCGCCACCGCCGATTTCACGGACTGCCTTCAGCTTCCAGCGTGGGAGGAAATACGGCGGGACCAGCGTCTCCTCCTGCGCTTGACCAAAGTCGTCGAAGCCCAGCAGACCCCCTACTGCGGCAAACGCCTGGTCCAAAGGCACGGTCAACGGGCGGTTTTGATGGAACCTCCAGCCTACCCGCTCCAGGGTCCCGACCTCGATGCCCTCTACGAACTCCCCTTCCAACGAATGCCTCACCCTTCCTACCGGGGTAAAATACCCGGGTTCGCCACCATCAAGGATTCCATCATGGTCTCCCGGGGTTGCGCCGGGGGTTGCACGTTCTGCGGCCTGGGCTTTCACCAGGGCAAGTTCCTCTCCAGCCGCAGCGTCGATTCCGTGCTCAAGGAGATCCGCCGACTGACCGACGCCGGCACCTTCCAGGGAACGGTGTCCGATCTGGGCGGACCCACCGCCAACCTCTACGGCTGCGAAAACGGCCACGTCGACGCCTGCAAAAGTTGTCATCGGCCCAGCTGCCTCTGGCCAACGATCTGTCCGCACTTTCATATCGACGAACAACGCGGCCTCGAACTGTTGCGCGGCGCCCGCCAATCCCAAGGCGTCCGGCATGTCTTCGTCCAGTCCGGCATCCGCATGGATGTCGCGCTGCGGACCCCCGAGTACTTTCGTGAACTGGTCCAGAATCACGTCTCCGGCCATCTCAAGGTCGCCCCGGAACACCTGCATCCGGAAGTCCTGCGGCGCATGCGCAAGCCGGCGGGCGATTTCATCCCGTTCATGCGGAAGTTCGAGCAGGCCAGCGCCGAAGCCGGCAAGGAACAATACCTCGTGCCCTATTTCATCTCGAGTTTCCCCGGCTGCACCGACCATGAAATGGGCGCCGTCGAACAGTTCCTCCGCCAGGAGAAATGGAACCTGCAGCAAGTCCAGGATTTCATCCCACTGCCCATGACCCCCTCGGCCGCCATGTACGTCACCGGCCTCGATTTCAACACGGAAAAACCAATCCCGGTGGCTCGGAACGCCGGCGAACGCGCCCGCCAAAAACGCGCCCTCCACCCTAACCGCCCTACCCGTTCCCAGTCCCACCCGCCCCACTCCGTCGACAGCGTCTCCTGATCCGCAAGTTCCCAAGACCGGCGCAACCAGAACCAATGCCGCCTGACTGGCTCCCCCGCCAGCCACGGTCATCACCGCCCTCGGCAAGGCAGGTAAGAAACCAGGGCGTCGGGAAGGCTGGGCCGAATGCCGGTGCGCCGAGAACCCCGATAATCGGCACTCGAGGCCACCGAACCTGGCCAAGCGTCATGGACTGCGGTGGCAACCGAAGGGCGACACCGCTTTGGCTGCGCTGCGAAGGCAAGTCAGCGATGCACTGCCGCTGCGGAACCAAGTCAAAGCGCCGTCGACGCCCGCGAGGCGGGCTTTGCCGACGCAGTCCATGGGTTCGGCCAGACCTTCGTCGCGACCTCCGTCGTCACCATTATCGCTATAGCCGCTCCACCCACTCAGAGCGTAGGCCTTGGTGCTCGCGATAAAGGTGGCGAACCCAGGTCACGATTAAGATCCTGGCCATCAAGGAGAAATGTTCATCTGCCCATGAACCTGTCACCCTGTCGTTCCCTGTTCCGCCGCTCTATGAACCTGTCACCCTGGCTTTTCCCTGGATTGTGGAGACCTTCTTCCTTCTTCCTTCCTACTTCTTCCTTCTTCCTTCTGCCTTCTTCCTTCTGCCTTCCCCGCAAAAACGAGTTCGACTCCGAAGCGCCCGCTCCCTATCTTGCCGCCTGATGTCGCCGACCACTGCTCCGCTCACCATCGCCGGCCGGGTTTTTCGCTCCCGACTGATCCTCGGCACCGGCAAGTTCCCGTCGCCGGAGTCGATGCGGGACGCGGTGGCCGCCAGCGGCGCGGAGCTGGTCACGGTGGCCCTGCGGCGAGCCGACCTGAGCGGCGCCAAAGATCCCTTTGCCAACATCCTTGAGTTTCTTGACCCGGATCGGTACCTGGTCCTGCCCAATACCAGCGGGGCCTTGAATGCCTCCGAAGCCGTCCGGCTGGCGCGGTTGGCGAGGGCGGCCGGCCTCCCCAACTGGGTCAAACTCGAGATTCACCCCGACCCGCGTTATCTGCTGCCGGACCCGGTCGAGACTCTGCTGGCGGCGGAGGAACTGGTTCGCGATGGTTTCGTTGTCTTGCCGTATATCAACGCCGACCCGGTGCTGGCCAAGCGACTGGAAGACGTCGGCACGGCCACCGTCATGCCCCTCGGCTCGCCGATCGGCTCGAACCGCGGCATCCAGACTCGCGACCAGATCCGCATTATCATCGAACAAGCCACCATCCCGGTGGTTGTGGACGCCGGGATCGGTGCCCCAAGCCATGCCGCCGAAGCCATGGAAATGGGCGCCGACGCCGTTCTGGTCAACACCGCGATCGCCGTGGCCGCCGACCCCAACCGGATGGCGGTGGCCTTCAAACAGGGCGTCGAGGCCGGACGCGCCGCCTTTGAAATCGGTTTGGGCGCACCCACCGACACCGCCAACCCGACCAGTCCGTTGACCGGGTTCCTGGATTGATCGCATCATGAAAAACCTGGCGCGCCAACACATCGCCACCCTGCTGGACCGCGCTCGTCGCCTCCGCATCCTCGTCGTCGGTGATGTCATGCTCGACCATTTCATCTGGGGCCGCGTCACCCGAATCTCACCCGAAGCCCCGGTGCCGGTCGTCGAGTTACTCCGCGAAAGCCAGATGCCCGGCGGCGCCGCCAATGTGGCGCGCAACCTGTCCGCCCTGGGCGCGCGCGTTGAGCTGTTGGGCGTGACCGGCCGGGATGCCGCCGGCCGGCAACTGCTCACCCTGCTCGAGGCGGACCGGGTCGATTGCCGTCACTGGCTCAGCATCGCCAGGCGCGCCACCACCTGTAAGACCCGGATCATTGCCCACCAACAACAGGTCGCCCGCGTCGATCGCGAAACGCCCGGCGATCTCGATTCCTCCTCGACCGAACGATTGCTCGAAGGCGTGCGCCAGCGCCTGCCCGGCGCCGCGGCTGTCATCGTCGGCGATTACGGCAAGGGCGTGGTGACCCAGGCCCTGCTCAACGAATTAAGGTCGCTCTGCCGTCAACAGGGCACCTGGCTGAGCCTCGATCCCAAACCCGTCCGGCATCTGGACCTCGCCGGTCTCTCCCTGATTACGCCAAACCGGAAAGAAACGTTCGAGCTCGCCGGGCTCGATGACGCCCGCCGCGGCGAAGAACCGCTCGCCGACACCAGCCTGTCCCAGGCCGTCAACCAACTGATGTCCACGTTCGCCCCCGCCCTGCTGCTGGTGACCCTGGGCGATCAGGGGATGCTGCTCTGCCGCCGCGGCCGGCCGCCGTTCCATATTCCCACCGCCGCCCAGGAAGTCTTCGATGTCTCCGGCGCCGGCGATACCGTGATCGCGTCGTTCACCCTGGCCATCGCCGCCGGTGCTTCCCCGGCGGACGCAGCGGTCTTCTCCAACCACGCCGCCGGCGTGGTCGTCGGAAAGGTCGGCACCGCCGTCGTTACGCCCGCCGAGCTGTTGGTCAGGTTCAGCGCGTCCCGATGAACGCCCCCACCCCCGCCGTCTTCCTCGACCGCGATGGCACGTTGATCGAAGAACGCCATTACCTGAGCGATCCGGAGCAGGTCGTCCTGTTCCCTGGCGTCGCCGAAGCCTTGCTCCAACTCCAGAATGCCGGGTTCGACCTCTTCCTCGTCACCAACCAATCCGGAGTGGGGCGCGGCTACTACACGATGGCGGAAGTCGACCGCGTCCACGAACGCTTGATCGCACAGCTCGGGCAGGCCTTCTTCCGTCACATCTATGTCGCCCCCGAAGCCCCGGACCAGCCCAGCCTCGGCCGCAAACCGTCGCCGCATTTCCTTTTCGAAGCCCGGGACCGGTTCCATCTCGACCTCGCCTCCAGCTACATGGTCGGCGACAAACTCATCGACCTCGAGTGCGGCTGGACCGCCGGGCTCAGGAAATGTCTCCTGGTCCGCACGGGTTACGGTGCCGGCGTGGAACGAGTCGGAGATCCCCGGCTGGCCCGGGCGACGATCGTGGACGATTTGCCGGCCGCCACTCGCTGGATCCTGCGAAACGGCTCCAGGACAACCTTGAACCCAGCGCCCCCGGGCGGGGAGCACCCGGATTAGTTCCACACAAATTTCCCGCTGTCACTCGTCCTCCGCTCTGCTACTCTGCGCGCCATGATCTGGTGGGCGTTCCAGCAACTCAAGTCCCGGAACCGGGAAACCCGGCTCCAGGCGGTTGAGAAGCTTGGCCAGCAAGATCATCCCAAAGCCTGGGAAGCCCTCATCAACGCCCTCAACGATTCCGACGACGCGGTCCGCAAAGCGGTGGCCCAAGCCCTCGGCAACTTCAAAGACGACCGCACCGTCACCGCCCTTGTCAACGCCCTGGGCGATTCCAGCTCAACGGTGCGCGAGGCCGCCGCCCAGGCTCTCCGCCTCATCGGCAGCCGCGACGCCGTCCCACCGCTCATCAACGCCCTGCGCGATCCCATCGCCACCGTCCGCTGGCAGGCCGCCAAAGCCCTCGACGGCCTCCAGTGGGAATCCAGCGATAACCTCACTCGAGCCTATCACGCCGTCGCCCTCGGCGAAATTGAGAAGGCCACCATGTTCGGCGCGGACGCCGTGGAACCGCTGATGCTGGTGGTCCGCGATGGCGCCTATTACCACCGCCAGGCCGCCATCGAAGCCCTCAGCCAAATCGCCGATAACCGCATCCTCGGCGTCCTCCTCGATGCCCTCAAAGATCACGAGGAACCCGTCCGCACCGCCGCCGTCGAAGCCCTCCGACGCACCGGCGATCAACGCGCCGTCGCCCCTCTCATCCTCGCCCTCAAAGACCCCCATAAACACGTCCGCTCGCTCGCCGCGGAATCTCTCGGGCAACTCGGCGACACCCAGGCCGTCGAACCCCTCATCCGAACCCTGGCCGATTCCGATTGGGAAGTCCGCGAAGCCGCCACGTTCGCCCTCGGCCGATTCCGCGATCCCCAAACCACCGACGCCATCGTCGCCCTCCTCGCCGACCCCGACCGCGAAGTCCGCGAGGCCGCCGCCCGCGTCCTCGAACAGATTGGCGACCTGCGCGCCGTCGCCCCCCTCATCCTCGCGCTCATCGACCCCGAAGATACCGTCCGGCAGGCCGCCAATTACTCCCTGCAAATGCTCGACCGGGACTGGCCCCGCAGCGAGATCGCCCACGGCATCGCCCCCCAACTCAAAGCCGCCCTCAAAGACCAGGAATACTGGGTCCGCCAGGCCGCCGCCGGCATCCTCGCCCGCATCGGAGAAATCAAACCGGGCGAACCCCGCACCGCCGCGCTCGCCGAACCCCTCCATTACCGCCGTCAGGCTGCCGTCGAAGCCCTTATTCTCACCTTGAACGATTACGACCAGGACCTGCGGTTGGCCGCCGCGGACGCCTTGGGCCGCATCGGTCAGCGACTCGCCGTCAACGCCTTGCAGCGGAGCCAGCAAGACCCCGATCCCAATGTCCGCGCCGCCGTAGCCCAAGCCCTCGAGACTATCCAGGGCCGAACCGGCACCGAGTTCCTATTCGCACCACGCGCCGACCTCTTCCAGATCTGAACCATGACGCCAAATCTCCCAGCCTCGCACCCCAACTTCCCATGAGAAGGCGCATTCTGTTCGCAGACAGCCCAACCCGCGAGTTGCACGAACTCCGCGAGGCCCTCGCCTCCCGCCGCCCCGAGTGGACCATCGATTACGCCATGGACGGCCAGACCGCCCTTGATTTCCTCGCCCAGCAACCCTGCGACGCGGTCGTCGCCGACCTTTTCCTCCAGGATATCCCGGGACTCGATTTCCTCGCTCAAGTCCTCCGGCAATACCCGCAAACCCATCGTCTGCTTCTCACCGACCTCGGCGAACCCGCCTCCCTCTTTCGCTGCGTTGGCGGAGTTCACCAATTCCTTGCCAAACCGTGCGAAGCCGAACGACTCGAACTGGTCCTCGACCGCGCCTTCGCTTTCCAGTTGTGGCTCCCGAACCAGGCCGTGCGCTCGTTGATGGGTCAACTGCCCAACCTGCCCAGCCTACCGCAGTACTACACCGCCATCATCAAGGAACTCCGCCACGAGTCTCCTTCCGTCGAACGCGTCGCCGCCTCCGTCGCCCAGGACCCGCCCGCGTCGGCCAAACTCCTGCAACTGGCCAACTCCGCCGCTTATGGCCCGCCCCTGGATGAAGCCAACCCGATCCGGGCAGTACGCGACCTCGGTCTCACCAACACCCAGGGCGCACTCCTCCTCTCGCATACCTACTCGGATTTTCAGGAGGCCGCCGCCGCCGGCTTCGACCCGGAATCCCTCCACCAACACGCTCTCCGCACCAGCCAATTGGCCCGGCGTATCGCCGAAACCGAACATTCCGACCATCTCCGCATCCAACAGTGCGCCACCGCCGGACTCCTCCATGACCTGGGCAAGATCGCCCTCGCCGTCAATCTCCCGGAGGCTTACCGCAACTCCCGAAAACTGTGCCCGGATCACCCCGAGTGGGAAGCCGAACAAACCGTCTTCGGCGCCAACCACGCCGAGGTTGCCGGTTGTCTGCTCGCGCTCTGGAACCTCCCCGTCCCCATCGTCGAAGCAGTCGCCTTCCATCACCACCCCACCCACTTCCGCGGCGACCGTTTCACCGCCCTCACCGCCGTTCACGTCGCCAATGCTTTCGACCATTCCCCCGACCTCGAAGCCGCCTCGAACCGGGTCGACCGCCCCTACCTCCAGGAACTCGGTCTCGAAGATCGCCTCGAGACCTGGTGGCAGGCCTGCGCCACCGAACGACACCAGGATCGATCGTCTGAACCCGTCACCCTGACCCCTCGCGATGGATAATCCGACGCCCGATATTACCGTTCTTTTCGTCGACGACGATCAGGCTTTCCTCGAAACCGTCGCCGACGCCTTTCGGCAGCTCAGCCAGAACCACTGGCACATCCTTGCCGCGCATCTCCCCGATCAGGCCATCGCCCATCTCGCATCCCACCCGGTCGACCTGGTCGTCCTCGACGTCCGCATGCCGCAAACCAGCGGACTCGACCTGCTCCGCCGGCTCAACACCGAGTTCCCCGCCCCCACCAAGGTCATGTTCACCAGCGCCGCCGACGCTGCCACCCGGATCGCCGGACTCGAAAACGGCGCCGCACTCTTCCTCGAAAAACCCGGCGGCATCGAGGGACTCGAGAGCGTCTTCGCCACACTCGGTGAACTCGTCAAATGGCACCGCAAACAACACTCCCGCGGCGCCTCCGCCCGCGCCGGCCTGGTCGAAATCGTCAAACTCGAGTGCGCCAGCGGCAATTCCCGGCTCATCGATGTGACCGCCGGCGACGCCACCGGCCTCGTCTACATCAAGGCCGGCTCGATTCTCCACGCCGAAGCCCCCGGCCGCCGCGGCCAATCCGCCTTCACCTTCCTCGCATCCCACCCCGAAGCCCAGTTCGTCCTGAAGGAGTTCGCCGAACCCCCCGAACGATCCGTCACCCGACAGTGGGAGTTCCTGGTGATGGAAGCCTTCCAACTGCGCGATCAACTCGCCCAGGCCGCCCAGGATGTCCGACGCAAAGAACCCCCCGCCGAACCCAAACCCACCGAATCCGAATCGCCACCACCCCGGGCCCTGCAGGAAATCGCCGCCGCCACTCCCCCACATCCCCTGCTCGAGATGGCGCCCACCACCCCCGCGCCTTCCGCGGATGAGCTCCGCACCGCTCCCGGACGCATTCACAGCCTGTTTCTCAAATCTCCAACCCAGGCTCCAGCCGCCACCCCCCCCCCCCCGCCACCCGCCCCCCCCAACGTCGAACATCTCCAACTCGACACCAGCCCCGCCACTTTGACCCTCGGCGTCGCCATCGACGATGCCTCCCGCGCCATCGACGAAATGCTCGTCTGCACCCGCCAGAACGAAGTGCTCTACGAATGGCGCTGCTCAAAGACCGACCTCCGCCTGCGCTGCCTGGATCTCCTCCGACACAAAGCGCAACAAACCGAACGCCGCCTCGCCCTCGGCCCCACCAACCGGTTCGACTTCCAGTCCACCCAAGGCCGATTCATCGTCCGGCTCCAGGGCGATACCACCATCCTCGTCCGCTCAACCGCCTCGGAACGCCCACCCGCCAACCGCATCTCCCCCTTCAATCTCAGCCTCGGCGACTGGGTCTCCCGCCATCTCAACGTCAAAGGCTTGCTCGCCTGCGGCCTCGTCCGGGAACAACTCATCCTCGTCAGCTGCTCCTACTCCAGCCTCTTCCCCTCCGAATCCCTCAACCTCGGCTGGCGCA
>JAHDYP010000186.1 GCA_023383055.1 Verrucomicrobiota bacterium | reverse complement strand
CTCAACGATCACATCGCCCGCAACATCCTCAAGCAACCGCCCCAGGACTGCAATTACGCCGGCCGCCGCGAGGTCGGCGCGTTCCTCCGCCGGATTATGGAGAAAGGGGCGACCGAGGACTGGCGGTCGATTCTGCGCGAGGCCACCGGCGAGGAGCTTTCGACGCGGGCGATGGTCGAATACTACCGGCCGCTGCTGACCTGGCTCGAGCAACAAAACCAGGGCCGCAAGATCGGCTGGGATTGAGCCGGCGCGCGAAGGCGGTAGAACCGCCGTGCTCGATGGCGGATGAAATCCGCGCTCGCACCGCCGCGGGGCACTCCCGGTCGCGTGGAAGGAGCGGCAAGCGGCAGGAATCGACTTGGCGAAACAGCAGTATCGGCGTAGGTTAAGCAATTCCGGCAGGCAGACCGCGCGTGACGCGGTTCTTCGACCCATGCGCCGGTTCAATGTCAACTCGAGGTGCCATGAAAGGCGGTCTTGGATTCGTAGTTCTGTGCGGGGCTTTGGTCTCTTCAGGTTATGGAGCAGCTCCACCGGGAGATGCCAACGGCGATGGCAAAGTCACCCCTGCCGATGCCCTGCTGATCCTCCAGCGGTCGGTCTCGAAAGTCGTCCTTGGCGTGGACGGCGACGGCGCGGCCGATCTCAACGGCGACGGCGCGGTCAACGCCCTCGATGCGGTCCTGGCGCTCAGGGCCGCCACCGAGGACGGAGGAATGAGCTGGAACGGCCTTCGGGCCGTGGCGTTGATGAACGGATCGGCGGTCTCCGTCTCCCTGCGTTTCACCGGGGCTTCCGCGCGGATCGACCCGCAGGCTGAAGTGCGCTTGTTGAGCCTGGCCGGTGAATCCCTCGCCGCTCGTAGCATCAACCTGGTTCCGGCCGCCGACGGGCAGGAAACGGTCGTGACGTTCAACGTCGGGGGAGTGAGCTCGGTGATGGATCTGGCGGAGTACGTGATCGAAATCCACGGCCAATCTGCCGGTCTGCCCGTCAGCGAACGGCTCAGCCTCTATGCGATCACGCCGAGATTGAGCGGCTGCTTTCTGAGCCCGGATACTCTCATCCCCGGCGCTGTGGAACGCGCCCGCGTCGTCGTTCAGGAAGCCACGTCCGGCGAACCGGTTCCGGGGGCGGCCGTCGCGATTTCGCTACGGATGCGGGACCAGGCGGACGCGCGGCTTTTGTATGCGGGCCAGACCGATGACGGCGGTCGCCTCGAGGCGCAGTTTGAAATACCGGACGGTCTGCGCGGCGATGCTGAACTGACGGCCAACGTGACCTCGGGCATCGGGGAGACGGTTTGGCGCAAATCCACCCGGGTGGCCGAGGGACTGAGCACCCTGCTGACGACGGACAAGCCCATCTATCAACCCGGCCAGACCATCCATATCCGGACGCTGACCCTGCGCAAACCCGAGGGGACGCCGGCCGCCGACCAATCGATGGTGCTGACCGTGGCCGATCCCAAGGGGAACAAGGTGTTCAGGCAGATTGAAACCATCAACGCGTTCGGGGTGGCGTTTGTCGATTTCACGCTCGCCACGGAATTGAACCTCGGTGCCTACACCATCTCCGCCGCGGTGGGTGAAGTATCGGCCGAGAAACAGGTGACCGTGAGTCGCTATTCGCTGCCGAAATTCAAGGTCGGACTCACCACCGACGAAAGTTATTACGTCCCCGGCGCCACGCTCGGCGGTGACTTGTCCGCCAACTATTTCTTCGGCAAGCCGGTCGCCCACGGCACGGTCAAAATCACGGCCTCCAAGTTCGACGTCGGATTTGAGCCGTTTGCCGAAGTCACAGGCACCACCGATGCCGAGGGCAACTTCCAGTTCGCGTTGGAGCTGCCCGACTATTTTGTCGGCCAACCGCTCAACCAGGGCGAAGCGTTCGTGCTGCTCGAAGCGGCGGTCGTGGACGGAGCCGAACACGAAGAGAAGACCACCCTCACCGTGCCGGTTACTTCGAGCGATCTGTTGATCCTGGCTGTCCCGGAAAGCGGCGAGCTGGTCCCGGGCGTGGAAAACCGGGTTTACCTCCTGACCACCTATCCCAACCGGATGCCCGCGCGGACCACCTGCCGCGTCACCGTCGGCGGCGAGTTCATCGGGTCCGTCGACACCGACGAGGCGGGCATCGGCCTGGTCGAGTTCACGCCGGAGGGCTCCGCCGAAATCGTGATGGCGGTCGAAGCCCACGACGCGCAGGGAAACCAGACGGCGAAGACTTTCACGCTCTCGCTGGATCCAACGCCCGGATCGATCCTCCTTCGCACCGACCGCACCCTGTACGCGGTGGGTGACGAAGTGAGGGCCGACCTTTTCGTGGGAGGGCGCGGCGGTTCGGTTTACGCGGACGTGCTCAAGGATGGCCGCACCGTTTTCAGCCGGATTCTCGAGCCCAGGGATGGCCGCGCGTCGTTCGTCGTGCCGCTCTCCGCCGAAATGTCGGGCACCCTGACCCTTTCGGTCTACCGGATCAAGCTGGGCAGCGACACCATCCGCGACCGCAAGATCATCTATGTGGACCCGGCGAATGATTTGCGCCTTCAGTACCAGCCCAGCCAGGAGACTTACCTGCCCGGCGAGCCGGCCACGATCCGCATGCAAGTCATGGATGCCGAGAATCGACCCGTGGTCGCCGCCATCGGCCTGAACATCGTTGACGAAGCGGTGTTCGCCCTGCAGGAACTGCGCCCGGGAATGGAGAAGGTCTATTTCTACCTCGAGGAGCAGTTGCGCACCCCCCGCTACGAAATTCATGGCTTCGAACCCGAGACCATTATTGGCGGCACCCCGCCCGAGGTGGCGGGTGATTCGCGGGATCGCGCGCTGGGACTGCTTTTCGCCTCGCTCGAGTCCGCGCCGCCATCGGCGGCCGCCACCGAGCCGACGCCGGCCGCCGCGAACGACGAATGGACGAAATTACGGGACAAGCTGGCCGACGCGCTCTGGCTGGATTTGCGGCCGCTGTTGGACGCCCTGGCCGGCGAGCTGCGATCGTACGATGAAGACCAGCCGACGGGATACTTTGCCGCCCGGATCGAAACCGCATTGGCGGACGATCGTTTGAACCACGAGACTGCCAGCGACCCCTGGAATTCGCGGTATCGCATCCGCTACGAACGCGGTTCCGACCGGTTTACGTTTCTCAGCGCCGGGCCGGACAAGACCTGGATGACCTCGGACGACCTGGCGATCACCGCGGAAACCTGGAAATTGGCGAACCGCTGGTGGCAGATGCCCCCGGATTGGCAGTGGCTTGAGCTGACGCCCACCGGTGCGCTGGCCACCGGCGGTGCCCTCGGCGGCGTCGCTTTGGTTGGCGACAACGACTGGGGAGGGGTCGATTTCGAGAATGCGGTGCCCGGCACCCGGGACGACGAAAAGGGTGGCGCAGCGGGCGCCGAGCCTTATCTGCGGCAGTATTTTCCCGAGACCCTCTACAGCAACCCCCTCATTATCACCGGAACGGACGGCACGGCGGAAATCGAGTTGAAGATGGCCGATTCGATCACCCGTTGGCGGCTCACGGGCCTGGCTTCGAGCATGGACGGACGACTCGGCAGCGCCACCGCCTCGGTCCGGTCGTTCCAAGAGTTCTTCGTGGATCTCGATCTGCCACCCACCTTGACCCGCGGCGACGAGGTCTCCGTGCCGGTCGCCGCCTACAACTACCTCCCCGAGACCCAGGAAATCCGCGTCACGGTCCAGCCGGCGGCGTGGTTCGAGCTCATGGACGCGCCGGAGAAGACACTGGTCCTCGGCGCCGACGAGGTGAGCGTCACTTACTTCCGCATCAAGACCCTGCAGGTGGGACACCACCGACTGCAAGCAACCGCTTACGGATCGGCCCGGAGTGACGCCCTCGCGCGGGAAATCGAGGTGGTGCCCGACGGCAAGGAGTTCCTGGTCACGCACAGCGGCCGGCTCAGCGAGCTCATCGAGCAGGTCATTCAGATTCCCGAAGCGGCGATCGACGGCGCGAGCAAGATTTTCGTCAAGATCTATCCCGGGCTGTTCAGCCAGGTGGTGGAAGGGTTGGACTCGATGTTGCGCATGCCATTCGGCTGTTTCGAGCAGACCTCATCCGTGACCTACCCGAATGTGCTGGCCGTGCAATACATGAAGACCACCGGCCAGATCACGCCCGAGATCCTCATGAAAGCCGAAGGCTTCATCAGTGCGGGATACCAACGGCTGCTCAGTTACGAGGTCGAGGGCGGGGGCTTCGAATGGTTCGGCAACGCGCCCGCTCACAACGTGCTGACCACATACGGCTTGCTCGAGTTTTCGGACATGAGCACGGTCTGGTACGTGGATCCCGCCGTCATCCGTCGCACGCAGGACTGGCTGGTGGCCGACCAGGAACCGGATGGTTCGTGGATTCCGACCGACGGCGGCATTGCCGAGGGTGCCATCGACCGTTACCAGAACGATGTACTGCGCACCACCGCTTACGTGGTCTGGGGCCTGACGGCGTCAGGTTACAATGGCAGCGCCGTGGATGCGGGCGTGGCGTACCTCGAAGCCAGGCTGGCCGATCCCGCGTTGACTCCCGAGACTTATACCCTCGCCCTTTGCGCCCATGCCCTGCTGCGGGACCCGAACGATCCTCTGCTGCCGTCGTTGTTCAGCGAATTCGAACAGCGCAAACAGTCCAACGACGACCAGGTCTGGTGGTCGGATGACGCTCCAACCATGACTTATTCCACCGGGCAAGGCGCGGATGTCGAACTCACGGCCCTGCTCGCCCAGGCATACATGCGCTCGGGATTCCACCCGGAGACGGTCACCAAGGCGCTGAACTATCTCGTGGCCGCCAAGGACGGCAACGGCAATTTCGGTTCGACGCAGGCCACCGTTCAGGCGCTCAAAGCCTTTTGCATGGCCGCCGGCGGAGCGACCCAGCCGCCGGATGCCACGGTGCGGATTTCCCTTAATGACGCGGCTCCCGCGATCGTGGTCTTGAATGCGGGGAACGCCGACCTCCTCCACCTGGTCGATTTGCAGGAACAGACGTTCGAAGGCGAGAACACCGTGCGCATCCGTTTCGAGGGAACAGGAGGCAGCCTGTACCAGGTCGTCGGGCGCTATTATCTGCCTTGGGCCGACGTCGATCCGCCCGCCGAAGAACTCATCGGCATCGACGTGCAATACGACCGCACGGTGCTCGCGGTCAATGACACCGTCACCTGCACCGTCCGCATCGAGAATCACCGACCTGGCACCGCCAGGATGGTCGTCATCGATGTGGGAGTGCCCCCCGGCTTCGACGTGGTCACGGAGGACCTCGAACAGTTGGTCGGGAACAGGTTCCAGAAATACCAGCTTGCCGGGCGCCAGGTCATCTTCTACCTCGAAGAACTGCGGCACGACACGCCGGTCGAGTTCGATTACCGCCTGCTTGCGAAGTACCCCGTGCGCGCCCAAACGCCCGAATCCACGGTGTACGAGTATTACACCCCGGAGATTCGAGCCGTCACGGAACCCCAGGAACTGGTGGTGTCGCCATGAAAATGACCGCGCCTCCTTCAAAGGAACATACGATGAACTGCAAAGGCAAATGGGCCCAGGCCGCCCTCCTCGCGGTGGGGACGGCGCTATGCCTCGCTCGATCCCACGCGGCGGAAGTTGTCGTCTCCGTCCAATCCGTGGCCTGCGCACCGGGCGGAACCGCAACCGCCTGGATCACGCTCGAGAACGCCGCCGACATCACCGGTGCCGACTTGTCGTTGCGTCTTCCTGACTTCGCAACCGCTGGTCCGGCACAAACCACCGATGCTTCGGCAGGGTTCCTGATCGCCTCACGCGCCCGACCGGGTCAGATCGATATTGCCATCGCTTCGGCCACGGCCTTGTCGGTCAGCCAAGGGACCGTCCTCGGCATCCCGATCAGCGTCCACCCGGCGGCGAACCCCGGGCTTTACTCACTGAACTTCGACCGGCTGCGGATCTACGATAACGCACCGGCGCCGACCTCGAGCCGGGCGGTTGCGGGGTTGCTCGCCGTGACACCGCCGCCGCCCGACCGCGACGCCGACGGTCTCCCGGACGATTGGGAAACCGCGTTCTTCATGAACACGGCGGGCACCGCCGACGACGATCCTGACGGCGACGGGGCCAGCAACGCCAGGGAGTTCATCGCCGGCACCGATCCCACCAGGGCCGATTCGGTGTTCGCGATTGACCAGGTCACGGTGGATCGACACCAAGGTTCGGTGACGCTGGGCTGGACGGCGCAGGCGAATCGGACCTATGACATCGAGTGGAGCGACGACCCGCCGGGACCCGAAATGGCCTGGCACCAGGTCTACCATCCGGTCATCGAAGAAAACGCTATCGGCGCCCGGTGGATTGACGACGGGAGCCGAACCTTCGCGTTGCCTTCAGTGCCGCAACAGCGTTTCTACCGCATCCGGATCCGCCTGCCTTAGCCGGGGGCTACGGCGAGGCGAGCGCGGACGTTGGCTTTACGTTTCAGAGCGCGGCGGAGGACGGCGGTCTCGGATGCAACGGCAGTTCGACTTGCGGATCGGGGATTCTTGAGGAACGTTCGCGGCCAAATGAGAAGAACCGCGAATGGATATTCGAGTCTGGCCCTGGCGTTGTGCCTGGGTGCACCCCTGCTGGTCGAAGCCGAGCAAGGCTGGCCGCGCTGGCGCGGTCCGCTGGCCACCGGCGCCGCGCCGGCGGCGAGCCCGCCGCTCCGCTGGAGCGAGACGGAGAACCTCAAATGGAAGGTGGCCGTGCCGGGATTCGGCACCTCGACGCCGGTGATCTGGGGTGATCGGGTGTTTTTGCTTACGGCCAAGGCCAGCGGTAAGCAGGCCGAGGCTACCCCCGCGGCGGGCAATCCGTTTGGCACGTTCAAACCGGAGGACACCTATCAGTTCATCGTGCTCTGTTACCGTCGTGCCGATGGTTCGCTCCTCTGGCAACGGATCGTCCGGGAAGAAGTCCCGCACGAAGGGCATCACCGCGATCATGGGTTCGCTTCGGGATCGCCGGTCACCGACGGCGAACGGCTCTACGCGCATTTCGGTTCGCGCGGCGTCTATTGCCTGGACCTGGACGGGAACCTGATCTGGGAGCGGGATTTTGGCGATATGGAGACCCGCAATGCTTTCGGTGAAGGGTCCTCGCCAGCGCTTCACGGGGATACGCTGGTGATCAACTGGGATCACGAAGGGGAGGACTTCATCGTTGCGCTCGACAAGCGCACGGGCGAGACCCGCTGGCGGCGGGAGCGGGATGAACCCACCGGTTGGGCCACGCCGCTCGTGGTCGAACACGAGAACCGTGCCCAGGTGATCGTCAACGCCACGGGCAAAGTGCGGAGCTACGACCTGGCCTCGGGCGAGGTGATCTGGGAATGCGGCGGCCAGACCGTGAACGTCATCCCGTCCCCGGTCGCCCGGAACGGTGTGGTGTATGTCACGAGCGGATTCCGGGGCAGCGCGCTGTTTGCGATCGGGTTGGGGGCGACGGGCGATCTGGCGGGGACGCGGTCGATCCTATGGAGCCACCACAAATCGACGCCGTATGTCCCATCGCCCCTGATTTACGAGGACTTGCTCTATTTTGTTTCCGGCAACACCGGGATGCTTTCCTGTTTCGACGCCGGGAGCGGCCTGGCGCATTACGAAGCGGAGCGATTGCCCGGGTTGTTCGGGATTTATGCGTCGCCGGTCGCCGCCGCGGGCCGGGTGTATGTGATGGGTCGGGACGGCACGGCGATGGTGCTCAAGGCCGGGCCGACGCTCGAGGTGCTGGCCACCAACAAGCTGGACGACAAGGTGGACGCGTCGCTGGCGTTGGTGGACGGCGAGGTGTTCGTGCGTGGGCACCAACACCTCTATTGCCTCGCGGAATAATCGCGGCGGGAGCTTAGATGAACTCGTTGATCAGGTTCTCGAGGAACTCCTGGCGGCCGGACTGGTTGGTTTTGATTTCGCCGAGTTTGAGGGTGTATTGGGCGAGTTCCTTGAAGCCGACCTTGCCTTTCTCGATTTGCTGGCCGAGGCCGGAATCCCAGGAGCTGTAGCGGTTCTTGACGAACTCGGCCAGGCGCCCGTCTTTGCGGATCGCGGCGGCGATCTTGAGGCCGCGGGCGAAGGCGTCCATGCCGCCGATGTGGGCGTGGAAGAGGTCGACCGGTTCGAACGATTCGCGGCGGCATTTGGCGTCGAAGTTGGTGCCGCCGGTGGTGAGCCCGCCGTATTTGAGGAGGGTCAACATGATCTGGGTGGTGAGGTAGATGTCGGTCGGGAACTGGTCGGTATCCCAGCCGAGCATGACGTCGCCGGTATTGGCGTCGATCGAGCCGAGGGCGCCGGCGGCGCCGGCCACTTCGAGGTCATGCTGCATGGTATGACCGGCGAGGGTGGCGTGGTTGGTTTCGATGTTGAGTTTGAGGTCCCCGAGCAGGTCGTATTCGCGGAGGAAGTTCAGGCAGGCCGCCGCGTCGGAATCGTATTGGTGCTTGGTCGGTTCCTTGGGTTTGGGTTCGATGTAGAACTGGCCTTTGAATCCGATCTTCTTTTTGTGGGCGACCGCCATATGGAGGAACGCGCCGAGGTGATCCAGCTCGCGTTTCATGTCGGTGTTCAGCAGGGTGCTGTAACCTTCGCGGCCGCCCCAGAAGACGTAGCCGGCGCCACGGAGATCGTGGGTAACTTCGATGGCTTTCTTGACCTGGGCGGCGGCGTAGGCGAACACGTCGGCGTTGCAGCTCGTGGCGGCGCCGTGCATGTAGCGGGGATGCACGAACAGGCAGGCGGTGCCCCAGAGGAGGCCGATGCCGGTGTCGCGCTGGCACTTCTTCAGTTCCTTGACCACGCGATCGAGGTTCTTGTTGGTCTGGCTGAGGGACTTGCCTTCCGGGGCGACGTCGCGGTCATGAAAGGCGTAGAACGGCGCGCCGAGTTTTTCGCAGAACTCGAACAGGACCGGGACGCGCTTGAGGGCCATGTTGAGGGAGTTGGTGCCGTCTTCCCAGGGTCGCAACCAAGTGCCGCTGCCGCCGTCGAACATGTCGCCGCCGCGGCCGCGCATGGTGTGCCAGTAGACCACCGAGAAGCGGAGATGCTCCTTCATGGACTTGCCCTCGACGAGCTCGTCGGCGTTGTAATGCTTGAAGGCGAGCGGATTCTTCGAGTCGGGTCCTTCGTATCGGATCGTGCGGATCTTGGGGAATGCGGCGGGCATAGGGTTCAGGGGTGTTGTGGTTTCGTTGTGGTCAAATCGTGCCTTCTTTTGCCAAAACTCCCGGCAAAGCGCCACTCCGAAATTTCCGCCTTCTGCCTTCCGACTTCTTCCTTCTTCCTTCTTCCTTCTGAAGTTACCAGGGCTTGCGGGCGTTCAACTCGCGCAGGATGGTGCGCTTGAGTTCGAGGGGATCGATCGTGCCTTCCTTGCGGTAGAGCACCTCGCCGGCGGGGTCGATCAACAGGGTGAAGGGCAATGCCCCGCTCCAATTGGGATCGAACGCCTCGATCAGCTTGTGTTTGTCCGTATCTCCAAAGATCAGGTTGCGATTCGAGGCCTGCTGTTGCTTAAGGAACTTGAGGACGTCCGCCTGCTCGTCGGGGTAATGGGCGGCCACGGTGACCAGCTCGAAATCGCGCTGACGGTACATGCGATGGATAGTCATGAGCTCGGGGAATTCGATGACACAGGGGCCGCACCAGGTCGCCCAGAAATTCACCAGCCGGAGTCTGGCCTGATCGTTTTTGGCGGATTCGTTCCGGCGGAGGGCGATCAGGCCTCCGGCATCGACGGGGTTGACGGTGACCGGTTCGGCGGCGATCTGCTTCCAGTATTGGTCGACCCCGGCGGTTTTGTCCGACCACTTGACCGAGCAACCGAAGACGCGGGTCTGGGTGACGGGTGGTTCCTGCCCGGCGAGCAGTGCGTCCAGCACGAGGCGCACATCTTTGGCGCGGACGAACTTCTCGCGTTCGCTGTCGTCGATCCGCCCCTGGTAACGGAGCTTGCGCCCGGCGTCGAAGATGAACGTGTGGGGTGTGGCGACCGGTCCGTAGGCCCGCGACACCGGTTCGTGTTCGCCGCCGCCGTAGAGGTAGGGGAAGTTGAAGGCGGCATCCCGCGCGCGGATTTTCATTTCCTCGAAGGAATCGCCCAGATCGGCATAACCGAGCTCGTCCAGGCGCACGGCCTTCGGGTCGTTGGGCGAGATGGCGACGAACGCAACGCCCTTCGATGCGTAATCCGTCACCAACTGTTTCATCCGCTCCTCGTAATACTGGGCAGTGGGACAGTGGTTACATGTGAAGAAGATCACCAGGGCTTTGGCGTCAGCAAAATCCGAAAGTTTCCAGTTCCGCCCGTCCACCCCGGGCAAATCGAAATCAGGCGCCTTGCTGCCGAGTGGCAGCGTGGTGGGATTGTCCGCCGCACTGGCGCCGACGGCCAGAACCAGGCCAGTCAACGCGGGAAACAGCATGGATTTCATGGGCGGGAGCGTACCCGCACCACTGAGCCTGGGCAAGACCCGTCACCTCCTGTCGGAGGCACGATCGCAGTTGGGGGGATTTTACTTTGATCACCGAACCAACAGTTATGCCGAGTTCAAGATAATGCCGAGCTGCCAGTTACGAGGTCTGTGATCCTTTAGGGGATTCCGCTCGTTTGCCGTTTCCAGCTCGGCATAATTGGAGGCTTTGGAGAAAGGTTAACAGTGGGTCGGGTGGACGATAGCGGTCGTTCCGGCTTGTGAAAGACGAGGCTTTTGCCAGGGCCTGTTCCTTGAGTTGCAGACTGGCGTGAAGGTAAGCGTGCGTTGTCTGGTTGCATTCATGCCCAAGGCACAGCGCGAAAACAGAGAGATCCGCGCCATGGCAGAGCAGGTCAGGCCGGACCAAGTGGATTTTTGTCCATCCAGCAGCGGGGCTGTAGCCTTGCTGCGAGATGAGTGCCGTCCCAGCGGGGCACACGGAAAACGCACAATCGTTCCGGCGGAGGCTTAAAACGGACGAGCAGAGATGTTTCCTTTCGAGTTTAGGTTCGGAAAGGAAACGAGACCCGAATAATGCCGAGCCGGAAACGGCAAACTGGCGGGATTCCTCAAGAATCACAGAATCTCCTCTTTTCATCTCGGCATTATCTTGAACTCGGCACAACAGCAGCCGTATGATTAAGGGCAGTTTGGTTCATTATGAACATCTTACGAACTGGAGGTCGGTCGGGTTCGAGCGGCGTGATCAACGAGCCAGGAAACGTCCGTTCGCAGGAGGCGCCGTTGCTGCCAAAGGACTTGCGTCGACTCCAAAGAAACCACCCCCGAAATCTGATCAACGACCGGCAGTCGTTGATTAGACGTTGGGTGCTTGGATATGCGTAAGCGCTATTGCCAACTATGCGCAACGGGATTGATCCTCGCTGGGGCGACCAGCGAGGTCTTGGCCTGCGGTATCTGCGCCACGGCGATGGTGGATTCTGTGTTGCCACCCATCGGGCTTTGGGTCTTTTTGGCGACGACTTGGTTTGTAGCGGGTGGTGCTATTCGTACGTTCACGCGGATTCGACTTCCTTGGCAGCCACCGTTGCTTGGGTCGGTGCTCCTTGCGCTGGGAGTCTGGATCTTGGGAGCAGCCATGTTTGGACTAATCATCGTCTTGCCGCTCTTCGCGGCTCCCATTCGCGGATTTGTGACCTCCCTGTTCCTAAGTCCTTCTCCCGAGATTGGCCGAGGAGTCCATGCGACGAGGATCGTCGGGGCGTTACACAGCCGATTCGCTCAGAGACAAATCGAACGTCATCGGCGGCTGGCTCCCGTCGCTGACCTCGTTCGGCGTCAGCACAGCCCAAGTGCTCGGCAACCGCAGTTGAAACCCAGTGAGCCTGAATTGTATGAAGACAGCATGTTGTCTTTCCCTCCTTGTTTGTTGCCTTTCGGCAACGAGTCACGTCTTCGGCGCGGGTCGGCCTTCGCTGGATCCGCAGTTGGAGCCGCTTCGCCCGTTCCTCGACAAGACCTGGAAGGGAGTGTTCGAGAGCAGCACGCCGGAAAATCCGATAGTGGATGTCATGCGCTGGGAACGAGCGCTGAACGGAAAAGCTGTCCGGGTGCAGCACTCGGTGAACGATGGAGCCTATGGCGGGGAGACCCTTTTCAGGTGGGACGAAAAGCTCCAGGCTGTGAGCTACCACTACTTCACCACCGCCGGCTTTATGACCACTGGCACCTTGCGCTTCAAGGATGGCAAACTGCACACCCATGAGCTGATCACTGGCAGCGCTGGCGGTGTGACCGAAGTCCGGGGCATCAGCGAACTCCTGCCCGACGGAGTATTTCGCGTGAGGACAGAGCACCTGAAAGACGGCAAGTGGCAGACCGGCCGTGAGGTGACGTATTACGAAGATTCAACTGCAAAAGTCATCTTTAAGTGAGCCTTGTCGGGAGAAGGGCACATGCAAATGCCGCCGAACGAGTTCACTGGAGCGAACGCGGGCGGGGCAGATCATCTGCCAATGCGGACGCGCTGGGCCGCCCGCGTCGCTCAGTTCCGGCGTTCGGCTCAGTAATGAAGGTCAAGAACGAGTTCCTGCGGTTCAGGATTGGCGAGTATCCGCGCTTGCGAGCGGCTTGCCGACGCCGGCCGGAATGGCTATGGTCTAAACATGACGGTTAAAGAACTGGTTCTGCAGGCCATTGAGCGACTCCCGGAAGATGTTGATTTTAGAGATGTGAAGGATGAGATCGCATTTCTTGCGGCGTTGGGTGAGGCCGAGGATGATATTGCTGCGGGACGCACTGTAACCAACGAGGAAATGAGGCGACGCATCGGATCATGGACCGGCGCCTGATTTGGACGGAGCGCGCTTCCTCGGACATTGAGGCCATCGTTCGTTACATTGCACGGCGCGATCCGAAAGCCTCGGGAAGCATCGGGCTGGGGATTTATCAGCGTGCTCAGATCCTGCTGAAGCATCCGGAGGCTGGAACGGTTTTGGATGAGTTGCGGGAAGGCCGCTGGCGGAAGCTGATCTACCGTCGGTGGAAGATCGTTTACCAGATCCTGGATGACGTGATTGTGGTTGGACGAGTTTGGCCTGCGGCCAAGGGTGATGCGGATCTCAGCACGCCTCTTGAATGAAAGAGAACCGAAATCCTGAGCTAACCCCTATCAAGCCCGCGCGGTCAATCGGCAAAAAGCGTCCGAAAGGAGATTTTTCTTTCTCCTCTAACGTCCGCCGAGCGG
>JAHDYP010000185.1 GCA_023383055.1 Verrucomicrobiota bacterium | reverse complement strand
CATCACTCACCCAGGAGCCCCCTCAAGATGGCCAGATCGCCCGGATTGCGGCCCGGCTCAAAGCCGAGGGCGTTTTCCGCCGCGATCAGCGCCTGGCGGCGCGCCTCGATCCGATCCCGCTCGCCAGGGACTGTCGCCGCGACGTAAACCGCCACGCGGCTGACACGGTCGCGGATGGTGATTCTCCCGTCCCCGGCCGTGTGCTCGACACTCACGGTGCCATCGGCATCCACTCGGAAAACCTCGGCGATCGGCGCGACGTAGGACGGCACGCGGAAGCGAAAGGTGGCATCTCGCGCTGGCCCGAACTTGAAGACCCGTTCCTGGCGATCCGCGGTGTAGGCCAGATCGAGCGCGAACAGGAGCGCCCCGCGCGGGCCGGCCACCACGTCCAGGTCCCAGTCCGGTTTGCCGTCGCGGAGCAGGCGCTCGTGGCTGGTGGCGTCGCCTTCGAGATAAAACTCCTCCAGCATACGGATCTCGCGGCCCACGCGGGTCATCGGCTCGATCAGGTCCGGAAAGGTCACCAGCGAGCGCAGGCTCAGGTTGAACCAATAGAGCGAGGTGATGCGGCTGGCAAGCGCGTGATACGCCTGCAGCCGCAGTTCGTCGGGCGTCGGCGAACCTCGCTTCCGGCCGCCGTATCCTTTCCAATCGTGATGGGGTCCCTGGGACCAGTAGGCCGTCGGTCGCGGCCGATTCAATTCGCGCAGCGACCGCGACATTTCCCCGATGGTCTCGAGCGGTGAGCCCCAGCGGATCCGTTGACCTTCCCAGCGGTCATACTGGTTCCACGCGTCCGCTGACGGCGCGGTCACGCGGTAGGCGTCGTAATGGGGATAGTCAGACAGCCCGGCGTAGAACCGCCACACCCGCTCTTCGCTGTGCGTGACCGAGGTTGGGAGTCTCGTCGGCGCGTAAGGCGCCAGTGCCTGCCATACCTCCTGGGGCGGGACCGGACGCCCGCCACCGTACTGCGGTTCGCCGAGGAACTCGACGGCGTGAATGCGCGGGAGCATTGCCTCGGTGTCGTAATGGTCGAATGGTTCCAGTTTGTTGAAGTACTTCAGCGGATACAATGTGTAGAGTCCGTCCGGGCCGGTCTGATCAGTGTAACCGGCGACGTCGGCAATGTGCGCCGTGTTCACCTGCAGGCGGCGCAGCGCCTTGAGGAAGGCCTCCGACTGCAAGGTGTTGCTGCCACCCACGGCGGAGAGTACCCAACCGCCACTGATGTCGAACACCTCGTGCTTGATGCGCTGATGTGCCCAGAGCGTCAGCGGCTTTCCGGCAGGGTCCGCGAGTTTCACTTCCAGCGCCGCGTAAGTGAGCGGCAGCGGGCCGATGGCGGCCCAGGCCCCACCGCGATCGTTTGACGGGATGACGCCGTCCGCGGGAAAGCGTTCGAGGCGGTTGCTGATCCAGGGTTGCGCGATCAGGGCACGCCAGGTGGCGTTGTTTTCCGGTAACCACAAACGGCAGGCCTCGAGTCGCAACGGGCCAGGCGTTCGGTTCGCCACATGGAAGAGCAGCGCGTCCGGTTGGACATTCGTGCCAGCGCCCAGGAAGGTCACCGCCGATAACCAGGCCGACGGATTCTCGATCGGCACCAGCAACCGGTCTGCCTCGCCGGATCCCGGCAGCGTCACGGCCAGTTCCGCCTGCGTGTTCGAGCCCCACAGGGCGCGCTTGCCGTTCCAACTCCAGACGGTGATCGCTCCAGGCGGCAGACGCAGCGGGTCGCCGCCCCACGCCGACGGCAGGTCGTGCCACGCCCACTCATCCGCCTGAAGCAACTGCGCCGGGGTCCGGCCCCGCAATCGGATATCGGCCGTGGAAGGGATGACGAGCGGTTCTGGTGCTGAGTTGCGCAGGAAAACCTCGACTCGGGCGCCGAGGCTGAAATCGGGCTTCTGACGATAGCGCATCTCGGAGGACTGCACGTGCGGGACGACGTGAACGCCCTCGACCGAGAGCGCGTCGGCGTGGGCGGTGGCGCCGGACACGGCCAGGCAGATCGGGGTGGCAAACGCCAGCCCCCGGATCAGCTTTCTGACGGCTCGCGCATGGACTGCGGTTTGACAACTCATCATGATCGGAACCGTATGCACCAAGGCCATCGAGTGCGAGCCGCTTTTGGGAACCCGGAACCGGAGCCTGGAGACCGATCGGTGCGTCCAGCCGCCCGGCTGGTGGCCGAGCGGCTCCGGGTGTTGCGCAACTACCGCTGGAGTTCCTATCGGGCGTATATCGGATTGGCGGCGAGTCTCGGTTGGCTGACGCGCGAGGCGGTGTTGGGAGCCAGTGGCGGGCGGACGGCGGAGGAACAGCGCCGGGCGTTTGAGGCGTATCACGAGACGTCGCTGCGGGAGGGACGGCTGGAGCGGGTGTGGGACCGGATGGTTGCGGGAGCGGTGCTGGGGAGCGAACGATTTGTGGCGGAGGTGAAAGCCGCATGGAAGCGGCGATCGGCGGAAGAGGTTCGGAGCGGGGACGGTTGAAGCTTGCGGAGCTGGTGCGGTTATCGAGCGGGGTGGGGTATACGGCGGTGGCGCAGGCGGTCCGGCGGGTTCGGCAACAACTGGACCGGGACAGAGTCTGGCGGCGGCGGCTGGAGTCGGTGAGCGCTGAATTGTCAAAAACGAAGATGTGAAGCACCCGCAGCCCGTGCTGTCGCCCACGCCGGATTCCAAGTTCCAGTGCCCCGTCCTGGATAAGGAGGTCCGGTGGGAAGAGCAGAACGTTTACAACCCTGCCGCCGTGGTCTGCGATGTCGTCCGCGCACCATCCGCTACGCCAAGCACGAATTTCCGCCTCGAACACAGTTGCCAGTGTCCTGCCGTCGAGTTGCTTTGCCAGCGCGATGACCTACGAGCAGCTGCCCGAGGAATGGCAGGAGTGGATCGATCTCACCCCGCTGGAACGTTTCCGGCGCAGCGAGGAGCTCTTCGCGCAGTATCTGGCCATGGGAGGCAGCCTTGATCCCGACCCCGATCCGTCAAGTCCTTTCGACGATCCGCAACAATGGCGTCCAGGCGTTGCTCATGGGCGGGCAGGCCTGCGTCTTCTACGGCGCGGCGCAGGTTAGCAAGGACGTCGACTTCGTCTTGCTGGCCGAGGACGCGAACTTCGGCCGGCTGAGCTTGGCGCTGGCCGCGTTGGCCGCGCGTCGCATCGCGGTTCCCCGGTTTGATCCAGTCCTGCTCGCGCGTGGTCATGCGATCCATTTCCGCTGCACGGCGCCCGGCGTTCAAGACCTGCGCATTGTCGTGATGACCCGTCTGCGGGATCTGCCAGAGTTTCAAGTCCTCTGGGACCGCCGGACGACGTTTGAGGACCGGGACGGGATTCAGTTCAATCTCCTGTGCGTCCCGGACCTTGTGCAGGCAAAGAAGACACAGCGTGCCAGGGACTGGCCGGTGATCGAATTGCTCGTGGCCATCCATCATCGGGAAAATGCGGACGCGCCCCGGCCCGAGTGGATCGGGTTCTGGCTTCGCGAAGCCAGGACGCCGGAATTCCTGCGGCAACTCGTCTCCAGTTTCCCCCAGGAAGCTCGTGCGTCTCTGAATCGCAACGCTCAACGCCGACCACACTCTCAACTCCCCGCTGGAGTGTCCCCAGTGCTGCCGGAAAACCCGGGGATCAAAGCGCGGGCGTCAGCTTCCCTCAGGGGTCGTTCCTGAATCACCGGGGATCACCCCGCCACCCCTTTCATGGTCCGTCTGCTGGAGTCATTATATCGGCTCCGGCGACGCCGGCCTGCGAAATGTGCGGGCTAACTTCTTTCCTGAGCCAGGTACTTCGGCGCGACGGCTTCCAGTTCCGCGGCGATCTGTTCCAAGGGCGCGGAGAGCCGTATTTTTCTGCCGAGGCTGACCGCCAGCGAATACGGGTGGGTCTGCATGGCCGATGCCGGTTTCGCCGCGGTTGGTTTGGTTTTCCGCTTTTTCGCGGAATTCGAGCATCCGGGCAATCGTTGCCCGGGTTCGCGTGCTTCGTTCATCATTCCATCGTACAAGCCCATGAGGAAAGCGCTTCGGTCCGTTACGGCGACGCCATCCAGGGCGGAGAACCGATCCAACAGCACGCGAAAGCTCTGCGCGATATGATCCGCAATCTGGCGCAACCTGCGCGCCGTGGCGGGCGTCGCCTCGGCCAGCAACTCCGCGCCGCGATGCAGACAGCGGACTTTGGTGGCCGCTTCGATCGCCCACTTCACCGAACTGGCGAGGGCGATCTCGTGGCGCGGGAAAGAATAGATGGGCCTGGCCGTGGACGAGCAAGTGAAGCGTCCGGAAAACAGGTCCGGACCGTCCGCAACGTCCGCAACCGTGAAATCGTAGCGCCGCTTGAGCCGGGCGAGTTTGCGTCGGGCAACCGCGCGTTCTCCGTCGACGCCCCGCTCGGCCAGCGCCTGCAGCTTGCGGAACAACCCCCGGGCCCTTGCGTCGGCTGGTTTGGCGATCATGTGGCCGTGGAGTGTTTCAGCTCCGGCCTGCGAACACAACCGGAGAGAAATCGAGTTTGGAAAAACCAGTGCCCGGCCCTGAACCTGTGACCTGTCCTTCGCCGAATGTGTGGGGTCACATCTTCATAATGGACATTGGTGGTGGGGTGGTCGCTCCTCTGCGGCGGCATTTCCCGGAGGTTGTTGGAAAGCGGCCGGAGCGGATGGGCGCGCGTGTGCACGGGTTCCAGTCCGGGGTATCCGCCCAAGCCGCTTACGCTCGCCAAGCTGCGCCGCGGGCAATACGGATCCTGCCGGCGCAACCCTGTCCTGGCGGAGTGCCTGGCGGCTCTCGACATGATGGAGCAGCGCGGCACGGGGTCCGAACGCATCCGGGCCGCGATGCTCGATCACGGGCTGGACGCCCACCAACTGGACCAGCGGGACGGCTACTTCAAGGTCATCCTGCCCAGTCCCAACGGCGACTACGCGCGCCTCCGCGTACCCGCCGACGCCCGCGGATTCGTGCCTCCGTCGGTGGAGGCGCAACTGAACGACCGGCAGAAGCAGATTATAGTCGAGGTCCAGACGCATGGCGTGGTGACAAGTGGCTGGTGTTTGAAAACGCTGGGAATCACCTACAACACGGCCTATCTTGACCTGTCCGGACTCGTTCGAAAGGGACTGCTCGTGCGAGAAGGCAAGGGCCGTGCGACGCGTTACAGACTGGTTGCGGTGCGCAAATGAATCCATCGATAAGCTATCGACGTTTCGACGGAATCTACCGATCCGGGCCGACCTTGCACCTCCGGATCATCAATAGTCTGCCTGCCATGCTCTACCACGGCGTGCCGCGCCGGCGTGTGCCGCCGGAGCTTCTCAGCGAAGGCGCAAGCTTCCGAGCGAAGGCGGGCGTCAACACCGAACCCGCCGTACTGATGCGCATGAACGCCGTCCCCCGCAGCATCGCCACCGGCCTGGGCGATCAGTTCTCCGCGACCGTGAAGGAGGGCGCGGACCTCCACAGCGTCCGTTCAGCCCGGTCACACCTCTGCAACCCCTCCGCCACCGACTGGTACCGTTCCGACCCGCCGCACGCGCTGAACACAGCAACACAGTCAACACAAGGAGCCACGGCATGTCTACTGAACTGAACCTCCCGCCAGCCAGCCAAACCTCCCTCGCCGACTGACACCAAAGGGATCCCGGAATCGGAGGTTTCCATGCCTGCCGCGCGCGCGCCTGGAGAAGGAGCGAAACCGACCGCTGAGCCGGCACCGCAAGCCAGGAGGATTTCCCCCACGGCTCCAGACAGGACACCCCTGTTTACCGTCTGGTATGGCACCAACCGCCAACCCGTGGATGCGGCGGATCATTCCCAGGGCTACACCGGCGCACGTGGCACGACCGTCAGCCACGGTACCTGCCAGGTCGCTGTTCCCCGTTCGCACAAGTTCGGCTCGGTCGGTTCGTCGTTCTGGAAGCGGGTGCTCACTCTCAGCGACGACCGCCTCCGCTTGACGGCCATTGCCGGCCTTGCGGAAGCGCAGTTCTGGGCTTCCATCCGCGCCACGCTTTCCGAATGCTGGAGCCGCCCGTGCCGCCGCGAGACGAAGACGAGTTCATTCGCAAGGGCAACGGGGACTGGCACATGGTCTTGCGCTGGTCCATCGAGGCGATTGCCGCGGCCGCCTATGAGATGACCTTCTGGTACATGGAGAAGGTGGGCGAGGCGGTCTACACTCAGAAGGACGGGGAACCCGATCCGAAGCCCAAGGACTGGGCGGAGATGACACCCGCCGAGGCAGGGCGCAATACCATCAAGATGATGCTCTACTACGCCATCCGGCCGGATACGATTCTGGCGGAGGAAGCGCGCGCGCAAGACAAGCCGCTCCCACGCCCGATCACCCGGCGCCTGAGCCGTGCCATTGCCCTGTACAACACCTACGGCTTCGGCTACGCGCTCGGCATGAACTTCCGCAATCCTCAAGGCCGACGCGAGATGCTGTGGCCCCAGGATCTGGACGAGATCGCGCTCAACGGTCGGACGGCGAATGGCTGTCGGATTGCTGGTTGTGGAGAATGATGCGGGCGGCTGCTCAACTTGCGTAAAGTGGCGGACTTGACCGAGCGGTCAAGGCGTGATATTCAGGAAACATGAATCGGGCGTTATACCAACAGATGGCGCGGGAAGTGCCGAAGCGGTTGGCGGAACTTCTGGCCGTGCCGCCGGGCCGCGTGCGAGTTGAGCGACCGGCCGCAGACGCGCGCGAGAGGCCGGATATGGTCGTCTCCGCAGGGGGGAGGACGTTCTTCGTCGAGTGCAAGGCCAGCGGCCAGGCTGCGGCGGTGGCCGCGGCGGTGCGTCAGTTGAAGGAATATGCCGGGCTGCCCGGGAAGAAGGGCCTGCCACTGGTGGCGGTGCCCTTCATGGGGGACGTGGGGAAACGGTTGTGCGCGGAAGCGGGGATTGGCTGGTTGGACTTGTCGGGCAACGCGCATTTGGAAGCGCCCGGTCTGAGAATCAGCATCGAAGGCAAACCGAACCTGTTCAAACGGCCCGGCCGGCCGCGCAGTGTGTTCGCCCCGAAGAGTTCGCGGATCGCCCGCTGTTTGCTGCTGCAGCCGGGGCGCGCTTTCACCCAGCGCGAACTCGCCAACGCCAGCGGTTTGGACGAAGGCTTCACCAGCCGCATCGTCCGGCAGTTGGAGGCAGATCGGCTGGTGACCCGTTCGGCCAATGGCGCGGTGGAGGTCACCGACGCCGGCGCACTCGTCGACACCTGGCGGGAAGTCTACGATTTCTCCCGGCACCAGATCGTGCGCGGTCATGTCGCGGCCCGGTCCAGCGACGAGATACTCCGGCAGGTGGCGAACGCGTTGGCGCATGACCATGTCGAGTACGCGGTCACGGGCCTGGCGGGGGCGTGGTTGATCAATGCGTTCGCCGGCTTCCGGCTGGTGGCGGTCTACGTGTCGCAGCTCCCGTCCCCCCAGGTTCAGCAGGCAATGGGCTTTCGTGAGGAGTCGCGCGGCGAGAACGTGTGGCTGGTCGTGCCGAATGACGAGGGGGTCTTCCATGGCGCCACGGAACGCGAGGGCATTCGTTGCGCCCATCCGGTCCAGGTCTACCTCGATCTGAAGGACCATCCCGAGCGCTCGGCGGAGGCGGCCGAGCAACTGCGCCGAGTCCTGCTGGCGAGAAAGGCGCAATGACCGCGAAACCCATCACCGCCGCCGGCTATCCGCCTGAACAAGTGGCCCGCGTGAGGGCCACGTGTTTGTACCTTGCGACCAAACTGGGCGACTTGATGCCCGAGATGGTCGTCGTCGGCGGGCTCGTGCCAGCGTTGTTGATTGACCAAGCGAACCTGCCGGCGGACGTGACACCCTATGTGGGCACGATGGACCTGGACTTGGGGCTCGCGTTCGCGCTGGTTGGCGAAGAACGATATCAGGAGGTTGCCGAACGCTTGCTGAATGCCGGATTCGCTCCCGACCGGAATGAGGAGGGTAATCCCACACGGCAGCGCTGGCGCATCGGTGAACCGCCGGTGACGGTTGATTTCCTGATCGAGCCGGAGAAGAACGCCGAGGCGCAAGCAGGACGGTTGTTCTCTCTCCGAAAGGATTGGGCGGCCATCATTGCGCCGGGACTGCATCTGGCATTCCGGAACTACCGCACCGTGACGTTGAACGGCAAGACCATCGTCGGCGAGACGGCCACGCGGGATGTGTGCGTATGCGGCGCGGGGGCCTTTGTGGTGCTCAAGGCACTCGCCTTTCGCATCCGCGGAGAGAACAAGGACGCCTACGATCTGTTCTACCTCCTGCGGAACTACGGCGCAGGTGTGGGCGACGTGGCCGCCGAACTCAGGCCGTTGCTCAACGATGCGACTGCCCGAAAGGCCATGGAGTACTTGGGGGCCGACTTCCGTGGCATTGATTCAATCGGGCCGCGGCGGACGGCGAGCTTCCTCTACGGACGACCGGACGCGGAGACTGAAGCGGATGCGGTTGGGTTTGTGCACCGGCTCCTGACCGAATGCGGCCAAACGGAGAGCGGCGGCCGGAGTGCCGTTGGCCATGAACCATGACGGAGAACGACCAATCCAGACTCCTGCCACGCGCGTACTACACCGCGACGGTGGCCGCTTTCCTGGTCTCGACGCCGGAAACGGTTCTCGGCGCGTTGCTTGTCAACAGCGAGATGGCGGTCGAGCCGCCGCAGCGGGATGCGTGGCTGCAGGAGATCGCCGTCCTCAAGACGACGCTCCAGGGACTCGATTGACCTGCTCAGCAAAACGACGACGATGGAAGTGGCAATCCGCCACTTCTTCCACCCTCGCCACTGGCCGACCTGGGCACCGTGATCCATAAGCTTCTCGGGGCCGCAGACCGCGGTGAACTTGAAGGCGGGGTGAGAAGCAAATTGGAGTCACATCTTCATAATTGACATTGGTGGTGGGGTGGTCGCTCCTCTGCGGCGGCGGTTCCCGGAGGCTTTTGGGGCCGCAAACGACCGTCCCTGTGGACGAATTCACGTCCAAGCGCAAGTCGCCTTCACTTACCTGCCATCTTCGGTGCCGGGGTTGCACCAGAGCCGGTTCGGCAACGTCTTGGGCCGTGCGCCGCCAGCCCGCACATCAGATTGAAACAGGCCATGGTGCCGATCCGTTTCTGGTAGCGGTCGGTTAACGAGTTCCGGCGAGTTTACCAACGGAGCAGGCGATAATAGCGCCGCGTGCCGTTGGAGAAAGGATGCAGCAGCGCGAGCTCACCTCCGTTGCCGGCAACCAGCGGAAGTCGGGTCCACTCGGAACCGCTCAAATGATCGGCGTATTCAAGGGCATACACGCGCCCGGTTTGCTCGAGCTGAGGCGATGCGGCCATCAGACTTTGGTGCCCTTGAAACCGCAGAGCTGGGCGAAATTGAGCAGCGGCCGGCCGAAGTCGCCGTAAAAGAAAAGCTGGTGGAAGCCGGGGAAGGCGAGAACGTTATGGTTGCCGTCGAATTTGACGCGGACGCTGACCACGCAACCGCCGGCGGGCGGTACGTCGAGGTTATCGATGACCTTGCCGACCGAGACGAGCAATTCGGTCGGTCTTTGGTTGCCATCGCCCAACAGAACATCGAGCGAGGTGACACGTTGTCTCGGTTGCCAGAGCGTGCGCGGCACGGCGTCGCGATTCCCGTGGTGATGCACCAGGTCGAACGGTTCCGGTGGTTGATCGAATCCGTGTAATCGGGTCGGACAGCTGCAGTGGGCGCCGATCACGGCGTCTTGGGACGTGTCGGCGACCGGGTCCTGCTGAAATCCGGGTCGGTCGAACAGATATTGCACCAGGAGATGGGAAGCGACGGCGCCCAGGTCGGCTTCGCAGGCGGCGGGCACACCTTCATCGTTCAGGCGCGACCAGGCGATGCACGGCAAACTGACTGTGGAATCACCGAGGGCGCCCAGGCAATCCATGGTGATGGCATCGGCTTGTTCACGCCGGAGCATGTCGCGGGCGACGCAGTAGCTCTTGATGCCGTTGACGACATCCTGGCGCGTGGCGCCCCGGCAGGATCGGGCCCGGCGCAGGTAAGATTCGGCCATGGTGACAACCTCCGCGGGCGTGCCCATGGCTTCGTAGTCGTCGAGAAACGAGTGGGCGGGGAGATAGCGCAATTCGGTGCCGAAATCGGGCAACGTGCCGGTCTTGCGTTGATTTCCATGCAGGACAACACAACGGGCTCGCTTCATTCGCGTGCGCGCAACGATCATCTTCATCCCGTAAGCGGCCTGGTCGAACTCGCCCACCGTCGAGTAGATCACGCAGCCGGGGCGCTCGGCGAGGTGAACGGTATTGGTGGTGAACGAGCTGCCCAGCGGTGAAAAGACGATGCACGGAATTCCCGAATCGGCGGCCCGATGCGCCGTGGGCCAAGAGTGCTCCTGCCGATCGAGCAGGATGACCAGGAGACCGTCCGCGTGAGTTTGCCTGGCTTCCGCGACCCAGGCTTCGGCCTCGGCATCGCTGTGGATTGGCGCGGGCCGTAACACCAGCTTCGCCCGGAGCCGGTCCGCTGTTTCCTGCGTCTTTGCCCGATACTCACGCTCGGCGGATCGGCCGTCATAGGCCGCGCCGGGCCAACGCATCCCATATTCGCCCTTGCGTCGGACGAAAGCGGCGTGGATCACCGGCACGCAAGCCGCCCCGGGTCCGCACGGTTGAACTCGATCCTCATTCCCGGCGACCGCGGCCATCAGGTTACGGCCACCGAGGAAAGGTTGAACGGCCAGCGCAGACGCGGAGGCCAGGAGGAACTGGCGCCGATCGATGGAATGAAGGTGAGGGTGGGGGCCATGAGCGGCGCAACGAGCAGGTTTCTTCATGCCGGGAGTTGCGGGTTGGGGTTACAGTTGTTGGACGGTGTGAGTCTGGTGCGGGCCCTTGCTCGTCGCAAGGAGAAACGCGGCAGCGAGACGCTTCCCGAATGTCGCCCGCGCCCAAGCCATCAGACTTTGGTGCGCAGCAACGAAGTGTTGGTGGCTCCGGGGATGGGGGAATCGTTGAGCCACCATTGGATGGCGGCAGATCACTGGCCCGCGGGTTATGGACTGCGGTGGCAACCGAAGGGCGACCCGCTTGGCTGGGATGGCGGAGGCAGGTGCTTCGGGGAACGGTCATCTTTTACCACCCATCCTTTACCGACCGGTACGGGCTGGATCGTGTCGGTGCTGGGGCTGAAGGTCAGCGTGGGGTTTTACGCGCTGCCGCTGGTGGGGCTGGGTGCGTTGCTGAAATTGCTGGCGCACGTGTCATTCAACCTGGCGACCGGATGCATTGCGGTCGTTTTGCTGCCGTTGTTCCTGTGGGCAATCGGGCTGGCGCAGAGGCACGCGGGCCTGGAGGCGGGCGCGATGAGCCTGGCCGCTTTCCACACGCTCTTCATCGCGGTGGGCGTTGCGATCTTCCTCCCGTTCGTGCATCGGTTTTCGCGTGCCATCGAGCGGTTGCTGCCCGACCGTGGCCCGGCTTTGACCCGGCATTTGGACGACACCGTGCTGCAAACCCCGGCGGTCGCCTTGGAGGCGACGCGGCGGGCTTTGCGCGAGACGGCGGCGGAAACGTTCCGCGCGTTGCGGGGTGGGCTGGGCGGACCGGCGGACGACGCAGCGCCGTCAGAAGAGCAGCTGCGACCGGTGTTGGACCGCTTGCGGGAGTTCTTTCCCAGGATTCCGCCGGCTGCCGAAGATGAACCGCTCTCGCAATCGCGGGTCGCGCAGATGCACGCGATGGATCATCTCACCCGGTTACAGGCGCGCCTGACACCGCCCGCCAATGTGCGGCGTGCGCTGGACGAAGCGGGCATGGAGACCGCGCTGAAGCTGGCGCGGGCGATCCTCGCCCAGGGCGAAGCGGGCCTGCGCGGCGGCGCGCCGGAGGGGTGGTTGCCGCAAGTGGAACAATACGCGACGTCGTTGGTGGAATTGCGCCGCCGGCAACGTCCGGAGATCCTCCAAGACACGGCGGGTGGCGCATCCGCGCCCGGCCGCGCGCTGGACCTGCTGGACGCGATGCGCTGGCTGGACCGCCTGGGCTACCACACCTGGCGGATCTGCCACTATCTCGGACCGGAAGACCATTCCGCACGGTCGCTGACCGACGCCAGCGATCGTTCGGACGAGTGAACAGCGAACAAGCCACCCTTCGATGCCATGAACCTGAAAGACCGCCCCCATGATTTCCGCTTCGCCCCGGTTGGAAAGGCGAATTCAGCCCAAATGGAAATCGAGGTGGATGGCGACCGACCCCGGATCGAGGAACGATCCTTTCACTGCGGTGCCGTCTTCAACCAGGCCGCAAGGACGCGTATCTCATCGCTGGCGGTGTGCGGTGGAGGACCTGACTGCCGGTCGTAGGCGCGGGCGACCCAGGCGGCGAGGGCGTTCGCCGGCTCCCGCGCGCGCCAATCGTCCAGGAGTTGGCGTCCCTCGGCCGCGTGCCCCATCTGTTTCAGGGCGAGTGCGTGAATGAGCATGCCAGCTCCGCCACCGCGAGCACCGAAGGTTGTGATTTGCTGGAGCAGCTTGCTCGCCGTGGCGTTGTCGCCCCGGTGTGAAAGAGCCTGGGCGGCGAGGAAATCCTCGAGGCGCTCGTCGACGTCTTCCGGGTACGGTTTCCCGGCGCCGAGGTTTTCGGGCCAGAGGCGCGCGGCGTCGATCGAGCGGAGCGCAGCGGCGTCGTCGCCTTCACGGAGGTTCTCGACTGCCAGCATGAGCAGCGCCTCGCGATAGAGCCGGCGTCCCTCGGTCGCGCCCTCGTAGGGGAGGACCTGGAGCCGGGTCAAGCGCTCGGCAGCTTGCTGGTGATGACCTTCCGCCAGGAGCGCCTTGGCGTGGAGCATGCCGAGGATGTAGTTCTCAGGGGACTCGGCACAGTAGCGCCGGGCGGTTTCCAGCGCGATGGCCGGCGTCCCCTGGCGGAGCTGACGCTCGATCAGCATTTTCCCGAACCGCCACTGGGAGGGATCACGGCGGGCGGCCTCGCGCAGATCCGCCAGCGAACGTTCCAGGGAGACTTCCTCAAAAATGAGGGCGCGGGCGGCGTAAAAGGGGGCGTAATCCGGTTGTTCCCCGCACTCGTCGAAGAGGCGACGGGCTTCGTCGAGGTTCCCGGCACCCCAGTGGACAAGTGCCAGGTAATAGCGCGGGCGCCAACTGGTGCTGCGGGACGTGGCCCACTGCAGCACCTCGGCCGACTCCGCTCGAAAGGGGAAGACGCGCTCGGGCGACGCGGCTTCGGCCTGCTGCAGGAGCGCTGTGACCGTGGCGTTGCTGGGGGCCAGGCGGGCCCTCCAGTAGAGAACCTCCGCCGTCTGCGGCGCGAGCTCGAGCACCTGCCCGGCCTCGACCGTCCGGCCGAGGCCGTGGTACCACGCCGCCAGTTCGAGGAAGATCTCCTGGGGCAGCTCATTGCGGACGCTCGCGGCGAACGTGCGCCGGGCGGTTTCGCTGCCCTCGGCCAGCGCTTTTTCGAAGCCGGCGAAGGCATTGAGGGGATCGAGGGCGAGCAGGGCGTCGAGAGCTCGGCCGGCCTCATCGCGGCATTCCCGCAAACGGAGGACAA
>JAHDYP010000184.1 GCA_023383055.1 Verrucomicrobiota bacterium | reverse complement strand
GTTGCGGGATTGTCTACCTGGCGGAGCAGGAGGAACCGATACGCCGCCGCGTCGCGCTCAAAGTCATCAAGCTGGGCATGGACACCGCGCAGGTGATCGCCCGGTTCGAAGCCGAGCGCCAGGCGCTTGCGCTCATGGATCATCCGAACATCGCGAAGGTCTTTGACGCGGGTGCGACAGACGCAGGCCGCCCGTTCTTCGTCATGGAACTGGTGCGCGGCACGAAGATCACCGATTACTGCGATCAGAACCAGTTCACCGCCGCCGACCGCCTCCACCTCTTCGTCCAGGTTTGCCAGGCGATTCAACACGCGCATCAAAGGGGAATCATTCACCGCGACATCAAGCCGTCGAACGTGCTCGTCACGCTGCACGACGGCGTGGCCACGCCCAAGGTCATTGATTTCGGAATCGCCAAGGCGACGACCGATCAGCGGTTGACCGACAAGACCGTGTTCACGGCGTTCGAGCAATTCGTCGGCACCCCCGCCTACATGAGTCCCGAACAAGCGGAGATGAGCGCCCTCGATATTGACACGCGCAGCGACATTTACTCGCTCGGCGTTTTGCTCTACGAACTGCTCACAGGGAAGACGCCGTTCGACAGGAAAGAGCTGATGTCGCAGGGCTTGGACGCGATGCGTCGGATCATTCGGGAGAAGGAGCCGCTCCGACCGAGCACGCGACTGACGCGGGAGTTGGCCGTTGTTGATGCAAGTCCGCCGGATTCCGCCCGCAGCCTTGCGATTCCGACGGCGGATGAGGTCAAAAATGAAACCCGCCGACGGCTGCGGTTGAAAGAGCAGATTCGCCGGGTGCGAGGCGACCTGGACTGGATCGTGATGAAGTGTTTGGAGAAGGACCGGGCGCGGCGTTACGAGACGGCCAACGGACTGGCGGCAGATCTTAAGCGGCACCTTCAGAACGAACCCGTCATCGCTCGTCCGCCCAGCCGGTGGTATGAGTTCCAGAAGACGGTCCGGCGTCACAAGGTTGGCTTCGCCGCAACGGCAGCCGTAATGCTCGTGCTCGCGCTGGGCGTGTTCACCAGCACGCGGCAAGCGATGCGAGCGGGCAAGGCACTGCGAGCCGAAACCCGGGCCAAGGCTGAACTGGGAGAGACTCTCGAACAACAACGGATTGACGCCTACTTCCACCGCATCCTGCTGGCGCACGGCGAATTAATTGCGGACAACCTGGGCGGCGCGCTCGAGCAGTTGACGAATTGCCCGGCGGATTTGCGCCAGTGGGAGTGGAATTACCTCATGCGTCTCTGCCGCGTCGAGCCGCAGATCTTGCAAGCAACAACGGAAGTTTTTTGCGTGGCCTATCAACCTAACGGCGAACGACTCGCCGCCGCCTGTGGCGACGGGACGGTAAAGCTGTTCGACACAACCAGCGGAGCTGAGGTTCAAACACTTCCCGGGCACCAAGCTTACGTCTTTGCGATGGCGTTCAGTGGGGATGGTCGGCACTTCGCCTCAGCGAGCGCCGACCGCACGGTCCGGCTCTGGGACCTCGCTACCGGGCAGACGCTCCTCACGTTCCCAGGACACATCGGTGACTACACGGGGATGGCCTACGGGCTGGCGTTTAGTCCGGATGGCCGACTGCTGGTCGTCGGCGACGACGAAGGCAACGCGGCGGCTTGGAATTCCGCCGACGGCAGCGAGGTTTACCGCCTTCCGAAACACGAGAGGGCTGCGGTGAGCGTGGCGTTCAGCCGAGACGGTCGCCTCCTGGCGACTGCAAGCTGGGCGGGAGTCCTGAGGATCGCAGACGGTCAGACGGGCCAACTCCTCCGCCCCCAATGGAATGCTCATAGGGGCCGTATCAGCGCCGTCCTTTTCCACCCCAACAACCTTTGGTTGGCGACGGCTTCGTTGGACCGGACGATAAAAATCTGGAACCCGGCGACTGGCGAGCCCTTGGCGACCTTGCGAGGGCACACGGGAGTCATCTCGGGTCTGGCGTGCAGTAATGACGGGCAGCGTCTCTTCTCGAGCGGGACGGAAGACAGGATCGTGAGAGTATGGGACCCCACGAGCGGGCGAGAAATCCTGAGCCTTCGCGGGCATACGGATGTTTGCCAGAGTCTGGCGTTCGAACCCGGTGGCAACCGGCTGGCGTCCGGTGGAGGAGACCGGAGCATTCGAATCTGGGATGCAACCCGATTGGAAGGGTATGAAAGGATGGAATCTCAGACCCTGAAGCACGAGGATGAAGTGTGGAGTGTGGACTGCAGCCGCGACAGGCAGCAGATGGCCTCCGCCACATGGGCCGGGACCTTGGGGCTTTGGAATGCCCAGACCGGCGACTACTTGCGCACGCTTCGTTCCGGAGATCTCCAAAGCATCGTTCAAGTGGTGTTCAACTAGGACGGTACACGCATCGCCGCCGCCACCTTCGGCCAGGACTGGGATGCCGCAGTTAAGGTGTGGGAGGTAACGAGTGGGAACGTGCTCTCGTTCCCACAGAACAGCCGCGTTTATTGCGTGACCTTTGATCCGACCGGACGGTACCTCCTTCACGAAGGACCGACCAACACCGTGCAGGTGCAGGACGCCGGGAATGGTAACGTGGTGGGGATTATCGGGCGCCACGATAACCAGATCTGGTGCATGACGTTCAGTCCCGACCGTCGGCTACTCGCCACCGCGAGTAATGACGGCACCGTCCGGGTATGGACGTGGGATCCGAAGCAATTGGGAACGGAACAACAGCCCAGATTCATACTCCCGGTGCGCATCGGTGGCTACGGCAACCGCGTCGCCTTCAGTGTGGATAGCCAACAGTTGGCGACTGGAGGAGAAGGACAGACCGTCAAGATTTGGAACGTCAATACCGGGCAGGAGGAACTCACCTTGCCCGGCCATACCGGCGGAGTGCTGGCACTGGCTTTCAGCCCGAACGGTCGCTGGCTGGCTTCGGCTGGCGAAGATACTACGATCAGAATTTGGGATGCGCAGTCATGGCAGTTTCTACTTAAGCTGCGGGGTCACAGCGGGTGGATCAACACTCTCGCCTTCAGCCGCGACAGCGCGCGGCTCGCATCGGGAAGCCGGGACGCCACCGTGAAACTCTGGGAGACGGCGCGGTGGGACTTGGGGCTGAGTCGCTAACGGGGCTGATCGTTCGTTTTTGCAATGCCTCATGTGGCAAGGAGCGGCTCAGGGTGTCTCCGACATTTCTCCGTTCGGATTCTCCCCAACGAACTACGCACCAGAGATCTCTTCGGCGCGCGGGTGCCCGAACTTTTTCAGATTTTCTGTAATCCTGACGCCGAGATTCCTTTGGACAGGGTGAAGTGTGAAAGGGTGTAGCCCTTCAACCACGCGGCTCGCAGCCGGCCTCCGCAGGCGGCGTCGGGCCTTCAAAAGACAAAAACCAAAAAAAAGAAAGAAAGTTGCTATGAACATTCAACACACAGAAAATGCAGGATCGGAGTCTCAGCCAAACCCAGGACGTTTAGCCCGCTATCTCAGGCACATCAGTACGGCGCCGGGCAAGTATTTGGCCGCCGCGCTGGTGCTGGCCGGACTCGTGAGCATGCCGTTGCTTACCAAAGCGGGTGCGTCCTCAAACGAGCACGGGTTTCGGGCGCCCCGGTTGGAGGGCTCGTGGATTAACACCGTAAGCCCCATTCTGCCGCCGGGAGCGCCTCCCCGGACCTTCCAGACGTACATGACCTTCACGCCTGGCGGAGCAGCCATCGGGTCTGATCGAACACGGCCCTTTGCCAGCCCTCAGCATGGCGCCTGGGTCCATGTGCGGGGGAACCAGTATGCCAACATTTTTGTGCAGGATATCTTTGATCCGGCAGGGACTTTCCTGGGAGTGTTCAAGGTCCGTGCGCTGATGAATTTGACAGGCAACGATGAACTGATCGGCGTGGCCAACGTGGAGCAAACCGACCCGGATGGAAATCTTCAACTCAGCGTTTGCGCGCGTTTCCACGCCACGCGCCTCGTTCCCGAACCGTTCGAGTCGCCGTGTGAGGGCTTGGAACCTGGGATGTGAGTGAGAGGCAGAACGGAAACGATGGCGAGGCGCGCGCGACCTTGGCTGGCTGCTCCAACTCGCCACGCAAGAACAGAAACCTGTATGAAAGCACATCGCATCCTTTGTCGCCCGACCGTTCGAGCGGTGGCACTCGCTCTGAGCGTCCTGAGTTGGTCTCTTCCAAGCAATCTCCAGGGCGGCTACATCTACTACAGTGAGCGCGGCGGCGGCAGGATCGGCCGAGCCAACCTGGACGGGACCGCAAAGGTTACTCTCGTCAGCGGCCAGGCTAGCCCTACCGGACCGACTCTTGATCTTGCTCGCGGCCAGATGTACTGGGGAAGCAGCGGAACCATCCGGCGCGCGAACCTGGATGGCACGGCTCAAACCATTATCGTGGGCAATGGAACCGGGGGAATGCCGGCTCTCGATCTGGCCGGCGGGCGAATGTACTGGCTCCTTGACGCCAGCGGGATGATGCGGCGTGCGAACCTGGATGGTTCAGATCAGCAGGTTCTCCTCACGGGCCAGAATGATCCGCATCCGCCTCTGCTGGACTTGGTCGGTCGCAAGATCTACTGGCCCGAAACTGGTGGAGGGAATATCCGGCGGGCCAACCTCGACGGCACGGAAGCGACCATCCTCGTTTCAGGACTTATCCGACCCTCAATGATGACCTTGGATATTCCAAACGGAAAGATGTACTGGTCCGGTGGTGGTGCCGGCGGCGACATTCGGCGCGCCAATCTCGACGGCTCCGGCCAGGAAACTCTCATTCGGACTCTCAATTTCCCTGTGGGTATCGGCCTGAATCTCAGTAGTGGCCACATCTACTGGGCGGAGTACGGGGGCGGAACCATTCGACGGTCAAACCTGGACGGCACCGATCAGAAAATCCTGATCACCGGCCTGAGTGGGCCGACGTACCTCTCCCTGGATCTCAGCCCCTTGCGCACGCCGGATATCCAGGCGGTCACCCACTCGGACGGCACGTTCACGTTGACCTGGAGCGCGCTGATGGGCCGCGGCTATCAGGTCCAGCTCAAGGCCGATTTGATGCAGGCCAATTGGATCAACTTCCGCGGGCCCCGCACCGCGACCAACACTACCATGACCGCCACCTTCAGCGTAGGTTCCGATTTGCAACGGGTCTTTCGCGTCGGGTTGCTGCCGTAAGGCCGGGAGGAGATGTGCTCAGGTTGCCCGCGCTCGAAGCCAGGAAGGACGCGTGAACTCTCGGGCGAGCGGGGTGCGCCGCATCCGCCCGGGGGGAGTCTTCACCGTTGCATCGGATCCCGCTCGGGAATCGTCCTCGCCAAGCCGCGCCTGGTTGCGCTACACCACAGTAATGCAGGATTCCGACACTGATGCCGGCCGGTCGTCCGACCAGCCGCAATGGTTTGCCACCACGCACTGGAGCGTGGTCATGGCGGCCAAACAAGGTGACGACTCCATCGCCGCCGTCGCGCTGGAGAAGTTGTGCCGCACGTATTGGTTGCCGCTCTACGCTTACATCCGGCGCGACGGACAGAATGCGACGGAGGCGCAAGACCTGACGCAGGAGTTTTTCGCGCGGTTGTTGGCTCGAGATTACCTCCAACATCTCCATCACCAGAATGGCAAGTTCCGGTCGTTCCTGCTCGCGTACCTGAAGAACTTCCTGTCTGAGCAGCGCCGGAAGACAGGGGCGCAAAAGCGCGGCGGTGGATGTGTGTTCGTCCCGCTCGATGAACCGGCGGGCGAAGAGGGTTACTTGCTCGAGCCTGTGGATGAGTTGACCGCGGAGCAGGTTTTTGAACGCCGGTGGGCGCAGACCGTATTGCAGACGGCTTTGGATCGGTTGCGTGCGGAATACGCGGCGCGTGGCCAGACACCATTGTTCGAGCGGCTGCAGGACTATCAACCGCGCGAGCCGGGCGGGCAATCGTATGCCCAACTCGGCGACGAGTTCGGCATGACGGAGGCCGCGATCAAGTCCGCCGTTCAGCGCATGCGACAGCGCCATCGCGAGTTGCTGCGGGAGGAGATCGCCCAGACCGTGACGCGTCCGGAGGAGATCGAGGAAGAACTCCGCTACTTTCGCGACTTACTGGGCCGGGCGCGCGGATGATTCAAACAAGAGTCCTTGAAGCGCGAAAGGTCACGTTCTTCAATGGTCCAATGGGCCTATGGTTCTGCGGTCCTGTGGTCCCGTGGTCCGTGGTCTGAGGCGAAGCCTCGCCAGGTGCTTTCGGAACTCTCGGACATTTATTGTCCTGTATCATGCGGACGGGTTTGCTCCGCCTAAGCCGTCTCTATGCACTCGAGAACCACGAATGAACACCAATAGACACGAATTGTGGAGGGTGGCCGATGCTCTTCGCCGCAGTGGGATGGTTCACTGTTCAGGGAACGCAATGGGCGCTCCTTGGCCGTGCGTTGCCACCTGGTTCCCATTGGTGTTGATTCGTGTCCATTCGTGGTTGAATTGAATTGTTACGGCCAAGAATAATCATAACATGCCCGACACCCAGCGCTGCACCGAATGCGGCACCCCTTTACCGGCGTACTGGCCCAAGGGCCTGTGCGCTCAATGCGCGATCGATGGGGCGCTCGACATGAGCCACGCGGGAAGCCAGGTGGCCAAGCCGGCGGTCATTGCTCCGGCGGACTTGATACCGCCAGAATCAAGCCCGGAGAGTTCCCTCTTGGGATCGTTCGGCGAGTACGATCTGCTGGAGGAGATCGCGCGGGGCGGCATGGGTGTCGTTTACAGGGCCCGGCAAAGGAATCTCGGACGCGTCGTAGCGGTAAAGATGATCCTGGCCGGGTCGCTGGCGGGCAAGGAATTCGTCCAACGCTTTCGGACCGAGTCGGCCGCCGCCGCCATTCTTCAACATCCGAACATCGTCGCCATCCACGACGTGGGGGTCCACGACGGCCGGCACTATTTCTCGATGGACTATGTCGAGGGCCAGAACCTGGCGCGATTCGTGGGTCAACAACCGCTCGCTCCGGCCCGGGCCGCCCGCTACGTCGAGACCATCGCCGCGGCGATCCATCACGCGCACGAACGGGGCATCCTCCACCGTGACCTCAAGCCGTCGAACGTCTTGATTGACGCGAACGACCAGCCGCGCATCACCGATTTTGGCTTGGCGCGGCGGCTCGACGGAGACTCGAGCCTCACGCTGACTGGCCAGGTGCTCGGTTCGCCGAACTTCATGCCGCCGGAACAAGCCGGTGGTGGACGCGGCAAGGTCGGTCGTCCCAGCGACGTGTATGCGCTGGGCGGCATCCTATACCATTTGCTGACGGCGCGGGCGCCCTTCCAGGCGGATTCGTTGGATCGCCTCCTCACGCAAGTGCTCCATGCGGAGCCGGTCTCGCCGCGTTTGCTGAATCCGTCGATCCCACGGGATCTGGAGACGATCACGCTCAAGTGCCTGGAGAAGGAACCGTCGCGACGCTATCAGACCGCGCGGGACCTGGCCGATGAACTCGGTCGGTTTATTCGGGGCGAACCCATTCATGCCCGCCCCATCACGGCACCGCAGAAGCTCTGGCGCTGGGGGCGGCGCAAACCGATGTTGGCCGTGCTCATCGTGCTCCTGCACGTGGTCGGGGCCGCGGGCCTGGCGGGCATCGTGTGGCAATGGCGCCGGGCGGAGCACCATCTCTATGTGGCGAACCTGAACGTGGCGCAGCACCGGTGGGAACAGAACAACGTCAGCCGTGTCCGGGAATTACTGGAAGCCACGGCGAATTCGCCCGAGCGCGGGTTCGAGTGGTACTATTGGCAGCGGCAAATGCACCTGGAGTTGATGGCGCTCCGTGGACACACCGGGCCGATACTGGCCGTGGCCTATTCTCCGGATGGTGAGCGGATTGTCACCGGGAGCGCGGACCGCACCGCCAGGGTGTGGGACGCGGCCAGCGGCAAGGTATTGCGAACCCTCGTAGGGCACCGCGAGCCGGTCAAGTCCGTGGCGTTTTCGCCAGATGGCCAGCGGGTTCTCACCGGGAGTTGGGACGGTACAGCGAGGCTATGGGATCCAACCACCGGCACGAATTCGTTGATCCTGAACGGGCATCAAGCCGGCATCTTCTCGGTGGCTTTCTCAACGAACGGGCAGCGGATCGTCACGGGCAGCCAGGATAAGACGGCAAAGGTGTGGGATGCGTTTACCGGCACAAATCTGGCGACCTTCGCGAACCACACCCATGGCGTCTGGGCGGTGGCGTTTTCCCCGGACGGCCAGTACGTTGTCAGCGGCGGCTGGGATCAGACCGCCAGGGTGTGGGACGCCGCCAACACCAATGAGCTGCGCACACTGGTCGGCCACCGCGGCGCGGTCTTGTCGGTTGCGTTTTCTCCGGATGGCCGGAGTGTCGTCACCGGCAGTCAGGATCATCAGATCATGGTCTGGACCAACGACATCGCACCGCGCATCCTTCGGGGGCATGGGGCGTCCGTATTCTCGGTCGGATTTTCGCCGGACGGAAAGTGGATCATCAGTGGCAGCGGCGATCAAACGGCCCGGGTCTGGGACGCGTCCAGCGGCGGACTATTGCATGTTCTCAAAGGCCACGGTTCTCAGATCGGTTCCGTCGCGCTTTCTCCGGATGGCCGACGGATCGTCACGGGTGGCGGGGCGGTGCGCTTTTCACCGGATGGCCGATTCTTCGATTGCATTATTGAGGAGGATCCGACGGCCAAGGTGTGGGACGCCGGCGGCGGCAGGGAGGTGTTGACACTCGAGGGGCATACGAATGCGGTCACGTCGGTGGACATTTCCGCGGATAGCCGATGGGTCGTGAGCGGCAGTTTCGATGGGACCGCTAGAGTCTGGGACATTCGCACCGGGCAATGCGTTTCGAGCGCAAGGGCGCGTGGAGCTCCGATCCGCGCTGTGGCTTTTCTCCCGGACGGCAAGCGGTTCGTCACTGGCAGTTTCGACGGCACTGCGAGCGTTTGGGAAGTCGCCAGCTGCCAGGAAATCTATAAGCTTGAGGGGCACACCGCGGAAATCTTCTCGGTGGCCGTATCTCACGACGGCCGGTGGATTGCCACGGGAAGTTGGGACGGCACGGTGAAGTTGTGGGACGCAGCGACCGGCGCGTGGTTGATCACGTATCCGGACCATGGAGGCAAGGTTTATCCGGTTGCCTTTTCCGCGGATGGCCGACGGCTGGTCAGCGCGAGTGGAGATAGTGACGAGGTAGTGAACGTGAATGTGTGGGAAGCGAACACCGCCAAGCCGCTCTTTACTATCCACCCCACCGGAAAGATCTGGTCGGCGGCTTTCTCGGGAGATGGCCGGCGGATCGTCACCGGCAGCCACGGACTTACAGCTACAGTGTGGGACGCGGCCAGCGGCAAGGAGCAACTCACTCTCAAAGGGCACACCGAGCATATTCATGCTGCCGTGTTTTCGCCGGATGGCCGGCGGATCGTCACCGGCAGCGCGGACCAGACGGCCAAGCTCTGGGACGCGGCCAGTGGCGAGGAATTGCTGACCTTCAAAGGGCACAGCGATTGGGTCTATGCTGCGGCATTCTCCCCGGACGGGAAGCGCATTGTCACCGGCAGTGGCGATCGCACCATCAAGGTCTGGGAAGCCGCTTCAAACGAGCAGGTCGCGTACTGGCAGGAGCAGGAACGAACGGCCGCTGCCGTGAACCTAGCGCCAGTCAATCCGCGCTGAGTCCATTTCTTCTGCACCCCCCAAATCCAGCTCAGAAAGTCCCGCTACTTTCCCCAAAAAAGCGTCCTGCATGCGATGACGGGATCTCGCGTGGCCAGGGACAACTTCGTCGGACCACGATGCAAGAGACCAAGACGGCGTACAGTTGAAGAATTCTATGAAATCGTACCCACTCCGGAGTCGGATACTTCTCCTGGCAAGCGTGATTCAATTACAACCGCTGATCGGGCACGGCGCGGCGGGTGACACATGGGTCAGGAAAGCCGATATGCCGACGCCGCGCATCGGGCTCTCCACTTGTGTGGTGAACGGCACGATCTACGCCATCGGAGGTTACCGCGAAGCAGGAGCGTCCGGCATGAATACCGTCGAAGCCTACGACCCAGTGACGGACTCCTGGACCCGGAAGACCGATATGCCAACGGCCAGACTGATGTCGGCTTGCGCAGCCGTGAATGGAAGGATTTACGCCATCGGTGGCGATCGAAACTTTGTCTCGAGCCCGATGAAGATCGTGGAGGAATATGACCCGACCACGGACACATGGGCTCGGAAGGCGGAGATGCCGACGGCCAGATCGGGGCTGGCCGCCGTGACGGTCGATGGGAAAATCTATGTGATTGGTGGATTGACCACGTTCGGCGCTGCACCGCTTTCCACCGTGGAAGTTTATGATCCGGCGACCGACACCTGGGAACAAAAAGCGCCCATGCCCACCCGCCGGGGCCTCCTCCAGCTCGGCGTCGTGGACGGGAAGATCTTCGCGATCGGGTCGTCCGCACCGCCGAGCGGGCCGTGGCTGCCGACCGTGGAGATGTACGATCCGTTGACAGATACGTGGTCTCGGAAAGCCAACATGCCCACGGCACGGGGACTATCCGCGGGAGGCGCGGTTCATGGGAAGTTGTACGTCATGGGAGGGAAGGACTGTTGTTCCAGCTTCGCGACCTTGGAAGAATACGATCCGCTGAGTGATCGCTGGACCAAGCGGGCCAATATGTGGGTTGTTAGTCCGAGAACTTCGTTGAGACTATGGAACTTCTCTGCGAGCGAGGTGAACGGTCGGATCTATACCATCGGCGGCACGTCGGAAGTCCAGGCGCCGCACCCCGGCTATTCGCTGGTGCTCGAATACACGCCACCGATTAGTCCGCCGGTATTGCGGATGCACCTGACTCAAAGCGGGGGGCAAGACGTCCTTCGCCTGGAGTGGTCGAGTCATCCCGATTACGTGGACCTCCTGCAATCACAGGATCCGTTTCTAGCAGGTGACTGGATCGATGTGGGAGTGCTTTCCGGAACCGGTCAGACCCTGGCCAAAGAGCTACCCATGGGTGCACCGGCCGGGTTCTATCGCCTGCAGCGCACGCCGAAGTGAGTTTGGGCCCAGCTTGAGGCCGGTCGCGAATCGTCCTCGCCAAGCCGCGTTGAACCGGCTGCGTGAGGAATACGCGGTGCGTGGCCAGACACCGTTGTTCGAGCGGCTGCAGGACTATCAACCGCGCGATTCGGGCGGGCAATCGTATGCCCAACTCGGCGACGAGTTCGGCATGACCGAGGCCGCGGTCAAGTCCGCGGTGCGGCGCATGCGGCAGCGACATCGCGAGCTCCTGCGTGAAGAAATCGCGCAGACCGTGACGCGCCCGGAAGAGATTGAAGCAGAACTCCGGTATTCTCGCGAGTTGTTAAACCGCGCGCGCGGTTGATTCAAACCCATTAGTTCCACATCAATGGGATGCTGTGGTCTGACCAGAATCGCCTCTTCCGCCTGACGAAACCATCATGAGGCCGACAAGATTATAGGTGCTTAGGGGCACACTCGAATCTCCGCCAAGTTTTGAGATGCCCCCACAACGAGGCTTGAATAGCGAGATCAAACCGTTAGAGTAGCTTTCATGAGCGTGCAGGAACTTAAAGAGAACGTGCTGGCTCTTTCGGAAAAGGAGCGGCACGACTTTGTGGTCTGGGCTCTACGGGTGGAAGGTGGCCTTGGCGACGTGCCGGGTGAGGCCCTTGACCAACTGGCCGCGGAAATCTGGGACGAAGACGATCGCCGTGCCCCTCCCACACATCCAACGCGGTGAGCTTTGGGTCGTAGACTTGGGCTATGTGGGCAAGCTGCGCCCCGTCGTTGTGATCAGCGTACCCTTCCGCGAGAATGAACGGACCCTTTGCATCGTTGTGCCTCACACCACGACGTTGCGAGGAACCCGGTTCGAAGTCGCGCTGTCCCTCCCAATGCTTGAGGAAGGCGCTTTCGATGTGCAGCAAACCGCAGCCGTGCAGGCAATCAAGTTTGAGCGGCGGCTGGGGTCATTGCACACTGGGCAAATGGCCGGAATCGAGAAAGCTCTGGCGGAAGTGCTGGGCCTTCGGTTGGCAGCGCCTTGAGCATTTCAGAGATTGATCCGGGACTTTCGGCTACGGGGAGGAAGGCCGGGGCGCAGACGCGCGGAGGTGGGTAAGTGTTCGTCTCGCTGAGCGTCCCCGCTGAGTCCGCTTCTTCAGCATGCCCCCGAATCCACTTCAGAAAGTCTCGCTACTTTCTCCGCTAAATCGTCCTGCAGACAATGACAGGATACGGAACGGCCGGAAATGACAACTCAATGACGAGCAGCCAACCAAGGCCAAAACAAGAAAATCCAAGTCACCATAGCCAAAGGAATAAAGATGAAACTCAAAAACCATATAGCCGTGATCACTCTCACCCTCGCTGCGAGCGGTTTACTGGTGTGGAGCGGCCCCGGCGAAAACAACAGCCCGACCATCGAGGGCGTGTGGCAGGTCACCAGAGGAGGCGTCAATTGCAGTGACCCCGACCAGGCGTTGGGATCGACTTTTCCAGCCATAATGACCTTTCACCGGGACGGTACCGTGACTGGCGCCGGGAAATCTCCCGTCACCGGCCCTTTTGACACGCCCGAGCATGGCTCGTGGCAGCGCGAGCCGGGCAGTCAGAATTACTCGTTCCGGGAGCTGCAGTACCGCTATGACGCAACCGGCACCTTTCTGGGCCCACTCGTCATCACCGCCAATGTGGAACTTACCAGCGCCAACAGCTTCATCTATAGCTCCACGATCCAGATCATTGACCCGAATGGGAATGTCGCCGCCACCCATTGCGGCCGGGCGACCGCAACGCGGTTTGAATAGCCATCGGCGAACATGCTTCATCAGGGAACGGTGGCGCGGAATGCCCCCGTTCCCTGAGTGCCAGGACGAGGAATCAAGAACTTGAAAGGGGCCGCGTTCAAAGCAGACTCCCATCAGTAGGATTCTGTTCTATGTGGCTCACTCTCATCTTCAGCGCGACTGCCGGCTTGTTCCTGGTTTGGACGCTTTTCGCACTCTGGCACCTGCGCTGGGTGCACAGATTGCCGGCACTCGAGACATTCACAAGCGCGACCAGATCGACTGCCACATCGAGCCCTGAATCCGTGCGCTGCTCCGTCATCATCGCGGCGCGGGATGAAGCGTCGCGGATCGAACAAACGATGCGACATCTGCTCGATCAGCGCGGAGTTGAACTCGAATTCATCGTCGTGGATGACCGTTCCACCGACCGCACCGGCGAAATCCTCCGGCGCCTGGCGACGGAGGACGCGCGCGTGAAGATCAAACGCGTGGACATTCTGCCGGATGGTTGGCTGGGCAAATGTCACGCCTGCCATCTTGGTGCGAACGCGGCCACGGGCGATTGGCTTCTTTTCACCGATGCTGATTGCTGGTTGCGGCCCGATGTCGTCGCGCGAGCTCTGCGGGTAGCCGAAGGCGGAGCTGCGGATCATGTGACGATGTCTCCCGGGCCTTCGCTGGTAAATCCAGCCGCTCGCTCCTGGTATCTCCTGTTCCTGACGAGCCTGTTGAGCTGGTTTTCAGGCGTGAACCG
>JAHDYP010000183.1 GCA_023383055.1 Verrucomicrobiota bacterium | reverse complement strand
GGAACCGCCCCTCCACACCTCGAACCTGTCACCGTATTCTCCCCCAGGCCAACCGGGTGCCGGCAAAGCCATCGGGAGATGACAAAGGGACAGGTTCGCCATCACCGGGGCTGAGGATAGAGGGACAGGCTTTGTAGTCGAAACCCCTCCGGACCGCGGTGATTTGAGCAGTGAGGACAGGGTGACAGGTTCACGGGAGTTACCGGGGCTAAGTGATTGGCAGGTCCGTTGGCTCCGTTTTTGCCTGCAAATTCCGGATCCGATCACGGAGTGTGGATTTGCACTCCAGATCTCGAACCTGTCACCCTGTATTGAACTCTGTTGGAGCTGGATGAGCTCCGGTTCGTTGCCGTGCGCCGAGACGGAGTTGGGCGGCGGTTGGCTGGGGCGGGCAAGCAGGGCGGCAGTAAGCGGGACTGCCAACGGGATCGGTGTCGTAGCCGTCGTGACCCGGCACCGGTGCGGCAACTGGAAAGCCAGGAAGGTTGGAATGCCACGATCGGGTGGCCGCGGGCATGCCGCGGCCACGCCTGCAGCGGAAGGTATGTCAGCCTTCTTCGACGACGCGCAGCCCCATGAGCCTGGCCAGGTGTTGGGTGCTGTCGAGGTGATCGCCATAGAACACCACGCGGTGCAGCAGGGTCATGGCGTCTTCGGTATCGATGGCGCTACTCCAGTTGACGGCCATCTTGGCCGCGTCGCGCACTTCGGTGACGATCTGGGTGCGACAGGCACGGATCGATTGTCTCGGGACCTCGATGATTTTGCCGGTGGAGACGAGGATGGTATCCAGGTTGACGAACTTGCCTCGGGTGATGACCTGGCCCAAGCGGTATTGGACCTCAGGGACACAACCGCTGCCCCCGACCTCGGAATGGCCGCGCAACAGGTAGGGCGCCTCCTGGCTGTTGATTCCCTCCATTTTCAAGGGTGCCGTGCAATGGGCGGTCCAAAGCACGTTGCGCGAGGTATCGAAGGTGGCATTGCCCTGGAACCCGGCCTGATCAAAGGCGTATTGGAAAAGGAGCATGGTCAACAAGGAGTCCATGTCCCCCTCGCAGGCCGCCGGAACGCCGGCATCGCGAAGACGCGCGAAGCCGAGGCAGGGAAATCCTTTCGGCAACCATCCCATGCAGGTGCCGATGGCCAATCCCTGGGCCTGTTGCTCCTCGACCAGGCGCTGGAGGGCAACCGTGATGCGGGCGGCCTTGGTGATGTCTTCGGCGCTGGGTTCGATGATTGCTTTGGCCCGTTTCGTCCATCGGTCGGCCTCGGCTCGAACCGCCTGGTCATTCGCACCGGAAATCAGCGCGTCAAAGTCGCTTTCCTTGACGGCCACAACCTCGGCGCCCAACCGTTTCTTGATTTCTTCCGGCGACTGGGCGGGCGCGGTGCCGCGAGCCGGTGGAAACAGCAGAATGCGCGACTGCTGCAACATGGGGATCACGCGGAGCAGCCGGATAGCCCGCTCGAGTTCGTTATAGTCGCTGGTGGGGAAGAGCGTGACGCGATGCCCTTGGCGTTGCCAGCGGTGGGCGTACATCCAGTCATGACCGCTTGCCGGCAGGGAGAAGACGACCATGGGATGACCTCCTTCGAGAATGGGCGTCACGACCCTTGTCAGGCTGAATATGTTGAGATTAATGGCGAGGACGGGCGCCTTGGGCCCCGCCTTTTTCAGGACGGCGGCGGTTTCCTCGTTGCTGTTGGAATTGCCGATGATGAGTTCCACGTTGCCGAGGTCTCGTTCCGCCTTGGCCAATCGGGTTTTCATGGCCTCCAATTGTTGGGCGTCCGCGTTCCAACCGCGCTCCGCCGGGCCGGGCGGCCCGGTGAAAATCACGCAGATGCGCGACTTCCCGCGGGGTTGAACGGGCTTGGGCTCCGCAGCCCAGGCATGCGTATAAGTTGCGCTGGTGAGCAGTAAACCGGCGGCCACTCCGGTCTGTAGAAACTCCCGTCTGGTGCAGTAGTCACACATAATAGGTAAGGTAGGCTTGGTGTGGGATCATGCCCCAACCCGGTCGATTAGCCAACCATTGTTTTTTTGGGATCGCCATTGAGGCATGCGAATCTCGCGGGGAGCGCCTTGCGGTCGAGAGATCCAGATGAGTTGAACCTCCTCCTCGGTTCGGGTTAAGCTCGCGTCCGTGAATGCCCATCAACTTCCCGCGATCTGTTTGGCGCTTGGTCTTGGCCTGGCTGGTGTCTTGTCCGCCTGGTCGGCGAGCGGGGCGGAACCGGAACACATCCGCCAGCTCGATCTGATTCATTTTTCGCACACGGATTTTGGGTTTACGGATCATCCCGAGGTTTGCCGGGAAATGCAGGCGCGGTATCTCGACATCGCGATCGACGCCGCGCGGGCCACGCGAGACCGTCCGGAGGAGGCGCGTTTTCGTTGGACCGCCGAAACCACGGTGGCGGTCGACGACTGGTGGCGGGCGGCGTCTCCCGAGCGTCGGGAGAGCTTCCTCGAAGTGGTACGCGCCGGGCAACTCGAGGTCACGGCGTTGCCGTTCAACAACACGCCGTTTCTGGATGCGGCGCAATGGCGCGGCATGACCCACTGGTTGCCGGACGATTTGTGGCGGCGGCTCGAGCCGCAAACCGCCGTTCAGAACGATGTCAACGGCTTCCCGCGCGCCGGAGCCAAAGCCATACTCGATCGGGGTGTTCGTTACCTTTTCACCGGCATCAACAGCGACAGCGGCGGTCCTCCCCTGCCCCGGCTGACTCCGTTCTGGTGGAAGCAACCTGACGACCGGCGGCTCTTTGTCTGGATGAGCCTGCCCTACGGCGACGGTTTCTTCTTTTTCGAGTCCGAGGAATGGCGTCGCGGCCCGCTGCCCCTCGCCGCCGACGCGCGTTTCCGGCCGCCGCGCGCGGGCGACATTCTTCGGACGGACGAGTCCTCGCTGCGGACCGCCCAGGCACAATGCGCGCGGCGATTGCGCCAGTTCGAGGAGCAAGGTTATCGGTATCCCGTGCTGGCGGTCTCCATGACGAGCATGTGGCGTTACGACAATGACCCGCCGTTCCCGCCGATCTCGGATTTCGTGGCCGCCTGGAACCAGCTCGGGCTGCAACCACGGTTGCGATTGGTCACGGTCTCTCAAGCCATGCGGGCCCTCGAGGACGTCGCCGGCGACAGCGCGCCGGAATACGAAGGTGAATGGACCGATTGGTGGGCGAACGGCACCGCGTCCGCCCCCCGGGAAGTGGCGGCGAGCCGATTTGCCAAACGTTATCTTGCCGCCGCCCAATCCCCGGTTTGGGGTCCGCTGGACACCGTCACCCGCGAACGAATCGCGGCTTTGACGCGCGACCTTTGCCTGTTCGACGAGCATACCTGGGGTTCGGGCATGAGCGTGGGCCAACCCTACAGCCTCGATGCCCAGGGTCAGTTCAACGAAAAGGCCCGGTTCGCGTGGCGTCCCATGGCCCTCGCCGAGTGGCTCCTCGGTCAGCGCGCCCGGACCCGGCTAAGCCGCGAGGGCGAAGGGCTCTGGCTCGCCAACCCCGCCGAGACTCCCTTCAGCGGTTGGGCCATGCTCCTGACTTCCGCGCTACGCGACGATTACCACTCGTTGGTGGACTCCACCACGGGCGCCCGGCTGCCGCTCCATTTCGAGCCCGGCCCGCTTTGGGGCCGCCCCCAACAAGCCGCTGATCTGAGCCGCGAAGATGTCTCGGCCACTTTCCCCGACCGGGTGCCGAAACGATTCGCCCGGTTTTGGGTCGACCATCTGGATCCGGCGAGTGTCCGGCGATTCGAACTGAGCAAGGACCTCATCGAAGATCAGGCTCCGCCCCCGGGGGAAGGCCCCCGGGTCGAGACAGACTCCAACGGCTGGCCCGTCGACGCCACCTGGCCGGGCATGAGCCGACCGTTGTTCAGCGCGGGATTCGGCGACTTCGTGTCGGTCAAGGTCAACGCCTTCGCGCCGCGCTGGGCGTTGCGCGACATCTGGGACACGGCCGCTCCCGAGCGTCGCGGCGAATTGCAGCGGGAGAAACTCGAATTCATCACGGCCGAAGCCGCCGGGCCGGTCGAGGTTGAGGAGACGCGACACATCCTCCGTTTCAGTCAATCGCTCGAGCACCCGCGGCTGGCCTGGGGCACCCGCCGGCTGGAACTCTGGAAACGCGAGCCGCGCGTCCGACTGACCGTTCGAATCAACCGGCGTTCCTCGTTCGATCCCGAGTTGCTTTGCGTCGTCAATCCCGTGCCCTGCGACGGTGTCCTGCCCCGCGTGAGCAGCGGCGGCCTGGGTTATACTCCGTTCACCGATCAGTTGACGGGCACCTGCCGTGACTACTTCGCCATCGATGGCTGGGCGCACTACGCGACGCCGGCCGGCCACTGGCTCTGGGTGACGCGCGACGCGCCGCTGGTCACCCTCGATGGGCCGCATCCCAAATCCCGCCTGACCGCTCCCCCGTCGCGCACCGGCCGGCTCATGGCCATCCTTTACGACAACTTCTGGTATACGAATTTCCAGGGCGACAGTCCCGGGGTGATGGAGTTCCAGTTCGACCTGGTGTGGCTCCAGCAATTGGACGGAGACGCCGCCGCCGCGAAGCTCGCGTCAGGCCTGCTGTCCGAGCCGGTGATGGCCATCAATCCCGCCATTCCAGAGCACCCGCTCCTGATGCAACATCTGTTCACGCCGTGAGCGTCCGCGAACGCCCGCGGCCCTCTTGGACTGCGCCGGCAGAGCGCCAGCGTCGACGGCGCTTTCACTCCATTTCACAACGCCTGCATCGCGGATTTGTTTCCGCACTGTAAGCCAAAGCGACGTCGCACTTCGTTTGCCGCCGCACTCCGCAAAACCCGGGCTCGCGGGTTTCGATCTTATCGCGCGCATCACGCCGGGTTCTTACTCGCCGGACAGGGTGAATCTGCTGGCGTTCGGGCTGGGAGATGCTCCTTAATTCCAACGACAACTTCCATTGAACTTGATGCGCGCCATCAGACAGCTCCTTTTCCAGAGTCTGGTCGGCTGCGGCTTCATCGGTCTGTCGTGTGTTGCGGAACCCGCCAAGCTGGCCGTGGTGTTTGAGACGCCCGACCTGGCGGCGTCGGCGGATGTGCTGACGACGGTCCTCTCGAGTCAGGACGGGATCGTGTTGCTGGAGCGGGAGAAGATTGGACAGATCGTCTCGGAACAAGCGCTTTCGATCCTGGTGGGGGCCGAGATGTTGAAGCTCGGCAGTTTGCTGGGGGCCGATGGGATCATTGCCTTGCATGTCACGAACGAGGGGACGAATCAGATGCTCGGCACGCGGCTGATCTCGGTGCGGCACGGCGTCGTTTTGCGGGACAGCGAGTGCCCGCTGGAGATGGGTGCCGACCTCGACCGGGTGCGGCACTTCGTCCGGCAGATTGAATCTTTGCTCCCGAAACTCACACTGCTCCCAAAGGACGCGGTACCGATCTCGGTGCTGAATCTCCGTTCTGCCACTCAGACGCGCGATTCCGAGAGCCTGGATCGGCAACTCACCACTCTGCTGCTCCGGCGATTGGCGGCCGAGCCCGCAGTGTTCGTCCTCGAACGACAACGGCTGGAAACGATGTCCTTTGAGCGCGAACTCGCTCGAACGCCCCATTCGCTCTGGACGGCGGCTTATCTACTGGACGGAACCGTGAATGGTGACGGACAGACGCAGGATGAGGTCAGCGTCTCCGCGCGGCTGCTGGCGCCCGGCCTTGCCGAGCCCATCGCACTCGACGTACACGGCAGGAGCGATGGGCTGGCAACCATCATGGATGACCTCGTGAAGCAGGTGCTGGCCGCTCTGCAGCGCACCAGTCATTTGCCGGATTGGAGCCCGGCGGACGAGGCCGGCACTTTCCAGCAGGAGGCCCAGTGGGCGCTGCGCTGGCGGATGTGGAAGGACGCGCAGGCTGCGGCCGATGCCGCCTGGGCACTCGGAAACCGATCGGAAGAGACCGCCATCGCCCGCGTTCGGGCCTACCGCGAGGATGCGCGAACCGATCCCGGGCCGTCGTATTGCTCGCAACAAAGACAATGGATCTATTTCAGCCGACCGCCCAATCCGGTCAAACTCGCTTCCGCGCTTCGGGCGCTGGCGATCTACGAGACCTTTTCGAAGCAGAACTTTCCGAACCCTGCCGCGGCAGAGGAACTGTGGAGTCAGGTTGGAGGGCAGGCGGTGGAGACCGTTTCCGAGCTGTTGTGGCATTTCTATTTCACGGTGGAAGCACGCAGGGGGTTCGAGGCCGAGCTTGCTGAGCTGCGGGCCCGCACGCGAGAAGTTGCCGCTTGGGTCTCGCAGACGCCGAGCATGCAGCGCGGCTTCTGGCCGGCGTCAACGGCAGGTGGGGATCCCCATGAGTTGCGGAAGGGTTTTGCCTTGCCTGGAAACATCTGGCGCGTCAAGGCGAGATACGGTCCATTGTGGCAGGAGACACCCGAGCAGGGACTGACCGTTTACCGGGAGCTGATGGAGAGCCCGCGGTTCGGGTATGTGCGGCGTGAGCTGCTTCATCGCGACCTGGCATCGCCGCATCTCTGTGGTTGGAACTGGACCGAACGGAAACGGGCTACGGGAACCTGGACAAAGTTCGTGGACGCACTCTGCGCATCCACCAACGCCGTTCTGAAGATCGAGGGTGAGCTGCTGAAAGTGGCTGAGGCCACGGATGACTTGGGGCTCACCGAGGCGGTAGGGCGCCTTCGCGATGATCTGGCGCGAAGCTCGTCTTTGATTCCGAATCCTGAGACGTGCGCCGAACTGCCGGACGCGCTGAGGCGTTTGGCGTTCCTGGTTCGCTCCAGCGTTGCCACCGCGGCTGAATTGGAGGCGGAGCGCATCCTGCGGGAATGCGAACAACTCGTTCCACGTCCAACGGGTCAGGCGGGCGTGTCCCGATCAGCCGGAACGTCGTCCACGTTTGAGAGCCAGGTTCAGTTTCTTACCCACAACAGTTCATTCCAACCGCTGGATTTTGCCAGGCAATTCCGGAAACCCACGCGTGTGGCCGACGAGGCCAAAGTACTCCTGCCACTGCTCGAAGCTTACCAAACCAATCTCGTGCGAAAGATCGCCGCCGACACGAACTCGACGGAACTCAACGCGACGCTCGCGCAAGTGAAAGTGCTGGAGACGTCTTTGCGGGTCTATGCGAATCGTTCGCTGCCCTCGGGCACAAACGCCACCAGGATCGCACGGTCGCCTTCCGCCGCGCAAACCGTCGCGGCCGGGCCAATCACTTACGGGCAAATCACCTATGAATCCCTCAGCTGGATCGAGCCCGCCGCCGCCTGCCTTGCCCCGGGCGAATGCCGGACCGCACCGGAAGTGATCCTTGGAGAGAAACCCACTTTGGTGACCGTCAAAGGCCGGATCCATCGCGAAGGCCGGCTTTGGTTCAGGGTCCACTACGATGTGAGCGTGAGGACGGTGTCATTGAATTTTGGGGCGACGACGACAAAGAACCGCACTGCCATTTGCGGGTTCGACCCCCGCAGCGGCGGGCCGGACGTTATCCCCCTGCCCGCCGAACACTTTGCTCAGGCCGATCACCCCTACAAATCATTTGCCGACTCATTCGAGGTATTGGATGGCCATCTCTATGCAGTGGGAGCGGAATCTCTGTGCAGATTCGATCTCAACCGTCGCACGTGGTCGGAATTGCCGGTCGCCGTCGCCCCGGCGACCCGACTGCAAGCGGTTGGCGGCCGTCTTTATGTGCTTTCCGAGGAGAGCATCCTGCAGCTTGCGACCGATGGCTTGTCCACGAAGGTCCTGGCGAGCAGTCGCCGTCGTCCCTCGGCGGGAATCCTGGATCAGGCGGCAAGCTACACGGGCCTGCGGCTGTTGGGCGGAGTCGAGGGCAACCTCCGGGCCGCCCTTGGCGACAGACTTTACGCACAGTCGGGAAACGCTTGGACTGTGCGAACACTTACCGCAACACCCACGGTCGAGGTCTGCCAGAACGGAGCGCTGTTGCGGTCCGGCAGCCATGCGGACATCAACCGGCTCTCCATCGTGTGGCATCAATCCGACGCCATGGAGTGTGCGGTGGAAATCCCCGGCGGGAACTTCATCCCGCATCCCGCGCGCTGGCCGCTGCGAACTCATCGGCGGGATGGGATGGCCGAGGAACCGCGTTGGCAAGGGCTACCGTACCGGTTCTCGGTGAACTCGCCGGCAACGCTTCACGGAACGAATCTGCTGATGTACGTCGAGCGAACGCGGGAGGATCGCGACGGCGATCTTATCGTGTTTGATCGAGATTGGTACACACCGGTCATTCTTCCGCTGCGATTCGATCCCGCCCTGGGCCAGGTTCCAGTGACGGCGGAACTTCGGAAAACCCGGTATCAACCTGGGCTTTCCGCAGGCCCATGGATCCTCGCTGACGCGGACCGCATCCTGATCGGCCACGATGCCTGGCCAGGCTTCTGGTCCATATCGGCGGCCGCTCTCCAAGCGCAGGTTGAAGCTGAGAAAGCCAGAACCTCCGAACGCGCCCGTGCTCGAAGCCGGAATCGTCCCTGGCCGGACCAGGAACGGGAGATCGTGCGTGCCGGAACTGTTCCACTACCGAAGCCGGTTCCCTGGGCGGAGGTGGACAGAAACGCGAACGGCCTGCTAGATCCCGAGGAAACCACGCTACTGGACTTCAATGGAAACGGAAGAGCGGACCTTCCTGAACTGGCAGCTGCCAACACTTGCGTGCTACTGAGCGCCGACTCGATCTTCGACCTCGTCGATGCCAACGAAGACGGTCACCTTGACCGTGGCGAAGCCAGCATCCTGGAACGGTGGATCGATCCGCCGAGCAACCCGGTTCCCCATATGATGGGCTTCGATCGATGGACCCAGGATGATGACGGCGACGGTCGCATCCAGCCCTCCGAACTCGCGCGGGCTCTGAAACGGAAGCTTGCCGTGAACCTCACCCGCGCTGCGCGTGGCGGCCCGGTGAACCCGGCGATGGCTGGCCACCCGTCGGCGTTCCTGTTGCCGAGGCATGCGGGCGAGCCCGGGGACGTCGATTTGAAAGGCGCGCTGGAGGCGGCCTGGAAGGCGCGAAACAAGGTCCAACGATGAACTCAGTCTTCGACATTTCCACGGTCTGTCGATTCACCAAATCACTTCGGCATCACTTCGGGTTCATCGCCTTTGGGTGGCTGGCAATTGCGGCGCCCTCCAGCGCGGCGGAAATCGACTGGAGACCGCTGCAACAGCCCGAGGAGAATGACAAGGCGGGCGCCTACGAGTGGGAACTCAAGGCGGCCCAGGCCGGGTTGAAGACGGCACAGCTGCGCGTGGCAGAAAAGTGCCTCGAGGGCTTGGGAACCGCCCGGGATCTCGAGTCGGGTTTGCGCTGGCTGCAGGCCGCGTCCGATCAACAATTGCCGGCCGCCCAATATCTCCTGGCGATGCTCTATGCCTGTGGCAACGGCGAACCGCGGCATGCGAATGAGACCCCGGTCAAATTGCTTCAATTGGCGGCTGACGGCGGAGAACCCAGGGCCATGCTGGAATTGGCCAGGCGCTTCCGGGTTGGTCAGGGTGTTCCCCGGGATTATCTCAAGGCGTGCGCCTGGATCGCGCAGGCCGAGTCCACCGGCCGCGTCGTACGTCAGGATGAGCAATCCATTTCGTACGACCAGGATGATGCCGAGTTTCGGGAGTTCCTGCGGGTGCTGCGGGTCCATCGCGCAGCCACCGAGGGCCATGATCCCGAGAGCATGTTTCAATTGGGGGAGATCGCCCGCTCCGGCAAGTATGGCGATCCGGATTACCCGCAGAGCTACTACTGGCATTCCCTCGCCGATCGCCACGGCCAAAGGTTATCCGCCTCGAGAATACTCACGTTGAAAGCCCAGCTGACACCCGAACAGATCAGAGAAGTGACCGCCGCCCTGACGGGTCATCGGGAGCCCTAGAGCCCGGGAAGAGCCGACGCCGGTTCACTCATCGATTTTTCATCCGAATACTCAAAGGATCCAGGCATGGGAGTTGTCCAACCCACGAGATCACTCCAGATGGGCGAAGCGGACGAAGAGTTACAACGGATCGAACGGAGTCGTGCCGGCGATCCGGAAGCGTTCGGCGCCCTGGTGGAACGGTATCAGCATATGGTTCATGTCCTGGCATACCGCATGACCGGATCGACAGCCGACGCCGAAGACCTGGCCCAGGAGACCTTCATCCGTGCCTACGATCGGCTCGGTTCGTTCCGCGGCACGGGCCGATTCTCGAGCTGGCTGGGGCGTATCACGATTCACCTCTGCATCAACTGGGCTCGACAGCAGCAGCGCCTCCGGCAGCTCCATGTAACGTGGGATGCCGAGACCCATGGCGATGCGACTTCGAATCCCGGCGCGTTCGACTCCACCGGCGAACGGCAGGAACGGGTCCAGTGGGCCCTGATGCGCTTGCCGGCCAAACAACGGGCGGCGGTCGTCCTGACATTGCAGGAAGGCCTCACCCACGCCGAAGCCGCCCGAATCCTCGGATGCTCGGAAACGACGGTCTCGTGGCGGCTATTTGCCGCACGCGCAAAGCTCAAACGTTGGCTATCATGAACAATCACGAGCTCGACACCCTCCTGCGGAACTCACGGCCACCCGACTGGCCACAAGCGTACTGGGAGACATTTCCATCGCAGGTGGTGCGAGGGGTGCGGGAATCCGAGCCACGGACCGGCCGCGTCCGCGCACCGCGGCGAGGTGCGTCCGCCCGGCTCATGGTTTCAGGGCTGGCCGTCGCCGCCTGTCTCGTGCTGGCTCTCTGGCTGGGACATCGGAGTCCACGCGAAGGACTGGATCCCCAATTGGTGACGGCGAGCGCACGGCTCTTATCGGAGTTGACGGGGCTCTTCCCGAACACGTTCCGGGCAGTCATCAGCGAAGGGAACCAAAGCAGGATCCTGTTATCGGAAGGAGAGAGCGCTCGCGGCACGGAACCGGTGTTGGTCCGGCTCTGTCACAACGGCGAGTGCCTGACGATAGTGACCTTCAGCGGCGAAAGGATCGAAGTGGGGCCGCTGCGGTTCGAGGTGCTGGCGGGTGGCAAGGGCGAAGTACTGCTGGTGGGCGAGGATTTCGTCTGGTCGGGAACGGACTCGGCACAACTGCTCCAAGGCCAACGGGTGGAGGCTATCACTTTCTCAGCGACGCTATGAGATCCGGGACGATGCGATTCGGCGCGATGCGATTCGGCGCGATGCGGTTTGAAACGCCGCGTTGGATGAGCCTGCTGCTGATTCAAATGATCCCAGTGGCGGTGCAGGCACAACTCGAGTTCCTGCCTGATCCTCCGGCTGCCGTTGTGTTCGGCGGGAAGCCGCAGACGATCCACGTTCGGATTCATCGGTCATCGCCTCCCCACGCCATCGTGACAAACGCAGAGCGCCAGGAATTTAAGGTTGGTTTCCGGTTGTTCCAGGAATCGTCCGGATTGGCTGTGCCGCTTGGCCCCGTGCAGCCGTGGAAAGTCCTGAGTATCCTGCCTGGCCAAACGCTGCTGGAAACTGTCACGGTCGAATTTCCTTCGGTCAAACGCAGCACGGACGGTGTGGTGCGTTGGGAGACCGAGGACGGGAGCGGATTGGGATCGACGCGCGTCAGGGTAGTCCCAACCGACCTGATCACCGAGTTGAGAACTCTGACAGGCGGAGGCTCGGTGGGAGTGGTGAATGCCTCGACCGCGATGACGGCGCTGTTCGAGGGCGCGGGATTGGCGGTGGAAGACTTGACCGACCTGCCGCAGCGACAGGAAGCGCACGTGATCGTGGTGATGCCCGGCGAGTTGGCAGAGACGCAACCGGCGCTGCTCGCGCGCCGGATTCGGTTGTGGGTTGAAAGCGGACGCACCGTGGTGTGGTTCAAATCGGATCCGTCCGCGTGGACGAGCACTTTGGCCGAAAGACGACCCGGGCAAGGTTCGTTGGTGACGGTGGATGCGGGAATGGTGGAACGGTTGGACACGGCGGAGGCGCAGTGGCGTTTGGTGAACCTGGTGCGGTGGGCATGCCGGCCGACCGCCATGGAATGAACGGAGAGTTATGATGAAGAAGCAATGGATTATCTGGGCGATCACGCTGTTGTTGACGGCAGGTCGTGGCACGGCGGATCCGAACCGCCCCTTGACCGTCGCGGTGCTCGATTTCGAATGCCGGGACGAAATCCTCGGCGATGCCGGGCCGCAGTCGGCCTCGATGCTGAATGCGCTCTTGTCGACCGAAAGCGGTCTGATGCTGGTGGAACGAGCCGAACTGCAGAAGATCCTGGGCGAACAGGAACTGGGACTCAGCGGAACGGTCAGCACCGAATCGGCAGCCCGGGTGGGGCAACTCACCGGCGCGAAGGTGCTCGTCACCGGGCGCGTGTTCAAGGTCGGCAAAGAGACGGTGTTGGTGGCAAAGATCATCGGCACCGAAACCAGCCGGGTTTACGGCGAGATGGTGAAGTCGGCGTCCGTGCCGATCAGCGACTTGACGACGGAACTGGCCGGGAAGATCGCGCAAACCGTGTTAGCCCGGGCGGATACGCTGGTGGCGCGGGAGGTCTCGCGCGAAGACCGCGTGGCGACGCTTCAGAAAGCCCTGGGCGATCGACCACGGCCTGCCGTCTCGGTGAGCGTCCCCGAGCGGCATTTCGGCGGGCCCACCTTCGATCCGGCAGTCGAGACCGAACTGGGCAAGCTGCTGACCGAATGCGGCTTCACGCTGGTGGGAGAGAAGTCAGAGAAAAAGCCGCGCTATGAGCTATTGGGCGAGGCATTCAGTGAATTCGGAATGCGCCGGGGTAACCTGGTTTCCTGCAAGGGGCGGGTCGAGTTGAAGGTCAAGGACACCTCGACCGGCGACTGGGTGGTGGTGGACCGACAGGTGGCGGTGGTGGTCGATCTTTCGGAGCAGATCGCGGCGAAAAGAGCGCTGCAGGAGGCGGCCGCGCAACTCGCCGAACGTGTGCTTCCGAAGCTGGCGCTTTGATCCAGCCGGTTCATGCCCAGGAAAACCGGATGAACAGGAAATTCCTCACCGCGGCCCTCGCGTTCGCAGTACTCGGGGTGCTCGGCGCCCTTTGGATTCAGCGTTATACCGGGTCCGACGCTTTTTGGGACTCTGAATCCTCGATCAGCGAGCAGGATCTGCGAAGCACGGCGGAGCGCCTCTACTCACAGCCGAACACGCCCAACCCCAGACCTCCGTCCTGGCCTCCAGAACAGCGAGTCCGGCTGGCGATTGGCGGACTCGGTTTGCCGGAGCCCGTCACGCGCGAAACGGTCGACCTGTTGACCGCCCTGCTGACCAATGAACCTGACTTGGACCTGGTGGAGCGTCAGTCGCTGGATCGTGTTCTCGCGGAGATTCACCTGGCCCTTTCGGGTCTGGTTCGCGCCAACGACGCCGTGCGCGTGGGGCACCTGCTCCAGGCCGACTGGTTCCTGCTGGGATCCGTGGTCGCGGCGGGAGGAAACAGCACGGTGATTGCGCGGGTCGTTGACGCGCGGACCGGCGTGTTGATCGATGCGGGGGCTTTTGAATTTGCAGGGGGTACGATGCGATTGAGTGAACAATTGGCCGCGTTCCTCTTAAACTCCCGTCGCCGTGGGCGAACCTCCGATGCCGCGTCCTATCTCGCGATCGGGA
>JAHDYP010000182.1 GCA_023383055.1 Verrucomicrobiota bacterium | reverse complement strand
TCAAGGATGTCCGCGACCTTAAACGAATTCTGATCTCGAGTCGCCAGCTCGATTTCTACCGCTGCCTGACGGAGAAGCTCCTGACTTACGCGCTCGGCCGCGGCCTCGAACACTACGACGTCCATGCCGTCGACCGCATCGTCGACCAACTTCGCCAAGCCGACGGACGATCGGCCGCGCTTTTGATCGGGATCGTTCATTCGGCGCCATTCCAAAACCGACGCAATCAGTCCGCCTTTGTCTACCGCGATTCCTCCGGCCCGCGGCTTGTCCAAACCACCAGCCTCTCCGAACCGCCATGAACCACCAACCCTCAAACCGTCACTCCGTCACGGCTGCGCAACGCCCTGATCACCGTCTCACCCGGCGCCGCTTTCTCCGCGGCCTCGGCGCCTGCCTGGCTCTACCCGCCTTTGAGTCGCTCCGACCTCTGAGCCTCCAAGCCGGCACCACAGCCGCCGGTGCGCTGGGAACCACTCCGACCGGTGCGCCCCTGCGCATGGCCTACATCTATTTCCCCAACGGCGCGAACCAGGACTACTGGTGGCCCAATGGTGAGGGCGCCGACTTCACCTTGGGCCGCACCATGCAGCCGCTCGAGGGCTTGAAGGACAGAATCCAGGTCATCGCCGGCCTCGACCACCGCAATGCCACCGCCGGCGACGACGGGGCCGGAGATCATGCCCGCGCCAATGGCACCTTCCTCACCGGCGTGCGCGTCCGCAAAACCGCCGGCGCCGACATCCAGGCGGGCGAATCCATCGATCAAGTCGTCGCCAGACAGGTCGGACACCTCACCCGGTTCCCCTCCCTCGAACTCTCCTGCGATGCGGTGCGCAAATCCGGCAACTGCGACTCCGGATACTCGTGCGCCTACCAGTTCAACCTGGCCTGGCGATCCCCCACCCTGCCGCTGGCACCGGAACCGAACCCACGCCTCGTGTTCGAACGGCTGTTCGGCGGTGGCTCGGCCGCCACACGTCGCGACACCCTCCAACTGCGCAAGGAACAGCAGCGCTCCATCCTCGACTTCGTCCTCGAGGACGCGCGCTCCTTGCAGCGCCAGCTTGCCAGCCGCGACCGGCTCAAGCTGGACGAATACCTCGAAAGCGTTCGCGCCATCGAGACCCGTATCGAACGCGCCGAGCAACTCGGCGACACCCCCGACCCCGGCGTGGATACCCCCGCCGGCATCCCGACCAGCTATGAGGAACACCTGCGGCTCATGTTCAGCATGCTCGCCCTCGCGTTCCAGACCGACTCCACCCGCGTCGCCACCTTCCTGCTCGCCCACGACGGCAGCAACCGCGCCTTCCCGGACATCGGTGCCCCCGAGGGTCATCACCATCTCTCGCACCATGGCAACCAGGCGGACATGAAGGAGAAAATCGGCGAGATCGACCGCTGGTACGCCCGCCAGTTCGCCTGGTTCCTGAACCAACTCAACCAAACCACCGACGTCGACGGCAACTCCCTGCTCCACAACTCGATGATCGTCTATGGTTGCGGCAACGCCGACGGCAACCGTCACACCCACCACAACCTGCCCATCATCCTCGCCGGCAACGGCGGCGGCTCGCTGAACCCGGGTCGATACCTCAGACTCCCGCCGACCCCGGCCACGAACCTGTTTCTCGGCATGGCCGACCGCTTCGGCATCCAGGATCTTGAACACTTCGGCGATTCCACCGGTCGCCTGGCCGACCTCTGATGCCGTCCCGCTTAGATCCCGACAACGATAGGGTCCTATGAGTCTCTTCTTCTTCTGGATGGCGACCGGTTTCCTCGTGGCCTTTGTGGCCGGTTCGTTCTTCGAATGGGCGCTGCACCGGTTCGTGATGCATCGGCCCCTCCCGGGTTTCCAATACCCCTTTCGGGCTCACACCCTGGTTCATCATCACGTCTTCAAGGCCGACCATAGATATCACCTCATCCACGACGAGGACAAACACACCATCCCCATGGCCTGGTGGAATGGCCCGGCGCTGGTGGCGATCGGCCAGTGTCCGTTCCTCCTGGTGGCCTGGCTCACCGGGCATTGGGGATTCTACATCGGGGCGGTGGCTGCCCAGGCGCTCTACTACGCCATCTATGAGTACATCCACTGGTGCATGCACCTCCCTCGACAACGCAACATCGAGCGGTCAGGCATTTTCTTCCGGCTCAATGGCCACCACATCCTCCATCACCGCTATATGCACAAGAACTTCAACGTGGTGTTTCCGCTCGCTGATCTTTGCCTCGGGACCTTGCTGATCCGCTCCCGCATCGCCTTTGCCCAGCCTCACGGCCCCGCGGTTCCTGATCTGCAACCGCGCCCCACCCGGGAATCGCCGCTCCTCCGCCTCGCTCGATTTGCGTGGCTCTGCCTGCGGGGCGTCAAAGCGCGTTGACCGCCCAACGCGCCGAATCCTCCGTCCGCGAACCGGCCAGGTTCAGCGAGTGGCCACCATCGCGTTGGTGAGCGACAGGATGTGGTACTCCAAACGAAACCTGAGTTGCTCCGCGTCGCCCCCCGACCGGAACCCCGGACTGACCGACTGCAAAGTCAGCCCTTTGACTTTGATGAAGGGTGAGCTGTTCTCGAAGTCGGCGAGGAATTTGCCGAACGCGTGGTAGTGGGCCTCGCCGGTCACCGCGAAAGTTGCCATCCGATATGGGACCTTCGGCGGCACATCGATTTCGCCCAGGGCGAGCGTCTCCCAAGTCTGGAAGTTGACATCATACGGCTTCGCGTACGGCATCAGGATGCCGTATTGCCACAACAACAATCCCCCCTCCGCCATCAGCGATTCCAGCTCCGCTATCTCCGCCCGTTTCTCGTCGGCCAACGCCCGGTAATGGGGCGCTTTGTCCAAGCTCGCATGCGCCAATTGCAACTGCATGCGCGCCAGTTCGGCCTTGGCGGTCCGCACCTTCAGCCGGGCCTGCAAGGGCGAGACCAGCCCAAACCAGATCAGCAAGACCAGGCCGCTTCCCACCAGCAGCACATAGAGGATCCGGTTGCGCGTCCCCGCCGGCCAGTTACTCATAAACAAATGTCCTTTCCTTGAACCGGCACTCGATGCCGAACCGGGCGAAAGTCTGCGTCGGATTGCCGGGATCAATCTGGCGATCGATAATCTCCGTCAGGAGGATTGGCCTGCTCGCATCCAGCCACCGGCTGAACTGTTCGTTGCTCTCCAACGCGCTGAACAATAGCCCAATCTGGCTTTCATCCCCATAGTTCTTCCCCTGCATCCGCAACACGAAGTGTTCGGTCACTCTCGTCGGCTCCGCCGGCTCCTCCTCCCCCCCGACCCGGCGCGCCCGGCGCCGCGGCGGCTCAATTCGATTCACCACCCGCTCGAATTGAAACCGGAAAAGCTGAATCTTGGGAATGTCGATGAACTGCAGCTCGTTCAACACGTCGGCCACCAGGAACCGCTGAACCGCGTGAACCCCCAACGCGGCCGTGCGACGTTCCAAGTCGCTCGTCACCTGTGAATCGAGCAATGGTTGATTCGGCCCCTCCTGCAACAAACGCAATTCCTCGCCCGCCTCGCGCACATACGCGTCCATGCGCCAGGCCTGGAAACCGAGCCAACCCGCCCAGAGCGCCATGCCAAATACCGCAAACCCGGCCAGCCACCGCGCTCGACGCACCGGATCGCGCCGGCGCCACGCCGCTTCCTCGGCTCGCTCCGCCAGGAGGTTGATCCCGTCCAATTCCGGATCCAAAAACCCCACGGCGGCTCCCACGGCCACGGTCAACTGCGGCGCCTCGTACTCCAGATCGCCTCCCCGCGATGCCGCTAATCCTTCCTGCTTGAGCGTCAACGCGGGATTCCACGCCCGGCACGGCACCCCCATCTCCATCTCCAGCGTTTGCAGAATCAGATGCGACCGCGCGGAACCGCCCGAGACATACACCTGATGCACCGGCACGTCGTTCTGGCTCAGGAAAAAACCGATCGAAGCATCCACCTCTTTGGCCAAACCTCGAATGGCCTTCTGCACCGACACCTGCATCGCGTCCAACCCCGGGTTGTCATCTTCCTCCGACCCTGCCGCCGGTCCCCGCGTGCTGGCCTGCTCCATGATGTCCGCCAACTGCTCCGCCCCGATGTTGACCACCCGCACCAGAGCCAGCCGGCCGCGGAGCAAGATGCTGATCGTCGAGTGCCGGAAACCGATATCCAGAAACGCCGCCGTCTCACTCGGAGCCTCCTCCGGATTGGCCGCGGCAAACGCATTGGCGGTCGCCACCTGGCTCAGGGTGATCTGCTCCACCACATACCCGGCGTCCCATGCCCCATCCACCAGATCCTCAATCAACGGGCGGCGGGCCGCGGCCACCAACACCCGGGCTTTGCGCCGCATTTTTCCCCCGGTCTCCCGCTCTTCACCCGGAGTCACGTAACAGTCAAACACGTGGTCCGGCAGATCCTGCTGCAGGTAATTCTTCGGACTCAACTTGACGATCTTCCGCAGGTCGGAGGGCGAAGCCGCCGGCAGCTCCGTCTGCGAAAAGATCGCCGAGGTCGGCCCCAGCGCCAGCACCACCCGGCGGGTCGTGCTCCCCAGGGCTTTCCCCACCTTGCGCACGTGATCCGCCCAGACACTCCGTGAAAAGGCCTTCTCCGCCGAAGGCGCCTCCATCAGCACGTAGTTCCGCAGAGAGTAATCTCCCCCGCTTCGCGCCACCACCACGGCTTTCGTGGTTTTGGTGCCCAAATCGATCGCAATGATCTCTTCCCGGCGTTTGCTGCGTCGGCGTCCGGCCATAATCAAGTCTCGTCCTTATACTTGGCTAAACCAGAATTGCAAGCCACCCGCCCGCTCAACGGTCCCGATCGGCCGGCACTTTCGCTCGCCCACGGTCGCCCACGGTCTCTTTCGGCGAAAACGACGCCACCAAATGGCGCAACACCCGATAATAATTCCCCACTTCCGTCACCGGCGCGCGCAACTCGAACTCCGCCATGCCACCCGGATACGGCACCAGGATGACCCGCATCCCGGCCCGCGTCGTCCGGTCCAACGCCCGCACCAGGTCGAATCCCCAGCCTTCGGCGGTGGCGCTTCTCGCCCGGAACTGGCCCACCATGACCCCGTCACCCAGGCGGCCCTGCAGCCGACGGACCAGCCATTCCGTCAACTCCTCCGTCGTCTGGCCCGACTGGGGCCAAAGCCGCAATTCAATGCCCGCGCGCATGTCCGGCTCGAGCATCAGCAGGGTCTCGTTCGAAGAAACCACCTGGACCCCCCAGCGATCGGGGAATTTCAACGCGATCCGGTGTGTCTCCGTCACCAACACCTGCGTCGTCGTCACCCCGCCTTCGGGCGCTTTGCTTTCAACCGACTCCAGGCGGAACGTGGCCCCCGCGGCTGTCGCCAACCACAAGCTGAGCACGCTGCCAACGATGACTATGATTGAACGCTGCACAGCCGGCTAAAACAGTCCATCCGGCGGGAGTGTGACCATCTCCCCGCGGATCAAGGTGTGCAAAACCGGCGTCCCCCTGGGAAGCCCGGCCGGCGTCAGAAAACCGGTCTCATAGTTGAACACCCGCGTCGTCGGGGCAATGTAGAAAAACGGCTCGCCCCCCCGCCATGGTTCCGCCGCGTGCCGGCTCCGAAACGGCGTCGCCACCGCCCCGTTGAAAGTCAGCGATTGACCACTCCAGTTTTCGAGCAGCCGCAGGGCGTTGAAGTAACCCCCGTCGAATACCCCCGAACCGGCGTCGCTCGGGATTGTTCCGGTCATGATCGCGGCGTTCAGAGTCATAGTCGTCGCCACCCCCAAGCCGGTAACCGAGTCATCCCAATTGGCCGACAGCAAAGTCACCGCGTCCGCCGCCAGCATGGCCGGCACCGTACCCACGGTGTTGTAATTCCCTCTCACGTAAAGCGCGTTGGTCGTGACGATGCTGAGCCCGTCCACGGGCAGCTGCTGGCCATTCACCAACCGAAATCCGGCCAGCGTATCGATACCGTAGTAACTGATGTCATCCAGACAGACCAGCCGCGGGGAGCCCAGCGCGCCGTACTGGGTCAGAAACCCCGCCACGTCGAACTCGGTGGCATACACCGTCAGCAACTCCCGCTTGTCATAGAACGTGATCGGATTGCCCGTCACGAAGTTGGTTTGCGTGATGAAGTTGGTCCAGTATTCCGGGCCGTATTCACTGATGCCGTTGTGCACGATGACGGTGCTGTTGCTGATCACCACCGTCAAGTCGGCCTCGCCGGCCAACCCCGGCAACAAGGCATACGGATCCACCATCCCCGGCATCAGCCGCAGCGCGTTGGCGTGGCCGTCCGACTCCCGCTGAAACTCAATGGTGCCTTGCACGCGTCCCGCCGTGTCCGCCGGATGCTGCTCCTGGTGGATCTCGCCCGCCGCGGTCACATGATCGCCAAACACCAGATTCCCGCTCGGGTAAGCGTAGATCTCGCGATTGCTGTGCACCCGGCCACCCAGGGTAATGTCGTTGCCCGGCGGGGTGATGAAGGTCAGGTCGAACTCCGAATACGCCATGAAGGAAAACAGCGGAATCTCCGCCAACTGGATTTCCTGCTCGACCACCGCCGCGATGGGTGTCTCCAGATCCAGCGTGCGCGCCCCGGCACGGATCAAGTAAACGTCGTTCGTCACCGGCAACGCCCCATACTTCCATATCAGACTGGGGCGAGTCCGACCAGGGGGGCCTGTCACCGAAAACGCAAACTCATGGTTAGCCCACTCGGGAAACCCTTCCATCGTTGACGCCAGTGACACGGGCGATTCCACCACCACCGCCGATCGGCCGCCCGCCTGAAAACCCTTCAGAATCCCCGCCACCGCGAACTCTGCCGCGGCTGTGGCCGCCTGCTGGGCTTCGTAGTACCGCTGGTTTCGACTAGCCTGCAACGCCGCGTTCGAGCTCGAGTATAACACCCCGCTGATGATGAGGAAGCTCACCGCCATGAAGGACATCACCAGCATGAGCGCCAGGCCCCGCTCGTCTTGTCTCCCATGGCCGGAAATTCTCATCGCGCACGCCAGCTCAGGCGGGTCTGAAACTCATAGCTCTTGTAAGTGTGATCCGGACCCACCGGAGTGCCGGTTCGCTCGAGCTCCGAAAACTGCAACTGCACGCCAATGACCATCGCCGTGCGATGATTGGTCAGCACGTTGGCCGCGGCATCTTCCCCGGTGAAAACAAGGGGGTTGATCACCCCCCGCGCCACCAGCGCCGCCTCCGGCGCCAACGAGCTGTACCTCAACAACTCTCCCGACACCGTATCCTGAAAGTACGTCACGAAATCGTTGGTGTCCGAATTGTAGTAAATCCGGAGCGCATTCCCGCGCTTCGATTCCCCGAGCGGCACCGGAACAAACCCGCCCGCGTCCTCATTGCCCACCTCCACCAGCCATCCGGTGCCGATGTCGTCCGAAAGCAGGTTGACCAACTCACGGGCCCGCTGGGCGGCCTGCTGCTTGGGCTCGGTCAACTCGATCATCCGCAGCCCGAAAAGATTGCTCGCGATCACCCCGGCCACCACCAGCATGAAGATCGAAGTCGCGATCATCATCTCGCTGAGCGTAAAACCGCTCAACCCCCGGCGATGCCTGCCCGGAGTCCGTCCTGGCGTATCTGATCTCCAGAGTCTCATTGGTCCGGCGCCCGATAACTCACCAGCGTGTTGGTAAACGGCCCGCGGGCCGCCAGCGACCAGACACAATCCACTCGCAGCAGCATCACTGGCCGATCGACCGCCAACCGCGTCACGGTCACTCGATTTGTCGCCCACAGCATGCCCGCGCCCGTCTGCGGCACTTCCAGCACCGTCGGCGCCCCCCACTGCTCCCCTTCCACCAGTTCATTCGTCAACGCCGCGGCATCGTCCCACCGCGCGGCCCGCAACTGCTCCATCCGGTCCATCGCCAGTTGGTGCGCTGCCGTTGAGGCAGTCGTCCATTCGCTGCGCTGCGCCGCCATCAAATAACAGGCGATCACCCCGCCCACCGTGAACGCCGCCAAAGCCATCGACACCACGACCTCCGTCAGGGTGAACCCACCCCGACGTTCGCCCATCGTCGTCCGCCCGATCGTTCGCGCAACTTGCATCACGTCCGCTCCCGCCGTTTCCACGCCGCTCAAGGGTCAACCGCAACTCCAGTATGCACCGTTCATACGCCTTTCCAAGCCCTCTCTTGCGGTCAAATTTGACCGGTCGCGACCACCGGCGCCGGCAACTCGCGCTCGATCTCGGCCAACCGGTATCCAAACCCGGCCCCCTGAACCGTGCTCAAGTCCACCTCCCCGCCACGCCGGCAATAAACCCCCGGATGCACCCGCGCCTCGGCCGCCGAAGCCTCCGGATAGAACTGCATTGAATTGGTTTCCACCCCCATCAGGGTCTCAAGGTGCGCCGCCAGCAACAAATGCGGTATCTGCGCCAGCATCGGATTGGTAAGATCCTGCACCATCAATCCCAGCCCATGCGCCCGCGCCCAACAGGCGCTCAGAATCGCCCCGGTCTGGGTCTTGCAGGTCTTCAGCGCCACCCCGTTCCAACCCAGTTCCCGCCCCAGGCGGATCAATCGCCAGTCGTGGGCGCTCTCGTCCAAATACAAAGGCTTCCTCGCCGCCAGGCCGTGCACCCGAATCCGGTAACGCTCCAGATCGTAGGGGAACGGCTGCTCGACGTACCACAGCAGTCGCTCGATCTCCGGTTCCTCCGCCTTCAGCCGATCCAGCACTTCGATCACGTAGGCCGGATCCAATACGGTGCAGTTGAAATCGGCCGACAGCGCTTCCAGCCCGTGCGCCCGCGCCATCCGCCCCACCCGCACCAACCGCGCGTAGTCCCACTCCGCGTCGTTCCCCCGCAGCTTCACCTTCAGACATTTCAATCCGTCGCGCCGAATCCAGTCCGCCAGCAACACCGGGTAGCCGTCCGCCGGTTCGTCCCCCCGCAGATCCTCCGGCACCAGCGGATCCATCCCCCCCACCAAATGCCAGGCGCGCAATCGTTCCCGCCGGCTTCCCAACATGTAGTCGGCCGGATACCGCCCGTCGAACCGCACCGGCGCGCCTTCCGCCGGTTTCAAAAACGCGGCCAGATCCCGGCTCAGGTAATCCCGGGTGTAGGTCGAGTACACCGACTGGCCCAGCAATTGTCCGTACGCATCGTGCAGCGCCTGGTCAAATACCGAACAACAGACCAGCGCCGCCAGCCACGGCATCGGTTCGTCCATCCGCGTTCGCTCCTGGTTGAAACGCGTCAGGGCCAGCGGCGCCACCTGCTCCTGAAAATCGCATCCCACCTCGAGCGGATGCCCCCAATCCCCAAAGTCCACCCACTCCGATGCCAGCCGCACGCAAAACGCCCTCAGCGCCTGATGCCGGTCCTCATACGACAACGCGGACGGCCACACCCACTGCACGCTCAACGGCGTTTCCCCCCAGCCTTCCGCCCGCCGTCCCTGCCGGTTCCGCACCGTGACGCACGCCCGGGCACAGGTCACGCTCGTCAACGTCTCTGGACCGAATTTCAGCGGGACCCGCGTCCGCACCGGCAGAAAGTAGAGCCGCACCCCGGCCACTCGAATGTCGCTCCCCATGTGCATGGCGGTCGACGTTATGGCACCCCGCCCCGACCTGCGACAAGCGTTTTGATGCGGCTGGACTTGCTGATCGACCGGCGAAGTTATACCCTCGCCCCGACATGAATACGCCCACCCAGCTCAACCGCCGCCATTTCCTCGGCCTCGGCGCCGTCGCCACCGCGGCTCTCACCGCCCAGGCCAACCCCAGCACCCCGCCCGCGTTCGCCAAACGCATCAAACTCGGCATCGCCTCCTACTCCTACTGGCACTTCCGCACCGCTCGCGTCCCCATCGAAACGGTCATCGACAAAGCCGCCGAACTCGGCGTCGAAGGCGTGGATATTCTCCACCGCCAGATGGACATCGGCGAAAAAGATCCCCTTACCGCCGAAGGCCGGCAGTATCTGCAGAACCTCAAACGTCATGCCTTCCGCGGCGGCATCGATCTCATCTGCCTCTCGATCCACCAGGATTTCGTCGATCCCAACCCCGAATACCGCGCCCAACAAATCGCCCACACCCACAAATGCATCGAGATCGCCTATGAACTCGGCGTCCCCTGCATCCGCCTCAACTCGGGCCGCTGGAATACCATCGCCTCCTTCGACGACCTCATGACCGCCCGCGGCGAGGAACCCGTCCTGGATGGTTATCAGGAGGACGACGGCTTCAAGTGGTGCATCGACAGCATCGAAAAGTGCCTCCCCAAAGCCGCCCAATGCGGCGTCGTGCTCGCCCTCGAAAATCACTGGGGACTCACGCGCACCCCCGCCGGCCTCCTCCGCATCACCGACGCCATCCGCTCACCCTGGCTCGGCATTCTCATGGACACCGGTAATTTCCTCGAGGACCCCTACGACAAGCTCGAGCAAATCGCCGCCAGAACCCTCTTCGTCCAGGCCAAGACCTACTACGGCCGCGGCGAATGGTACACCCTTGACCTCGATTATACCCGCATCGCCCACATCCTCGCCCAAGCCAATTACTCCGGCTACGTCTCCCTCGAAATGGAGGGCAAGGAAGACCCCGATACCGCCGTGCCCAAGAGCATCGCCATGTTGCGCCGCGCCTTTGGCATTCCCTCCTGACCCGCCAATCCTGCCACCGCGTTATGCATTGGCATCATCTCCCCCGCGTCATCCGACGGGTCTCCACCAGGCTGCTGGCCCTTGGCGGTGTGCTATGGGCCCTCCACCCGGCTCCCGCCCAACCCGCCACGATCGTCCCGCTGCCACAGGCCCATTCCCACAATGATTACCTCCAGGAACGTCCGCTCCTGGATGCGCTGGACCACGGCTTCTGCAGCGTCGAGGCCGATATCTTCCTCGTCGACGATCGGCTCCTGGTAGCCCACGAACGATCTCAACTCCGGCCGGAACGAACGCTCGAAGCGCTCTACCTCAAACCGTTGCTCGAACGCGTCCGTCAACACGGCGGATGCGTCTACACCCCGGGCGTCGCTTTCCATCTCCTCATCGACATCAAAAGCGATTCGCTCCCCACCTACCAGGCCCTCGATCGCCTGCTTCAGGCCCATGCCGAAATGCTCACCCGGTTCGAATCCGATCGCACCACGACCAATGCCGTCACCGTGACCATCTCCGGCAATCGCCCCAGGGAATACCTTGAACAACAATCCGTACGCTTCGCCGGCTACGACGGCCGGCTGACCGACCTCGACTCCGAGACCACCCCGCGCCTCATCCCGCTCGTCAGCGACAACTGGCAGGCCCACTTCCAATGGCGGGGAAACGGCCCGCTCACCGAACCCGAATGCATGAAACTCCGCGAACTCGTCCGCCGCGCCCATGAACAAGGCCGCGCCATCCGTTTCTGGGCCAACCCTGACCTGCCCGAAGGCTGGGCCGCGCTGCGAAACGCCGGAGTCGACCTCATCAATACCGACAACCTCTCCGGCCTCCGCGAATTCCTCCTCCAGCCACAATCTCATTGAAATGCCGACCCCGGAACGCCACATTTCGCCCATGCAATCGGTCTTTACCGGCCCCGTTTTCGTCGTCCGCGATAACATCGACACGGACCAGATCATCCCGGCCCAATACCTCAATCTCGTCCCCACCATCCGCGAGGAATACGAGAAACTCGGCAGCTACGCCCTCTGTGGCCTGCCCGAATCCAGTTATCCCACCCCCTTTGTCCGGACCGGACAACTCGACGCCGAATACCCCATCGTCGTCGCCGGCAAGAACTTCGGCTGCGGCAGCTCACGCGAGCACGCCCCCATCGCCCTCGGCTCCGCCGGGTGTCGCATCGTGCTCGCCCAAAGCTTCGCCCGGATCTTCTTCCGCAACTGTGTCTCGACCGGTGAAATCTACCCCTGTGAATCGATCGACCGCCTCTGTGACCTCCTCCAGACCGGCCAGATCGTCACCGTCGACCTCGACCAGGCTTCCGTCACCGTCCAGGATACCGGCAAGGTCTACTCCTTTAGGCCTCTGGGCGATGTCCGGCCGGTCGTCGATGCCGGCGGCCTCTTCAATTACGCCCGAAAAACGGGCATGATCCCCGCCTGATCCCCCCTCGCGCTCGAACAACCGAAAGTCCCACCACCGCGGAGTTACCAGTGCGCCGCAAGTGGCTGTCCCGTCTGGAATGCGATTTGAACCGGAGTCCGCTTTGCGGTTGCCGACTACTCCAACCCATCCAAACCAGGCACCGGCGGCAGAGGTGGATATACCACGCCCTCTGACCGCGCCCGCATTTCTTCGGCCTTCATGCGAATGATCTGCATGGCCGGATCCACCGGCTCCGGCGCCTCCTGCGGCGCCGTTCGAATCGCCCGCGCGGGAATGACCTGCGGGTTATTGGCCAAACCGGTCGCCCCACCTGGCACATTCACCGCCGCCGAGGGATTGACTCCCGGTGCCGCCGTCCTCACCGCCCCCGGGTTGGGCACCGGCACCGCCGTCCGCGGTTGCCCCGGCGCCGGTATCCGGCCCGGCCTCGCCGCACCCGGCACATTGACGGTCACGGGACCGCTGTAGGCCAGGCCGTTATTCTGAAAATCCAGGGTGGTGGGAGTCCCGTTCTTCAGGATCTGAACCGTCCCCTGATCCACATCGATCCGCTCAACCCGCACGCCCTCGAATTCCGGATCGCCCTCGCCCATCGAAAAAGTGGTGGTGTTCGTGCGCGTGCCCCCGGCCGGAATCACCATCCATGCCCGTTTCTTGCCCCCGACGTAAGTGATGCCGGAGAGATTCACGTTCACTTGTACCGGCGGCGCCGAGGTTGGAACCACCACCACGTTGGTCGGCGGCGGTCGCAGCCCGAAAGGATTCCGAACCAGAATCACCTGAAACGGCGAATCCGCGGGCAATCGAACCTCGGCCTGGCTGCCGACCGCCAGCCCCAGCCCTGCCGCCAATACCCCCATCCAACACCGCCGTTTCATGGGCAAACCGTAGCTCATACCTCTGTTGAACACCAGTCCGAAGCTCCGGTTTCGACCCGCGGTTCAGTTCCGCGCCCGGCCCGCGACGCCCTTGGTCGCCTTGGAAATCTCCCGCGCGGGCGTCTTCGGCCGCAGTGCCCTGACCGCCTTGCCGGCCTGCCACATCTCCGAATTGCCGATCGCGTTGAGTTCCTTGGTCAACTGCTCCTGATAATTGGGTTTGCCGCAAGCCGACAGCACCCGGGCGCATTCCTTGCCGGTCTTCACCCGCTGATACAACTGGCGGAACACCGGCAGCACGGCCTGCTTGAACTTCGGCTTCCAATCCAGGGCGCCGCGCTGCGCCGTGGCGGAACAGTTCGAATACATCCAATCCATGCCGTTCTCGTCCACCAGGCGGATCAGGCTCTGCGTCAGTTCCTCGACGGTTTCGTTGAACGCCTCGCTCGGACTGTGCCCCTGCTGCCGCAGCACGTCGTACTGCGCCTCCATGATCCCCGCCAAGGCCCCCATCAGCACCCCGCGCTCACCCGTCAGATCGCTGAACACTTCATGCTCGAACGTCGTCGGGAACAGATAGCCCGACCCAATCCCAATCCCCACCGCCAGACAACGTTCTTCCGCCCGACCCGTCGCGTCCTGGTGCACCGCGTAACTGGAGTTGATGCCCGCGCCCGTCAGGAAATTGCGGCGCACCGACGTCCCGGACCCCTTCGGCGCCACCATGATCACATCGACGTCGGCCGGCGGAATCACTTTGGTCCGCTTGCTGTAGGCAATCGAAAATCCATGCGAAAAATAAAGAGCGTCGCCGGGCTTCAAATGCTCCTTGATCGCCGGCCATACCGCGCG
>JAHDYP010000181.1 GCA_023383055.1 Verrucomicrobiota bacterium | reverse complement strand
GCACCCAAGTACGGCAATGGCATCGAGTGGGTGGACACCATCGGCTACCACATCCAGCGCACCGTGATGGAGTATACCCACAGGCATCCCAGGCCGCATGGCCAGAGCGCCAACATCCGCATCATTCCGATCACTTTCCACAATCCCTGCGGCAAGGTAACCATGGCGACACCGAACGGCCGGCCGGCCGGAGAATATCTCTCCGACGGCATCGTTCCCTCGCACGGCTGTGACACCAAGGGGCCCACGGTGACCCTGCAGTCCATCGCGCGGGCGACCTGCCACATTTACAGGACGCATCGTGAGGACCTGCTCAACATGAAGATGGCGCCCGCGAACGTTGCCGGCGAGGAAGGAACACGTCGGCTGATGCAGCTTATCCGCGCCTGGAGCGCGCAGAAGCATGCGCATATCCAGTTCAATATCCTCAATCGACAGTCCCTGCTGGAGGCGCAGAAGAACCCGGAGAAATACCGCGATCTCGTCGTGCGGGTTGCCGGTTACTGCGCGTACTTTACTGACCTGTCCCCCTCACAGCAGGCGGAGATCATCGCTCGGACCGAGGAGCTATGAACCGAGCCGACCAGGAACCTGCATCCGATTAAGTGGCCAAGCCTATTGAAGGAAGATTTAAGGGCTCCCGGCGGCACTGTCACCGGGAAATAAACCCGCACCGCGTTTCCGGCCCAAGAGACCGGCGCTAAACAAGAAACAAGCGGAAATATATGGAAAAGAAAATCGTACTAACCGGCATTGCCCGATCGAAAGGCAAGGCCGCGGGAGAAGCCCTGGTGAATCGCCAACGGATCGGATGGGCGTTCAACCACGTCGGCAACGAGGATGGAATGGTTATGGCACCGGGCGCCGACACGAAAGGCAAAATCGTCACCGGCAAGATCTTCGTCTATCCCACGACAGCCGGCTCCACCAGCGGCGCCTTCAGCCTGTACTACAAGTGCAAGGTCTCCAACCATGGCCCCGCAGGCCTCATCTGCCAGGAGGTTCATTATATCGATATCAACGGTGCCATTGCCGGTGAGATTCCCGCCGTGGACAAACTGGACCAGGATCCGATCACGACCATCAAGGACGGCGACTGGGTTGAAATCGATGCGCCCGAAGTCGGCGAGAAAGCGACGGTGACCATTACCCGCAAAGGATGATCTGTTCCAGCGAATTGCGAATTTAAAGCCACAAATAGGAACGAAAACAATGAAAGCGAAAATGAAACTTACGACATACCAGCAGGAAATGCTGGATGGTAAGCATGGTGAAGCCAAGCAGTTTTGCATGGACAAACTATTGGACTTCGGCAAAGCGGTCGAGGCCACGGAAATGGTGGACCTTGTCCTCACGCTCAACTGCTGCCCCATCTATGTGAAGGATCGTATGGAGCCGGAGAGATTGAAGAAGCTCAATGAATACGACCTGGGACACAGCCCGCTCTACGATCCGATCTTCGCGATGAAAGACGCGCACGTCCACGACGAATCCGGCACCGAGTGCGGAAACGATCCTTACATGATGCAGTTGGACAAGGCCCACGAGATCAAGGGACCGCCGAACGGCAAACCCTGGAACTTCGAGATTCCCGGCAAAGGCAGCTTCAAGCTGGACAAGGAAATGGTTGCCGGCTTCCAGGCGGGCTACGACAAGCTCATGGAGCATGGCTGGCTCCCCTGGCTCTCGTGCAACCCCTACCTCAACACCCGTATCCCCAAGATGGGCGAATACGCCGCCAGCTCCGAGTCCAGCGCAGCATGTTATATCAACACCATCCTTGGCGCCCGGACCAACCGGGAAGCCGCCATCAACACGATCTACTGCGCCTACACCGGCTGCCTGCCCAAGTATGGCAGCCACCTCGATGAGAATCGTGCGGCCAAGTGCATCGTGGAACTGACTGACGAGGTCCGCGACAACATCAAGGGAATGGCCGATTGGGGTGCCTTGGGCGCCTGCATCGCCGAAAAGGCGGGCAACCGGATCATGGCCGTGCTGAACCTGCCCAAAAAGATGGGACCGGGCGCTACCAAGAACCTGATCTCGTGCGCCTCGCCCGGCATGAATGACCCGATGCTCCACCTGATGGGCTATACACCGGAATCCCCGACGCTCGAAGCCGCGTTCAAGGGCAATATGCCGAAGAACCCCGAGCGGTTCGTGGTCACCATGGAAGACGTCATCGAGATGTACCGCCACCTCAACGCCCTCTCACCGGCGCCTGGCCCTGAAAAGGCAAAGCCAGTGGACATCGTTATCTTCGGCTGTCCGCACGCGACCTGGGATGAGGTCCGCGAGGTTGCGCGCCTGGTCAAGGGGAAGAAAGTGAAGGAGGGAGTGAAGCTGTGGGTGCAGACCGACACGCCCACTTACTACATGGCCCAGCACTACGGCGATACCAAGACCATCGAGGATGCCGGCGGTCACATCTTCCACCAGACCTGCATCGCCATGTCACCGATCCGGCACTACCCCAAGAACACTGTCATCGCCACCGACAGCTTCAAGTACGTGAAGCTGGGCGGCGGCTTTGGACCGAAGTGGATCTATGGCAACCCGGAAGCCCTCGTCAACGCGGCAGTCACCGGCGTGTTCACGCCGACCGCGCGCTGGGAATACTGGAGCAAACCGCGCAAGGAGCGGCTAGAGAGCGAAAAGGAGCGCCCGCTGTATCAGGGTGATCGCCCGATGGTCGACTAACAGCGCGCTGCCGTCTGGAGTTTCACCGAGTGCCCCCGGGTCGCCGGGGGCGCTCGAATCCACCCGATTCCTGGCAGATACCATAAGGCATCCGCGGATGATCGGCAGAAACCCCAAGCTGATTCAGCCATGAACCCTCAAACCGCGGTCCCCTTTGTCGATACCAACGTCATCCCTGACAGGAATGTTGGGATCGGGAGCCTTCTGTGGGATCTCCAGAATCCTCAAGATCCTGACCGGGACGGACCGCCGCTGTTGAACCCTGAGTTTGCGTTCATTGATGTCGGCGTATCCCGTGCCCGGGTTGCCACTGCCTTGAAATCACTTTTGGCGCACGACCTCGGTTTGGAGGTGAATTATGTGGCCACAGAACGCGTTGAGGCGGTGCCTTACGCGAACGTCACGCTCTTGGGAGATAGGGCGCAGGAAATCCGTGGGTGCTTATCCGGGATTTTTTCTTCCAAGGGGGCTACGTGTGAGGTCAAGGACTGGCATTTTGTGGTCGATGGTAATGGCAAGGTCTCCTCGGTCGCCTATTCTTACAATCTGCATGGGAACGAGGTGTGGGAGGCGTATTTCATGGGCCGGAAGTTCATGTACTCCGGTGAACAAGTTGAGTTTTCGGACCCAAAGCTGGATGAGACGTTGGCGCCCGAGGTGGCGGAGATCGAGGCGAGAATTGATTTGGAAAGAAAGCGCGATCGCGACCCAAGCCAGCCTGGGCCTTCCTGGGACGGGTACAGGATGGAGAAGAATCCTCTGCAGGCCGGTCTCGCGGAATTTGGGATCACCTTGCAGATGACGGATGTTCCACAACGAATCATCGGCAGGCAGAACATCCTGTTCCTGGGAAATGTTCTGAACCACTACCCGCAAGACGAACAGGACCGTGAACTCGACCGGCTTGTTGCCAACTTGGAACCCGGGGATATTGTGATCGTCCAGACCGATGAGGTCGAGACTCCTTGCATCGAGGTCCTCCAGGTCATGCGGCGGGGGGACCAGAATTCGCGTAAGCGCGTCAGGTGGATCCATACCAAAACGCTGGAAATCCAGCAGCCTGACCGTGTCTTGGGATCATGGCGACATATTCCCCTGAGGCCGGAAGTGGAACGGATGGTCGGCCGTCTTATTGAATGTCTCGAGAGAAAGGTGAACTCCCCGGAGTGGACTCAGAGAAATCATAGGGTCCTGGTTCATCAATATATTAGTCACGTGTTTCGCACGCTTTTCCGAGCGTTGCCCGTTGAGGTGACTCTTCGTATCGCTATCCGAGAGGCCTTGCGGAGGCTGCCATACGAGGGAGGCCCGAAGGGGATTCCGGTTTTCAAGCATGATGCGAAAGATGCCTATGGAGGCGCGTTGAGATTGGATCCTGGTCCCATCGTGTCGGAAGCAGATTTGATCAATATGAAAATGGCAGCGGCAAACGAGGAACGAATGCGAACGCCTGAAACACCGCGGCTCGAACCTCACCGGATCCTGGAATTTGCAGGATGAGCAATTTACGAAAGACCAACACCGGCACCCGTGCGGAATCGGATGTCACCGCCTGGGGACAGACACCCAGACATCCTGAAAACGGAAGATCGTCCCCCAACGCCCCCACCATCATCATCACCGAGAACGCCCTGAAGTATATTTCCGAGATGCGTGAAAACCTGGGGCTTCCGGTCAAGGGGTTCCGGGTGACTGCGACCCCGCGTTCACCACTGCGGGCGGATTTCGCCATGAGATTCGTACCGGCGGAGGAACCGGAATCCCCGACGGATGTCATCCAGTCCTTCGATGGGCTCGATCTCTACATCGCGCCGAGCAGCGCCTCCTATCTCGACGGGGCAACCATTGATTTTGTGTTTCGATTGATCGGCAGCGAGTTGAAGGTGCTGGCACCCTTGCGAAAGCTGGATACGCCGGATGGCCGCATTGCTTCGAGAATCCAGCAGGTTCTCGCGGAGCAGGTCAATCCGTCATTGGCCATGCATGGCGGTTCGGTCGCTTTGATCGAGGTGATGGATGGAATCGCTTTTCTCGAACTCACCGGCGGCTGCCAGGGATGCAGCATGGCGGATTCCACCATGAAGCAAGGCATCGAGACCTCCATCCGGCAGGGCGTCCCGGAAGTCCGGGAAGTTCGTGATGTCACCGATCACGCCAATGGCAGGAATCCATACTTTAGCAGTAAGAAGTCATTTCAACGGTCAGTTCCTATATTGCCGGTGCCCGAGCAGCAGGCCGAGATGATTGCAGGAACCGAAAAGGTGATCCAGCAAACCTGAGCAATGTCCCATGCCCAGCCCAAAGAAAGTGAATGTCAGGTGCATGGCAAGCCTGAGTTGGGGCGCGCGCGCTTGCGTGCTGGCCGCAAGTGCCGCACAGGTCGAGGCACCACTGAAGACTACGCCCGATACAAGAGGATTAACTGTGAGTGCGCCTAAGTTGAGAACGGACATTCCGGCGTCCATCACCACGCCGGACGCGGTTGACAGCTCGCTCGGTACTTTGAGGTTCTTCGACGGTCTTCCAGACGCGGACACCGTGCGTAAGGTCTACGACAACCTCGATCTGATACGCGGAGTGGACGTCTTCCTCAATACGATGTCAGCGGCATCCGCCCTCGCCAACATCGAAGGATTGAAGAGTGTGGGTTGCGATATGTTCTCGGCGGTCATCCACGAGAATCGCGTGGATGCCAGGACGCTGCTGCTCACCCCCAACACTCAGACGGCGACGCTCTGGGCATTCTTGAATCTGAAGGACGGTCCCGTCGTCGTCGAAGTGCCACCGGGCGTGCTCGGCCTTGCTGACGATCTGTGGATGCGCTACATCGTGGACCTGGGCCTTGCCGGCCCGGACAAGGGCAAAGGCGGGAAATACCTCTTCCTGCCACCGGGTTACGACGGCCCAGTGCCTGAGGACTACTTTGTGGCACGATCCCACACCTACCACGTGTGGTATGGCTTGCGCGGTTTCGCGGTAAAGGGTGACCTGGGTCCGGCGGTGAAGACCCTCAGAGAACAGTTCAAGGTCTACCCGCTCTCTCGAAAGACCGACCCACCCGCCATGAAGTTCATCAATGGCTCCGGTCTGTACTTCAACACGATCCACTCGACCGACTTCAACTTCTTTAAGGAGATCAACACTGTCATCCAGGAGGAGCCCGTCGATGCAGCCGACCCCGAGATCCTTGGGCAGCTCGCGGCGATCGGCATCGTGAAGGGCCAGCCTTTCGCGCCGGACGCACGAATGAAGAAGATCCTCACCGATGCGGCGGCAATCGGAAACGCCACCGCTCGCGCGCTCACCTTCCGCCCACGGGACGCCGCCAGCTACTTCTACCCGGGCGAATCGTCGTGGACCGAACCCTTCGTCGGCGGCAGCCATGAGTTCATCCGGAACAACGCCCGACTGCTTGATGCGCGCGCGGGTTTCTTCTTTTTCGCGAGCGGGATTTCTCCGGCAATGGCCGTGAAGATCATCGGCGGCGGGTCGCAGTATGCGATGGTCACAGTGGACGCGGAAGGCAACTACCTTGATGGTGGAAAGACCTATTCTCTTCATCTGCCACCTAATATCCCGGTCAATAATTTCTGGTCGTTGATTCCCTACGACACGCAGACGCGCTCGGTGTTGCAGACCGATCAGCGCGACACGGCGCTGACCAGTGAATCCGGGACCGTGCAGGCAAACGCGGACGGATCCGTAGACGTGTACTTCGGGCCGGAGGCCCCGCCCGGCAAGGAAAGCAACTGGATACAGACTGTTCCCGGGAAGGGCTGGTTTACGATGCTCCGTCTTTACGGCGCTCTCGAACCCTGGTTCGACAAGACGTGGCGTCCGGGGGAAATCAAGTTATTGCGTTGAGACGCAGTCCGAAATCACCTCACAGGGTAAAACATGGAACAAGTTCTCGCCAAGATCCAATCAATCACCATCGTGATATTCATGGTGGGCAACCTCCTGGAGGTGGGGCTCAGGCTCAAGGTTCCGGAAGCTCTCGCCGCCCTCCGCAACGCGCGTTTCGTGATACTGACGTTGCTGTGGTGTTTTGTGCTGGGTCCCGTCCTGGCCGTCCTGCTCACGAAGATCATCCCTTTGGCTGAACCGTACGCCCTCGGCCTGGTGTTACTGGGAATGGCGCCGTGCTCCCCGGCGATCCCGGTGATGATGAGAAAGTCAGGCGGGAGCCTGGCGTATATGTCGGCTTTCATGTTGCTGGCCTATGCTGGAACCGTCGTCCTGATGCCGTTCATGGTGCCGTGGTTGGCGGAGGGATTCACGGCGGATCCCTGGACCATCGCCAAACCGCTCCTGTTGTTCATCGCGCTGCCCCTGGTCATCGGAGCGGCGATCCGGCGCGCCGCCGAGACGACGGCGGAGAAGGCCGCTCCCATCGTCAAGCGGGTGACGGGCCTGAACACCCTCATCCTGTGTGCCGTCCTGCTATGGGTTTACCGGGGCGAGATCTTCAGCGCGGTGGGGACCTATGCGATCGCCAGCCAGATCCTGTTTTACGCGCTGCTGGGAACCGGATCGTATCTGCTCGGATTCGGACTTTCCTATGACCAGAAAGCCCCCATGGTCCTCGGCATCTGCACGCGCAACGTCGGCCCCGCGCTTGCCACCTTAATGGGTGTGGCCGGCGCGCCTCAGGGCGCGATCACGATGTGCATCCTCGCGATCTTCCTGGGGGCCATTCTCTCCGGGTTCGCCGCGGCGGCGCTCCTCAGAAGGTTTTGCGCTCCGGCAAATGCGACGTAATCAGCCAAGGAATTGAGTCATGCCAAAGACCATGAAACGCATCGCTATCAACTGCGGCGGGAACTATGTGCCCGGGCTGAATGCCGTCATCACCGGCACGGTCCTGGCCGCGCACGAACTCGGGTGGGAAGTCGTCGGCATCCGCGATGGCTTCGATGGCTTGCTCTTTCCGGAACGCTACCCCGGGGGCGGTCTGCTCACACTCACTCCGCAACTGCTCGAGAACTGCTCCGCCAGCGGCGGTGCGATCCTCGGCAACGCCACCCGCACGGATCCTTTTCGCGTGCGGCAGGTGAACACCGAAAACATGGTCGAAGAGGTGGACCGTTCGGGTGAGTTGATTGCCAACATTGCCGCCGAAAAGATTGACGCGGTGATACCCATCGTCGGCCCGCAAGCGTTGAGCATCCTGTTCCGGCTGCACCGGCAAGGGCTGCGCACGGTCTGCGTGCCGACTTCGGTCGAAAACGACGTCGCCGTGACTCAACTCTCGTTCGGATTCAACAGTGCCCTGAGCTTTGCGGTGGAGATGCTCGAGCGCGTCCGGCAGGCGGCGCAATCGGCGCAGAAGATTGGCGTGGTCGAAGTCCTGGGAGAGCACGCCGGTTGGCTGGCCCTGCAAGCCGGCATCGCCGTGTGCGCCGATGCGGTGTTGATCCCGGAGATTCCCTACGATCTCCAAAAGGTCGCCTCGAGGTTACAGGAGAAACACCAGGCCGGACGCGCCTCCGGCCTGGTGGTGGTAGCTGAGGGCGCCATGCCGCGAGATGGACAGGAAACCATCGGAGAGGCGGTCGCGCCGGACTCACTCAAGGCTTCGCTTTCTCCCGGGGCCACCGGGGAGGGAGGCTCGCACGTCATCGAACGCTCCGGGCGTGCCGCCCAGGCCGTGGCCCGCCAACTTCAGCGGTTGACCGATCAGGCGACTTATCCGCTCGTCCTGGGTCCGTTGGTCAAAGGCGGACCGCCTACAGCCGTGGATCGGCAACTTGGGCTCGGCTATGGCGCCGGAGCTGTGCGCGCACTCGATGAGGATCGAAGCGGCGTGATGGTGGCTTTCCAGCCGCCGGATCTGAAATTCGTGCCCCTGGCCGAGGCCATTAACCAGGTGCGGACCGTGCCCGCCAGCAGTTTATTCATCCAGATTGCGCGCTCGCTGGGTATCGCGCTGGGAAACTGAGGAGATACTATGGCCAACTCTCCTGCCAACACCGGGGCACCGAAGGGCATTGTCCTGAACATCCAGCATTTCTCGACGCACGACGGCCCGGGAATGCGGACAACCGTTTTCCTGAAGGGTTGCACGCTGCGCTGCAAATGGTGCAGCAATCCCGAAAGCATCCAACCCAAGCCCGAACTGGCCTACAATCTCCGCAAGTGCATCGGCAAGGACCAGTGCGGCTTTTGCCTCAAGGAATGCCCGGAGTTCGCCATCTTCAATGTCGATTCCGATACGAAGGTGCGGGTCAATTGGGACCTGTGCACGAACTGCGGCAAGTGTGTGCCCGTTTGCCCGCCGCAGGCGCTTTACCTTTTCGGCCAGGAGATGACCGTGGATCAGGTGCTCGACGAGGTGGAGCAGGACAGCAGTTTCTATCGCGAATCCGGGGGCGGCATCACCCTCAGCGGCGGCGAGTGCCAGCTCCAAGCCGATTTCGCCGCGGCATTGTTGGCCGGCGCCCACCAGCGAGGGATCAACACCGCGATCGAGACCGCCTTCAACGTCCCGTGGTCGCACGTCGAGAAAGTCCTGCCGCACGTGGATACTGTGCTCCACGACATCAAGCTGACTCTTCCGGAGCGCCACAGGAAGTGGACGGGCGTGGACAACACGCGCATCCGCGAGAACCTCAAACGGGCCTACGAGGCCTTTCCCGACAAAACGTTCATCGCCCGAACCCCGCTCATCCCGGGTGTGAACGACGACGAAGAACACATTCGGGCAACCCTGGAGTTCATCAAACCCCACAAAAACGTGGTGGATTACGGACTCCTGCCCTACATGCGCTTCGGCGAAAGCAAATATGGATTTCTGGGCAAGGTCTACGAAATGCAGGATTTCGAACCTCCTTCGCCCGAAAGCCTCGCGCGTTTGCGGGCGATCATTGACGAGGCGTTTGGCCGCAGCGGCGGCGGGACGCAAACGTAACCCGGCAGATCCATCCAGAGACACGACGACGACACCCCAACTTGAATTCTTCGACATCCTCAAGCCCACCACCACCACCACCGCCTGGCGCCGGGCCATTCTAACTGTGCTTTCGATCATCTTCATCACTGCGACACTGGTGGCTCTCACCGTGGCCGTGCATGCCGCGGGGTTTGCCCTGGTGCTGCGGTCCTTCATGAAATCGCAGGCCGCACCGCCCACACAACCTTGGCCGATCGCCTGGCTGCTCGTCCGCGTGACGTGGTGGTTGATCCTCATGCATGTGATGGAGATCACCGTTTGGGCGCTCTTCTATTGGTGGAAGGGATGCCTGCCCGATGCTGAAGCGGCGTTCTATTTTTCCGGTGTCACCTACACGACGATCGGCTATGGCGATCTGGTGCTGGCGAAGCCGTGGCGCATCCTGGGCCCGGTCGAGGGATTGACCGGCATCCTCATGTGCGGACTTTCCGCCGGGCTCTTCTTCGCGTTGGTCACGCGAATCTACTCGTCACGGTTGTCCCCCAAGTCCAACACCCCATGAAACACCTATTCCACGAGATCCGGCACAATCCGCTGCTTTGGCTGCTGGCCCTCGTTCCGGTCGTGTTTGCCGCGGAGAAGCTCTGGCACGCGTCGCCTACGCTGCTCTTCGTGTTGTCCGTCCTGGCGATCATACCCTTGGCCGCGTTGCTCAGTCATGCCACCGAATCCGTGGCGGCCAAAACCGGTGATGCCGTGGGCGGGCTGCTGAACGCCACGTTGGGGAATCTGACGGAACTGATCATCGCGCTCTCGGCTCTGCGTGCCGGGGAGTATATGCTGGTGAAGGCCTCCGTGGCGGGCGCCATTGTCACCAATACTCTGTTCATGCTGGGGGCGTCCTTTCTCCTCGGCGGGCTCAAGCACCACGTGCAGGAATACAACCGCGTTGGCGCCCGCGTGCAGGCCGGCCTGCTCTTTCTGGCCACTATCGCGCTGTTGATTCCTTCGGCGGTCTCCCAGGCCGATGCCGAGACGGGCGCTGCCTTCACCCAGAAGTTGAGCCTGGGCCTGGCGGTGCTGCTCATGGTGGCCTACGGGTTGGGCATGCTGTTCTCGCTGAAAACCCACCGCGAGCTGTTCGCCAGCGTGGAATCCGGCGAGGCTGGTGAGGCGCCATGGCCCATCGGCCTGGCCCTGGCCACCCTCGCCGGCGTCACCGTGCTGGTCGCGCTGGTGAGCGAAGTGTTTGTCGAGTCGGTGCAGAAGGCGGCGGAGACGTTCGGGATGACTCCGGCGTTCGTGGGATTTATCGTCGTGGCGCTCGTGGGCGGCGCGGCGGAAATGACCTCGGCGTTTTCCGGCGCGCGCAAGAACCGGCTGGACCTGAGCGTGGGCATCGCCCTGGGCAGCGCGTCCCAAATCGCGCTTTTCGTAGCGCCGGTGCTGGTGCTCCTGAGCTATTTCATCGGCCCGTCGCCCATGGACCTGCAATTCTGGCCGGGCGCCGTGGTGATGATGCTTATCGCTACCCTCACCGCCTGCCTGGTTACGAACAGCGGTCGGTCGGCGTGGTTTGTGGGGGTATTGGTGCTGATGGTCTATCTGGTCTTTGCCATGACACTTTACCTGTTGCCGCCGCGCGCGCACTAAACGGCTGTTCCAAGAAACATTGCCAACACCCCGACTCGCGACACCTCTATGACCTGGCTGCAGCGATATCGTCTTTCCGATTACTTCCGAAGGTCGATCTGGATTCTTCCGGTACTGGGCATGGTCGTGGCCCTGGGGACCGTTCGGGTCCTCCACCGGATCGAAACGGCGATGGGTTGGGAATCCGCGTTCGATCCATCCACCACGCTGACGCTGCTGGGAACCCTGGCCTCGGCGATGTTCACGCTCATCGTCTTTGTCTGTTCTGCCCTCCTGATCACGGTGCAGCTCGCCAGCGCCCAACTCACGCCCCGCGTCATTGGCCTGGTGTTGCAGAACCCCTTCATGAAGCTCTCCCTGACGCTATTTGTCTTCACCTTTACCTTCACGCTGGCGGCGTTGGTCCGAATCAAAGGCGGCGTCCCACCCCTCACCGCCCACGCCGCCGTTTACAGTTGTCTGGTGAGCTTGGGCGTTTTTTTCTACCTGGTGGACCGCGTATGCGCGGCGCTCCGACCGAGCGGGGCTTTGCGGTCGGTAGCCCGCTTGGGGCGCGAAGTGATCCAGGGCATCTATCCCCGGTGCCTCACCGAGTCGCAGCGCACCACACCGCCACCAGCCAAAGTGCTGAACGAGGAACCCCGAGCTACCATCCTTAACCTCCGAGAAGGGGTCGTCCTCGCCTTTGACCTGGAAGGACTCGTCTCTCTGGCCCAGCGTAGCGACTGCGTAATTGAGATGGTGCCGCAAGTGGGCGATTTCGTGGCGGCCGATCAACCCCTGTTCCGAATCTTCGGCGACGGAGCACCGCCAGACGCAGCAGCGCTTTACCAATCGGTGGCCGTAGGTTCCGAACGGACCCTGCGCCAAGACCCGTCCTTTGCTTTCCGGATCATGGTGGACATCGCCTCGAAAGGCCTTTCCCCGGCGATCAACGACCCGACCACGGCGGTTCTAGCCATTGATCAGATTCAGCATCTGCTCCGCCTGACTGGCGGCCGCGACTTGGATACGGGACGCGCGGAAGACGCCCGGGGCACGGTTCGGCTCCTCTACCGAACGCCCGACTGGGAAGACTTCGTTTACCTGGCGGTCACGGAGATCCGTCAATTTGGCGGCACGAGCATCCAGGTGGCCCGTCGGTTGCGGGCCATGCTGGAAAGCCTGATTCAGACTTTGCCGCAGAAGCGCGCCGCCGTGCTTCGGCTGGAGCTGGACCTCCTGAATCGTTCCTCCAAACGATTCTTCGCCGAGGCCGAAGACCGGGCCATGGCGGATGTCAGTGATGTTCAAGGCGTAGGTGGCAGGCCGGCCCAGAACGACGAACGTCAGGAATCCCGATCGCTCCCCGGCACGATACGCACAGACTAACCATTATGGAAACCATCAGAACCTTTCTCGAACAGCAGTCGTTGCTCTCGCTCTTTCTTGTCATCGGGTTGGGTTACGCGCTCGGCGGAGTGAACGTTCGCGGCTTTGCCTTGGGTGCCGGCGCGGTGCTTTTCGTCGGCCTGGCGGCAGGGATGCTCGCGCCCAAAGCCGCCCCCCCCGCGCTGGTCGGCTCGCTCGGCCTGGTACTGTTCGTCTATGGTATTGGAATTCAGTATGGGAAGCAGTTTTTCGCCGGCGTGACCAGCCCCTTCGGGCTGAAGGTAAACGGCCTGGTGCTGCTCTCGCACATCGCGGGGATCGGGGTCTGCTGGGTCGCCTGGGCCGCATTCTCGGTCACGCCCTCGGCCGCCGCCGGACTCTTCTGCGGTGCGCTGACCAGCACGCCCGCGCTGCAGGCGGCCATCAGCGCCGTCGGCAGCAACGACCCGGCCCTCGGCTACAGCGTGGCCTACCCCTTCGGTTTCATCGCCCCGATCCTCTGCATGTATTTCGCCAATCTCTGGATCAAGCGGAAGGTGATGACTCCCGCCGCCGCCGGTCTCGATCATCGCGAGGTCGTGGTGCGTAATCCGCGCGTCATCGGCCGGCCTCTGCCCGAGGTCAGCGCCCAGCTGCCGGCCGGCGTCCGGATCTTCGCCGTCCGGACCGGAAACCAGAACCGGGTCCCTGCGCCACACATCGTTCTCGCAGACAATGACGTCGTGGCCCTGACGGGCGAGTCCGAAGAGGCGATCGAGGGCGCACGGCTGCTTATCGGGGAGGCCGCTGCCGGGCAGATCACCGCGGATCGCGGGGACCTCGACTATTTTCGTCTTTTTGTCTCCAGGCCGGCGGTGGTCGGCGTTTCCCTGGCCGACCTTCGGATTCCGGGCGTGCCGGAGTTCTCCGTCATGCACGTGCGTCGCGGGGACGCCGACCTCCTTCCGCGCCCCGAGCTCCTGCTTGAGTTTGGCGACCGCGTCGGAATCATGCTCAGCCGCGAGCATCGAGACGCCGCACGCAAGCATTTTGGCGATTCGATCAAGGGGACCACCGAGTTCAGCTACGTCTCGCTCGGCGTCGGCATGGCGCTCGGCGTGCTCCTCGGCGTGCTTCCGATCCCGATCCCCGGGCTGGGTTCGCTCTCTCTTGGCGTCGCCGGCGGGCCGCTCATTGTGGGGCTCGTTCTCGGCCGGTTTGGCCGCACCGGGGGCTGGGTCTGGACCATGCCGCCCTCGGCGAACATCATCCTGC
>JAHDYP010000180.1:9457-13876 GCA_023383055.1 Verrucomicrobiota bacterium | reverse complement strand
ACGCTACCAAAGGCACCGCGAAATGGCTACACTATTATTTAAACCGCTCTAAAGGTCCATGGCACGGCGCGAACGTGGGAGGCCATGCGTCGAGGGAATCGGCGCGCGGTGTCGCGCCGGGGCGGAGAGATCGCAGGAGGACGAGGGAGAGTAGCGGAGAGGAGTGGGGATGGGAATGGGGGCCGCGGGGGCTCAGGCGGGCTCGGGCGCGGTGGCGCTGAGGGATTGGTCGAGGAGGTCGAGGCCGCGGAGGAGTTCGGCTTCGGTGATGGTAAGGGCGGGAGTGAGGGTGATGCGGTTGCCCATGGTGACTTTGAAGTTGAGGCCGCGGCGGAGGGCATCGTACATGATCCGTTCGGCGAGGTCGGAGTCGGGTTTCATGGACTGGCGATCACGGACGATCTCGAGCCCGAGCAGGAGGCCGAGTCCGCGGATATCGCCGATGCACGGGTGCCGGTCTGCGAGTTCGGCCAGGCGCCGCAGGGCGATGGCCCCGAGGGATTGGGCGCGGGCGGGCAGGTTCTCGGATTCGAGGATATCGAGCGTGGCGAGGCCGGCGGCGCAGAGGACGGGATTCTTCTCGTGGGTGTAATGGCCGAGGGCGCGTTCGGCGGCGGCGGTGGCGAAGTCGTCGCGAGCGATGAGGGCGGCGAGGGGGAGGATACCGCCCCCGAGTCCTTTGCCGATGACAAGCATGTCGGGGACGACTTCGTAATGTTCGCAGGCGAAGGTGCGGCCGGTGCGGCCGAGGCCGAGCGGGATTTCGTCGAAGATGAGCAAAGTGCCGTGGCGGTCGCAGGCGGCCCGGATTTGCTTCCAGTAATCGCGCGGCGGAATAGCGGGGGTGCAACGGACCGGTTCGGCGATGACGGCGGCGACGTCCTGTTCTTTGTCGAGGACGTATTCGAGGTAATCGGCGCAAGCGAGGTTACAGGTCGAGCCGCAGCGGAAGGGGCAGCGGCGGGGTTCGGGTGGCGGGACATGCTCGGCGCCGGGCAGGAGCGGGCCTATGTGGGAACGGAAGATGGATTCGCCGCCGACGGAGACGGCGTCGAGCGAGGCGCCATGGAACGAGTCCCACCAGGAGATGGTCTTGAATCGGCCGGTGACGACGCGGGCGAGTTTGAGGGCCATGCCGATGGCGGTGGTGCCGCCGGGAGCGAACAGGACGCGGTTCAGATTGCCGGGAGCCAGTTGGGCGAGGCGTTTGGCGAGTTGGATGGCAGGGAGGTTGGTGTAACGGCGGGGGCAGAAGGAGAGTTCGCGCAGTTGGCGGGTGATGGCTTCGATGACGCGGGAATGGCCGAAGCCGACCTGGTGAACATTGTTACCGTGGAAATCGAGGAGTTGACGGCCCTGGGCGTCCTCGAGGGAAGCGCCCTGGCAACCGTGGAGGACATTCAGACAGGGAGTGGAGAGGGACTGGTGAATGAACCAGCGCGAGTCCTCCTCGAGCGCGCGACGGGTGGCGTCGTCCAGGTGGGTTTCGGCCCATCCGGCGCGGTGGGGCGAGACGTTGAGATCGCCCTCGGATTGGAGGGGGGCGAGGCTGGGGTTTTCAGGGGTGAGCATGAGGATCCATTGCTGGTTCGAGACCGTTCGACCGTGCGGAGGTTGCTGCGGCTGGTCTGCGACACAGCCGCGGTCCGCGGGCCGTGGCGCCCGGTCCGCCGCGAACGATTTCGGCGTCAGGAAGTGTCACCATTTCACCAGGGCAACGAGAAGGTTTTGACGGTTGAGAAATTGCGGACGGCTTCGATGACGCCTTCCTTGATGCCGAGGCCGCTGTCTTTGATGCCGCCGAAGGGGGAGTTCTCGGTGCGGAACCCGGGCACTTCATTGATGTTGACCGTGCCGCAGCGAAGGTGTTTGACGCAGGCGAGAGCATGGTCGAGGCGTTGGGTGACAACGCCGGAGCTGAGGCCATAGGGAGTGTCGTTGGCGAGCGCGATGGCGTCGTCCAGGTCGTCAGTCCGCACCACGGGCGCGATCGGGCCGAAGGTTTCCTCGCGAATCAGGCGGGAATGACGGGGCACCTCGGTGACCACCGTGGGTTCGAAGAGTGCGCCGCGACGTTTGCCACCGGTGAGGACCCGCGCGCCGTCGATGATGGCTTCATGGAGCACCGCCATGAGTTGGATGGCGGCGGGTTCGTCGATGACGGTGCCCACACGGGTCTCGGGATCCGCGGGGTTGCCGCAGCGGTATTCGGCGGTTTTGGCCACTAGCCGAGGGATGAAGGCGTCGGCGATCCGGGTATGGACCAGGATGCGTTTGACGGCGGTGCAGCGTTGGCCGGAGTTGCGGAAGCTGCCTTCGGCGGCCAAATGGGCGGCAACGTCGAGGTCGGCGTCTTCGAGGACGATCAAGGGATCGTTGCCGCCGAGTTCGAGCACGAGCCGTTTGTAGCCGGCGAGGGCGGGCAATCGTTTGCCGACGGCGACGCTGCCGGTGAAACAGACTACTTCGACGCGGGGATCCTTGACCAGGAGTTCGGCGACATCCGGGGTGGGGCCGACGAGAACGCTGAGCATGGGTCCGGGTAGTCCGGCTTCGTAAAGCAACGCGGCGAAGCGGAGCGCGGTGAGCGGGGTTTTCTCCGAGGGTTTGAGGATCAGGGGGGTGCCGGCGGCGAGGGCCGGGGCCACTTTGTGGGTCACCTGGTTGAGCGGGTGGTTGAAAGGTGTGATGGCCGCGGCACAGGCGACGGGGTCGCGGGTAGTGAAGATCTTTCGAGGCCGGCCGTTGGGCGAGACATCGGCGGCGAAAGTCTGTCCGTCGTCGCGAAGGGCTTCCATGGCGGCGAAGCGGAGGACATCGAGGGAACGCCCGATTTCGTAGCGCGTTTCGCGGAGGCAGAGGCCGGATTCGGCAGTGATGAGTTGGGCAAAGGTCTCGAGGCGGTCCGCCAGCAACTGTCGGGCACGATCGAGGATGGTATGTCGTTCGAGTCGGCTGAGGTTGCGCGGGGCCTGGAGGGCGTGGTGGATGGCGGCCTCGGTGTCGGGTTTGGCGGCCATGAGGACCTGGCCGACCGTTTCGCCGGAGTACGGGTTGCGGATCGCCAGCGTGCGGCCCGCGGCGAGCGGTTGACCGGCGAGGTAACAGGCGAGGTTCATGGGGTCAGTGATGCGTGAGGAGTGATGCGTGAGGAGTGATCAGTGGTCGGTGGTCGATGGACCGTTGAGGGTGAAATCGAAGATGTCGAAGTTGCGGAGATCGGCCGCGGCGCGGGCGGTGTAGTCAGGTTTAAGCGGCGCGCTGACGAGGAAGGGGACCATTTCTTCGTAGCGGCCGCCGTGCGAGCGGAGGCCGCCTTCGAGCACACTGAGGTCGTGATGTTCGGGCGTACGGCCCAGGACCACATCGCGGGCGGAGAGGACCACGAGTTCGCCGAGTCGATCGGCGGGGAGTTCGAGTTTGCGGGCAGCGGTGTCGCGGTCATGGACCTCGGTGATGCCGGGTTGATCGAGCAGGAAAGCGGCGACGGGCGGCCACGGTTGGTGGGGGGGGAGATGGACGACGGCGAACGAGCCGAGGGCGCCGTGATGGACGACGTAGGGATCGGTGATGGGGAGGATGACGCGGAACCCGCTTCCGAACTTCCGGGTGAGCATGGATTCCAGGTAAAGGACATTGGGGGTGCCGTCGGGGTTTTGTTTGGCGTTCATGCCGTGATCGGCCGTGATGCCGACGATGGCCCCGAGGCTCAGCAGTTTGCCGATGGCGCGGTCGTAGCCCTGATAGAAGTCGAGGCTTTCCGGGTCGGTCGGGCCATACCGGTGCTGCATGTAATCGGTGGTCGAGAGGTAGAGGAAATCCGCGATGTCGGCTTGGAGGAGTTTGGCGCCGGCCTCGAGGACATAGAGGCTGGCGTCGGGGCTGTAGATGGGAGGGGTGGGGGCGCCGACGCGGGTTTCGACCTGATCAATTCCATGGGTGCCGAGGACGGCCTGGTTGGCTTTTTCGGAGGAGAAGGCGATTCCATTGGCCCCCTGGGGAGGCGGGCCGACGAGTCGGTGGGCGAAGATATCGCGGAGTTTTTCCTTGGCGGTGATCACGGCGACTTTGCGTCCGGCCTGGGCGGCGGCGGCGAGGATGGTGTCGGCGCGAAGGTAACTGGCGGAGTTCATCATGACCTCCTGATCGCGGGCGGGGTCATAGAAGAAGTTGCCGCCGATGCCGTGCACGGAAGGCGGCACGCCGGTGACGATGGAGGTGTTGTTGACGTTGGTGAAGGAGGGCAGGGCGCCGCGGGCGAGTCCGTGGAAACCGGTTCGGCTGATTTTCTGGAGGTTGGGGATGCGTTCATGGGCGGCGGCGGCCACGAGATAGTCCTCGGCCGAGCCATCGAGGCAGATGACGGCGACGGGGCGGGCGGGGGGGTGGTAGTGGCGTCCGTTGACGCTGAATGCACGG
>JAHDYP010000180.1:0-9447 GCA_023383055.1 Verrucomicrobiota bacterium | reverse complement strand
TGTTGGTTTTTTTGGGGGGGGGGGGGGGGGTTGTGCGGGGGGGGCGCCGGCGGCGGCGGGCCGGCCCCCCCCCCCCGCGCGCCGGGGGGGGGGCGGGGGGGGGGGGGGGGGCCGGTAGTGGCGTCCGTTGACGCTGAATGCACGGGTGGCGATGGGCATGGTCAGGGTGGGTTGCGGAAAAGGTGCAAAGTTGGGTTATGGGGTCGGCGCGGCGGTAGTGGTGTGACGCCATTCGAGAGTTGCCTGGTCGATGGCGTGCAGGAGGGCGCGCATGTCGGCCGGGAACAGGCGTCCGATGGAGCCGATGCGGAAGGTATCGGTCTGAGTCAATTTGCCCGGGTAGATGATGAAGCCCGAATCGCTGAGTCGACGATAGAGGGTGAGGAAATCGAAGCCGGGGAAGTGCCGGTAGAGGAAAGCGGTGATGACGCAGCTTTGCACGGCTGGATCCAGGAATGGACGAAACCCCATCGCCCGCATGCCTTCCACCAGGATGCGATGGTTTTGTTGGTAACGGGCGAGGCGGGCGGGAAAGCCGCCCTCGAGCTCGAGTTCGCGCAGTGCCTGTTCGAAGGCGAGCAGGGAATGCGTGGGGGGCGTGAATCGGAACTGTTCGTTGGCATCGAAGCCTTTGAGTTGGCCGAGGAGGTCGAGGCTCAGGCTGCGAGCGAAGCCGGCGCAGGCTTCGAGTTTCTGCCGCTGACAGATGACGAAGGCGAAGCCGGGGACGCCTTCGAGGCATTTGTTGGCGGAGGAGATGAGGTAATCGACGCCGGTGGCTTCGAGGTCAACCGGGTAAGCGCCGAAGCTGCTCATGGCGTCGAGGACGAGAGATCGCTGGTGGTGGCGGGTGACGGCGCCGACCTCGGAGAGGGGATTCAGGATGCCGGTGGTGGTTTCGCAGTGGACCATGGCGACGTGAGTGATCGCGGGGTCGTCGCGCAGTTGGGCGTCCAGGGCATTGGGGTCCGTGGGGGTATCCTCGGGGGTGCGGAGAACGGTGTGATCGATGCGGGCGTGCTGGAGCATCTTCACGATGCGTTCGCCATAAGCCCCGTTGGACAGCACCAACACCTTGCCCTGGGGAGGGACACATGTCAGGAAGACCGCCTCGACCCCATAGGTGCCGGAGCCCTGGAGCAGGACGGTTTCCCAACCGCGGTCGTGGGAGACACCGGTCAGCGCGAGCAACCGTTCACGGATGGCCGAGACCCGGCTATTGAATTCGAAATGCCAGGAACCGGCGTCGTGGAGCATGGCCTGCTTGACGGCGAGACTGGTGGTAAGCGGTCCAGGTGTGAACAGCAGTTTGTCGTGGGCGGAAGGGATTTGGGATATCAGGGATCTCATTTTCAGGGTATCGATCAACCGCGTCATGCCTTAGCATGCTGAGCCGGCGTGAAGCAAGGATGCACGTTGGGCCGGAGGTTGAATTCACGTGGCGGTCGGCAACCCGCCGTGAATCGTCACCGAAACGTAACCTTTTGGCCGCGGATTCGCCTTCCGATCGCGGGCATGGTAACCGTCGACTTCGTGGCCTTGCCGAATGCGGGCATTTCGGTAACATGCGGCGCGTTTGGGGACGGGTCGGCGGTCGCGACGGAGCTCAAAGTCGAAGCGGACGGAATGCGGAACCCTGGGTTATGACGATCAAGAACATGCTGAGGCACGCGTGGGGGGTGGCTGTGGTGGCCGCGAGCGGGTATTCGTATGCGAGCTAATGCGGAGGGGCCGGGGGTGGTCATGAGGCCGGCGGTCTGGCTGGCGACTCTGGTGGTGGGCTACATCGGGGTTTACCTTTGCCGGAAGAATTTTTCGGTGGCGTTGCCGATGATCCAGGAGGAGTTGGGGGTATCGCGGGCGGAGCTGGGGCTGGTGGCGAGCGTCAGCACGATTGCCTACGCCGCGGGTAAGTTCATCTTTGGGCCGGTGATAGACCGGGTGGGAGGGAGGGTGTGTTTTCTGGGATCGTTGATTTTGGTGGCGGGGTTCGCCCTGGCGGGAGGGGTGGCACCGAGTTTGGGTTTGCTGACGGTGGTGTACAGCGCGAACCGGTTTGCCGGGTCGGCTTCGTGGGGGTCGATGGTGAAGCTGGTCCCCGGGTGGTTCAGCGCGCGCGGTTTGCCGCTGGCGATGGCGTGGCTTTCGTTGAGTTTTGTCTTTGGGGGGGTATGCGCGGTGTTGCTGGCGGGCCAGATTGCGGCCTGGAGCGGGAACAATTGGCGGTGGGTGATGGCGGGGCCGGCGCTGGTGTTGATCGTGATCTGGATTTGGTGCTGGCGGGTGTTGCCGAATGGTGCGACCCAGGCTCAAGCCAACGCGAACCGGGGTGTCACGGAGGGCTTCAGACTCAATCAATTGCCGGAGTTGCTGCGGGTGCGGCAGTTCTGGGTGGTGTGCGCCTTGAGTTTCGCGCTGACGCTGTTACGGGAGACATTCAATGTTTGGACGGTGGATTTTTTCAAGACGTCGGGGGGGGCGGAGATGTCGAACCGGATGGCGGCGTTTCTCTCGACGCCATTCGATGCCTGTGGTGCGCTGGGGATTGTGGTGTTGGGCTGGCTGTTCGGTCGGTTGGGGCCGAGGGGCCGGATGCACCTGCTTTGTGTGATGTTGGTCCTGGTGGCGTTGCTGCTGCAGTCGGTGCCGTGGTTATCGCAGCACGGGCTGTGGTCCGTCTCGCTGGCGATCGGCGCGATAGGTTTCCTGGCCTACGGTCCATACAGTCTGTTGGCGGGGATACTCTCCGTGGAAATTCGCGGGCCGGCTTATGTGGCGACGGTGGCGGGTGTGGTGGATGGGGTGGGGTACGTGGCCGGTTTCATGACCGGGCACACGTTTGGGCTGATTCTGGACTGGGGCGGGTATGAGCTCGGTTTCCGGTTTCTGGCGGGGCTCTCGGTGATTTCGGCGGGGCTATGCCTGTTTCTTTACTCGCGCAAGCGCACATAGCGCTTGGCGCTGCGAGATCCGCCTGTTTAACTCCGCGCGTTGCCGCCGTGGTAGATTTCCTGACCGCTCAATTTGGCGCCGCCACTCCCTGGGTGTGGGTGGCTGTTTTTCTGGCGGCTTCGCTGTTGATGGTTTGGCGGCTTGAGCATCTCACGCAGAGCGGGATGGAGGGGACCGTGCTTGGCACGCTGGTGATGCCCTATTGCTCGGGCATTGGTAACATCATCTTCGTATACGAGGTGTACAGCCAATCGCTGCCCAGCCAGGAGGTCATGACCAACTGCCTGGTCAACAACCTGACCAACATGACGCTGTGCATTGGGCTTCCGGCCATCATTTGGGGTGCTGCGGTCCTGCCTTCGGCCAAGCGCCGGGCCAAACGCAAGCGCCGCGACGACGAGGTCCGCCGGCTCAACCGGCTCTCCATGCTCCTCACCCTGCTGGCGGTCTTGTTTTTTACGGGGGCGGTTTGGGCTCTGGCACGGGATGGAGGGCTCGATTTTGGAGACGGTCTGGTTCTGGTGGGTTTGTTTTTTTTCTGGCAGTGTTTCCAGGTCTTCGACGTCCTGAAATCCAACGTCCGCGAGAATCGTTCCCTGCCGTGGACCTTGGTGGTGGACTTCGCCCTTCTGTTGCTGGGAGCTTACGCGGTGTACCTGAGCGTCCAAGGCTTGGTCCAGTGGCTGGCTCGGATCGAGCACGGTTTTATCAGCGTGCAGAACCTTGGGTGGCTGAGCGGCTGGCTCCTGGTTCTGCCGAATGCCGGCCTGGCCTTGTATTACGGCTGGAAGCGCCAACCCGAAGTCATCTACACCTCTCAAGTGGGCGACGGTCACATCTGCATCCCGTTGTGCGTAGGCCTGGCTGCCCTCTTTCGCCCGATCCAACTGCCGGCCTTTTTCAATGTCGCCGTGGTGATCCTGATGGGCGCCGTGGTGATCCATACCCTCGTGGTGCTGATTTTCGGGCAATTGCCGCGGTTCATGGGTTGGCTGCTCACCGCCGTCTACGGTTACTTCCTCTACCGCGGGCTCTTCGCCTGAGCTTGAGTTGGTTGAAGTGAGCGAAATGCGCTGGCGCGAAGGCAAGTGCGGGAGCCGGGCTAAATGTAATACATCTTCCCCCGTTCCTGGCTTTCGTCGACGAGTTGCTGGAAATTGATTCCATCCGCCGCACCCTCCAATGCCGCCCGCAGCTTTGCCCAGGCCGCCCGCAACTCGGGTCCCAGCCGTGAATCGGTCAGACCCGGGGCCTCGAACACGTGGCCATGGATCGCCCGGATGACATCGCCCAGGGTGATCTCGGCCGGGGACCGGGCCAACAGGTACCCCCCCTCTTTACCGCGCTGGCTTTTCACGATCTGCTTGGACTTCAGTTCGATGAGGATCTGTATCAGGTAATTTGCCGGAACTCCCTGCTCCGCAGCCAACTCCTCCACCCGCCGTGCCACCCCGCCAGGATAATGCCGGGCCAGACCCAAAACTGCCCGCGCGGCATAGTCGCTTTTCACCGACAACTTCACAGGCGAACCTTAGGCAGCCCGCCGTCACGGTGCAACCCCCGACTCCGATTCAGCGGGGAATGGCTTTGCAGCCGGCCAGGCTGTCGGGCTACGTCGAACGCGGGCGCGGGCTTCGTGGTTCCTTCCGTGGGACATCCGCTGGGGATGGCAGCAGGAGCTGAAGAACGGTTTGGGCCGGGATGCCGATGATACGGACCTGTTTGTGACGGGAGTGCTGGCCCCGGACGATCTCGATCTGATTGCGAGGGCAGTTGAGTTGATCCGCAAGGAATCGAACCAGGTTCTGGTTCGCGGCATTGTCGACAGGGGGCGAGGTCAAGGTGACGCGGAGTTCCTGGCCGAGTGGGCCGGCGATGGCGTTCTTCGAGGAGCGGGGTTGGACTTTTAGCGAGAGGAGGACGGAGTCGGGCTGGACGGTGAGGTACTCCGGGGTCGAGTTCATGCGGGACGGGCGGTTTGAGCCATCGACTATTAGGTAATGCTAATTTACCACTTTACTTTTGTACTCATCCAAGTAGTCTTCGGGGCCGGTGTGCGGGTTGTTGAGACGGAGGGCGTTTTTTATGAGACTCATCGTGGACGGGGATACGATTAGCATCGGGGAGATTCAGGAACTGGGGGCGGATAATTGCCAGTCATTTCGTGAGCGGGTTTATTCGGCTTTGCCGAGCGAATGCCGCAATATTGTGGTGGACTTATCCCAGACGGACTATTTGGACAGTTGCGGGTTGGGGGCGCTGATCAGCTTGCGAAAGACGGCTTCGAGCCGGCAGGGGACGGTGCGATTGGTGAATCCGACGCCTCGGGTGCAGCTGCTTTTCGACGTGACACGGATGCATCGGTTGTTCGAGATCGTGAATCCCCCGACCCAGGTCTGAGTGCAGCGCGGGTTGGGGTGTGATCATTCGTGGCGAAGGGCTTCGATGGGGTCGAGCGAAGCGGCGGCATTGGCGGGGTAAAGCCCGAAGATGATACCGACAGCGCCTGAGATCCCGAAAGCGAGGAAGACTGACCAGACCGTGATGATGGTTTTCATCTCCGTGAGGTGAGAGACCACGAAGGGGGTGAGGATGCCGACGACGACGCCGATGAGGCCGCCGCCGACCGAGAGCACGACGGTCTCGACGAGGAACTGGGTGGTGATATCGCGTTTTTTGGCGCCAAGGGCGCGGCGGACCCCGATTTCGCGGGTGCGTTCGGTGACGGTGGCGAGCATGATATTCATGATGCCGATGCCGCCGACGAGGAGGGAGATGGCGGCGATTGAGCCGAGCACGATATTAAAGATTTGTTTGGTGCGTTCGGCCTGACGGAGCAGTTGGAGGGGGACGATGACCTCGAAGTCGTTCTTGTCGTGGAACCGGCTGAGGACGGTTTTGATCTGGGGATCGGCGGTTTCGACGGCGCTGACGTCCTCCATTTGGACGGTGATGCGGTGGAGTTCGACGCGTTCGACCTCGAAGCTGCCGGCGGAGCGTCGCATCAGGACTTCGCCGAAGCGGGTGCGGGAGGTGGCGAGGGGAATATAGAGGTTGTTATCGATGGGTTCGCCTTCGGTCTTGGCTTTCTGGGGGCGTTGTTCGGCGGTGCCGGTTTCGCGGACGAGGCCGATCACCCGGTAGTAGAAGGCATCGACTTTCACGGAATGTTGGAGGGGATCCTCGTAGGGGAAGAGCCTTTGGGCCAGGCCGACGGTGAGGACGCAGACGTTATTGGCGTGGACCTCATCGACATGGGAGAGGAACCGGCCGCGGACGACCTCGAGTCCGACGACTTCGGTGTAGAACGGGAGGGTGCCGATGACCTGACAGGGGACTTCGCTGCGGTTGAAGCGGACATTTTCGCGAATGATCCGCATGGGCAGGACGCGTTTGACGCCGGGGATGGTGGTTTGGATGCGAGACCCGTCCTTATAGGTGAGGCCGTAATCGAGCATCATGCCGCGGCCGGCGCCGGACTGTTTGGTATCTTCGGGGGGTTTGATGCTGTTGATGAGGATATTGTTGCTGCCGAGGCGTTTGATGGCTTCCTGGGCTTCGTAGGAGGCGCCCTCGCCAATGGCGAGCATGGCGATGACGGAGCAGACACCGAAGATGATGCCGAGCATGGTCAGCATCGAGCGCAACTTATGGAGCATCAGGCTCTTGACGCCCAGGCGAACGGTGCTGAGGAATTGGACGGTGAGCATGGATTTGAGATTTCGGATTTCTGATTTCTGATTTGAGATTTGCGCCAGAGTTATCCGAGGGATGGCATTCCGAGCTTCAGGAGTTTTGGAGGACAGCCGCAGGTCCCGGCTGTTCGATTTGCCGGTTCACCACTTCGCGATCGATGAGGCCGTCTTTCATGTGAATAATGCGGTGGGCGCGTGAGGCGACCCGGTCGTCGTGGGTGACGAGGACGATGGTTTTGCCGCCGCGATTGAGTCGGTCGATGAGGTCGAGGACTTCGGCGCCGGTCTTCGAGTCCAGGTTACCGGTCGGTTCGTCCGCCAGGATCATCAAGGGATCGTTGACGAGAGAGCGGGCGACGGCGACGCGTTGTTGTTGTCCGCCGGAGAGCTGGTTCGGGCGGTGGTCGAGGCGGTCGGCGAGGCCGACGAGCGAGGCGAGTTCAACGCAGCGGTCGTGAGATTCCTTAAGATTGCGACCCTGGTAGAATAGGGGGACTTGGATGTTTTCGAGGACGGTGAGTTGGGCGATGAGGTTATAGGACTGGAAAATGAAGCCAATGCGTTGGCCGCGGACCTCGGACAATTCATCGTCGTCCATGCGGGAAACGTCTTCGTCGCCGAGGAAGTACTGGCCGGCGGTGGGGCGGTCGAGGCAGCCGAGGAGATTGAGCATGGTGGACTTGCCGGAGCCGGAAGGGCCCATGATGGCAAGGTAGCAGCCGCGTTCGACGTTGAGATTGACGCCGCACAGGGCATGGACGCGGTTATCGCCGCCCAGTTCGTAGGTCTTCCGCAGACCGACGATCCGGAGCATGAGCTCGTGGGGGGAAGCAGTCATGGGCGGTGACCGTCAGGGGGTGTTGCCCGCGGGTTGTTCCCGGGGAGCGCCGCGTTCGCGCTGGGCGCCGCGTTCACCGCGCTGGCCGCCGAAGCCGCCTTGGCCGCCGAAGCGCTGCTGCATTTCGGCGCGCATGGCCTGGCGTTCCTCATCGTTGAGTGCGCCGTCGCCGTCCTTGTCGAATTGTTTGACCATTTCCTCGCGGTTGAAGCCGGCCCCGGGGCCGCCCTGGCCGCCGAAGCGCTGCTGCATTTCGGCGCGCATGGCCTGGCGTTCCTCGTCATTGAGTTGACCGTCGCCGTCCTTGTCGAACTGTTTGAGCATTTCCTGCGGGTTGAGGCTGGCAGGGCCGCCTTGAACCGCCGCGAGCGCCGGGGCGGGGCTGGAGGCATCGACCGCGGGGGCGGCGTTGGGCGGTCCGGTTTGGGTGGTTTGCAGCGGGGCGCGGCTGGTGGTGGGGCGACCGTTGGTTCGGCGCTCGATGGCGGGTCGGTTCGTCAGGGTGAGCCTTTCCTCTTCGCCGAGGACGGCGCCTTCGATGTCCTTTTCCTTGGTATCGAAGGGAGGCGAGAGCAGGACGCGATCGCCGGGTTCGAGGCCGGAGGTGACTTCGATGAAGCGGGTATTGAACATGCCGACGGTGGCGGGGACGGGGGTGGGTGAACCACCGCGGAGGGCATAGGCGACCTGTTTGCCTTTGAGGGTGGTAATAGCCTGGATGGGGACCGAGACGACGTTGGCGATGTTGGTGATGATGATTTCGGCTTTGGCGGAGACGCCGGGTTTGACATCGGGAAGCGGGTCCACGATGTGCACTTCGGTATTGTAGACTTTGAGATTGGGGTTGCCCCATCGGGCCTGGGTATCGGGCAGGAGCCCGATTTTTTCGACGTAAGCGCGGAAACGTTGTTCGGGCATGGAATCCAGGACGACATAGGCGGGGAGGCCGGGTTGGAGCATGTTGACATGGGATTCGTGGACTTTGACGGTGACCTTCATACTCGAGGTATCGGGGAGTTTGAGGAGTTCCTGGCGATTGCGGACGGTGGCGCCTTCCTCGATGAGGGACTCACTGCTGAAGCGGTTTTCGGTGATGGGATAGACGACGAGGCCGCTTTGGGGGGCGTAGATTTTGGCGTTCTCGAGATTCTTGAGGTCGCGTTCGAGTTTGCGTTCGTTGAGGACGAGGGTGTTGGACTGGGTGATCATGTCGGCCTCGAATTGGGCGATCTGGCGCTCGCCCTGCTGGATGACACGTTCGAGGTCTTTCTCGGCCTCGACGACGGCGGATTCGTATTCGGCGATTTTTTTCGGGCGATCGTAATTGAGGACCATCCAGAGGTTAGTTTCGCGGATCTGGAGTTGGAGTTCCTGACGGAGAACGGCGAGGCGGTCGGTATCGAGCTTGGTTTTGGCTTCGAACTCGTTTTTCACGAGTTCCTCCGTCCAGCGGAGCGTATCCTTGCTGATGGTGAGCTGTTCGACGGTTTCGGAGATATTGTTGCTGGCGGTGAGCAACTCGACGAGCGACTCGCCCTGGAGGTATTTGTCGAGGTCCATTTTGGCGAAGCGCAATTTGAGTTGGGCCGCGCGGATATTGCTTTCGACGACGCTTTTTTGGATTTCGAGTTGTTGTCGGGCCTGGATGAGAGCGAACTGGGCTTTTTCGAAATTGATTTGTTGTTGGTTGTACTGGTCCTGGGCCTGGGAGGAATCGAGCTCGACGAGGAGATCGTCTTTCTGCACGTAGGAACCTTCGGGGACGATGTAGATGATGCGGGAGGTGCCTTCGACTTCGTTGCGGATGCCGACTTCGTTGACGGCCTCCAAGGTGCCGCCCTCGACGATGGAGACGGTGAAATCGCCGCGGCGGACCTCGAAGTAGGCAGTGTCCGCGGTCTTGGCGGTGGATGACCGGAGGACCATGAAGACGATGAGGAGGATCACGACGGCCGCGACGAC
>JAHDYP010000179.1 GCA_023383055.1 Verrucomicrobiota bacterium | reverse complement strand
CTGGCATCTGATCTGGAACTCGAACTTCGGAGATCCCTACCGGATCGACAAACGGCTGCCCAACGTGAGCGAGCATCAGCTGCACATGAACCCGCAGGCGGCCCGCGATCATGGCCTGAACGATGGGGATTATGTCTACGTGGACGCCAACCCGGCGGATCGTCCTTATCTGGGGGCCACGCCGAGCGATCCGTTCTATAAGGTCAGCCGGCTCATGCTGCGGGTGACCTTCAACGGCGCCTATCCCTACCACGTGGTGATGATGAAACACGGCACCTTCATCGCCACCGAGAAAACCGTCAAAGCCCAGCAAACGCGCCCCGATGGACTGTCGCTCACCGAGAATGGTTACATCGCCAATTTCCGGTTCGGCTCGCAGCAATCGATCAACCGCAACTGGCACATGCCGATGCACCAGACCGACACCCTCTTCCACAAGACCAAGGCGTTCATGGGATTCCTGTTCGGGGGAGAAGCCGACAATCACGCCGTCAATACCGTGCCCAAGGAGTGCCTGGTGCGCATCAGCAAGGCCGAGGACGGCGGCCTGGGTGGCAAGGGGGTCTGGAAAGGCGGCGCCGATGGCCTGTCGCCCGGGGCCGAGAACGAATTGATGAAGAGTTACCTGGCCGGTGACTTCGCCACCGGGAAAGTCGCCGCGGGCGCCGCCGTGAGTTACGAGTGATGCCGCGAGAGCAATTGCCCATGCCAAGGAAAGACAAATCATGCCTAAAGACGAAATCGATCCGGATGATCCGATGGAACTGTGCGGTGTGGGTTTCGCGACTCGGGAAGACACCAGCGAACTCATGACCGAATGTTTCATCGAAGAGTTTCTGCGGTTGGGACACCCGGCCGGTCAGATCCTCGCCCTCTTCCGCAACCCGCATTATACCGGCATGAACATGGTTCTCCAGAATCGCGGCGAAGATTTCGTCAAAGCGAAGATCACCGAGGTGTTCGGCTGGTGGCAACGCGAGGTCACGTGGTCCACCCGGCCGTCGGCTGTCCCTGTTACCGGGACTTCGTCGACGGCGGAATGCGACTCCGGGGCCGTGGACCCCACCGGCGCGGCCATTCCCACGTTCCGGTTCTGATGGCACGGCAATAACACGGTTCTATCGATTCACGATCTATGAGCAATGTCCTGAACTGGCAGCTCGGCCGCGACATGGAATACCCGTATGCCGCGGCGTATCCCGACCGGCAATTCGCCTTCGTCTTCAACCTGAACCGGTGCATCGGTTGTCAAAGCTGCACGATGGCCTGCAAATCCACCTGGACCTTCAACAAAGGCCAGGAGGCGATGTGGTGGAACAACGTCGAGACCAAACCCTACGGCGGCTATCCCCACCATTGGGATGTCAAACTGCTGGACCTGCTCGGTCAGGCCAACCCCGGCGGTCAGACCTGGAATGGCGAACCGCGCGATCTCACCGCTCCTTACGGCCAGTTCAAGGGCAAGACCATCTTCGAGGTCGCCAAAACCAACATCAGCCCCGAAGGCGCGCAACGTGCCCTCGGTTATCTCCCTACCGATGAGGAATGGGCGGCGCCCAATCGATTCGAGGACAATCCCTCCGCCTCGGAAAAGGGGCGCAAGGGGCAGATGGCCTTCAGTGGAGGTGAACTCGGGCCGCAGCACAAGACCTGGTTCTTCTACCTGGCCCGGCTTTGTAATCACTGCAGTTATCCCGCCTGCCTCGCGGCCTGCCCGCGCAACGCCATCTACAAGCGGCCGGAGGACGGCATTGTGCTGGTGGACCAGGAACGCTGTCGCGGCTACCGCAAGTGCATGGAGGCCTGCCCCTACAAGAAGACCCATTACCGGGGCACGACCCGCACCACGGAGAAATGCATCGGTTGCTTTCCCCGGGTCGAAGGCCGCGACCCGCAGAGCGGCGGAGTTCCGATGCAGACGCGATGCATGGCGGCGTGCGTGGGCCACATCCGGCTGCACGGCCTGGTGCAAATGAACGCGGATGGCACCTGGAAGGAAGACCGCCAGCATCCGCTCTATTACCTGGTGCACGTGGCCAAGGTCGCGCTGCCGCTTTACCCGCAGTTCGGCACCGAACCCAACGGTTACTACATTCCTCCACGCTGGGTTCCGCTGGAGTACCTGCGGCAAATGTTCGGCCCGGGCGCCGACGCGGCCGTTGAGCGCTACGCGCATCCGGATCGCGAGCTGCTGGCGGTCCTGCAGCTCTTCGGCAAGGACGCCCGCATGTGTTTCCGTTACGAGATCAAGCCAGGACCGAAGATCTTCGAAACCACCATACGCGGGAAGAAATTCGAATTGTTCGACGACACCATCATTGGCTACGCCAAGAATGGCACCAGGATCGTCGAGACCAAGGTCGAGGAACCGCTTCACGTGCGCGGCACACAACACGCCAACTCCATCTGAGCCACTCCCCCATGTCATCCACCGAATCCCCTCCCGTTGTGGTCGATACCGCTCCGCGCCAGCGGCGGTCTGTGTTCGGCAACTATTCATCGGTCGACCACCGCCCCAAACCGGAGCCGGCCAGCTTGCCGTCGGGCACCGGGCGGATGACCGCTTCGGACAACCGAAGCGTTGAGCTCGCGCTGCTCCGTTCGTTCGCGCATCAGTTCCTGGCACGGGCTTTCGATTATCCGGAGGCCGAAACCTGGGCTTGGTTGACCGCCGCCGGCACCCGGCAGGTGCTTGAGGTGTCGGTGACCCGGCTTGAGCCCGGCCCATCGAGTCCGCTACGGACCACCCGGGAGGCTCTCGCCCGATGTTTCGTGCCCGCGGGATTCAGCGAGTTTCACGACGATTACATCACCGCCATCGGTCATGCGGCGCGCGGGTCCTGTCCGATCAACGAGATCGAGTACGGGGACATCAAGGCGGACCCGTTGTTCCAGCCGCATCGGCTCGCCGACCTCGGCGCCTTCTACCGCGCCTTCGGCCTCGAGGTGGGTGCCCGGTCGGACGAGCGCCACGATCACCTCTCCGTGGAGCTGGAGTTCATGGGGGTTCTGACCGCTCAGGAAGCCCATCTCCTGAATGCCGGGGTTGAAGCGGCGGAGGCCCTGCGGATCTGTCGCGAGGGTCAACGGAAATTCCTCCGCGAACACCTCGGCCGCTGGTCGCCCGCGTTCAACCGCCGCCTCCACCGTGCGGTCGGCGAGCATGCGCTCGGCCTGCTGGCCTGCTTTGCCCTCGCGTTTATCGAGTCCGAGTGCCGTCGAGCCGGGGTGGCGCCCGGTAGTGAAGACTTGCTGCTGCGCCCGGCCGATGAGAGCGCCGCGCTCTGCGATGGCTGTGGCCTCAAAGACCTGCCGCCCGGGGCGGTGCCGCCTGTTTGAAATGCAACTTCTTTTCGAGGACGATCTGGTCGAGGCCGCGGTGCGGTTGTGCGCCGCCGGCACACGGTCCGGCATCCCGGCGCTCCAGCTTCGACGATATGACGTCGAACGTGAGCGCTGTTATGCGGTGCTGGACCCCGACGAACGCGCCACCGCCTTCGCTCGCGTTCAACTGAGCTGGTTTGGCGAATGGGGCCTCGAATCACGGCTGACCTCCGTCGCCTTGCATTTTCCGATGCTCCAACCGGCGCTCACGGCCCTGGCCTTTCGCAAGGCGCGGGGCCGGAACGATGAGGGGGCGGAGTTGTACCGCGACGCCCAGGGGCGTCGCCGTGGCATCGTCGCTCTGCGACCCGAGCGGTTTGCCGACGACGCCCCGCTGACGCGTTTCCTGCATCACGAGTTGGCCCATCTGGCGGACATGGTCGATCCCGCATTCGGCTACTCACCCGAGCTGGAGCAAACCGGCCAGACCGCCTCCCAGCTCCGGCTCACCCGCGAACGGTACCGCCTGCTCTGGGATGTCAGCATTGATGGCCGCCTCGTTCAACGTCGTCTGGAGACCGTAGCCGATGAGGTCCAACGCCGGCAGGAATTCAACCGCGGGTTCGCGTTCCTCCCGGAGGAACGGCGAGACGAGTTGTTCGCGGCGCTTTGGCACGGCCGGTTGGCCCGCCACCACCCGCTCCTGGATATCGCCGCCGATCCGCGCGGCCTGCGGGGGCGTCATGATCCCGTTCCCGGCGCCGCCTGTCCCCTCTGCGGCTTCGCCACCTTTCAATGGACGGAAGTCGATCGGTTGCGCCCCGCCGCCCGCGACCGCATCCGCGCCGATTTTCCCGCCTGGTGCGACCGCGAATCGGTCTGCGCCCGATGCGCCGAAATGTATGACTCCATTACCGGCCTGGAATACCCCGCCACCGTCGTGCTTTGAAATGAACTCCTTCGGCCGCCCCATTGATTATCTCCGCATCTCCGTCACCGACCGGTGCAACGAGCGCTGCCTCTATTGCCGGCCGCATCAATACGCGGGTTGGCAGGGAACGGCGGATGGCCTGACCGACACCGACCTGTTGCGCATCGCACGGGTAGCGGCTGAACTCGGCTTTCGCAAGTTCCGGCTCACGGGCGGCGAACCGTTGCTCCGCCCCAACCTGACCGGAGTGGTCCGGGAGATGACGCGACTGGCGGGAGTCCAGTGTCTGGGCATCTCGACCAACGGCCTGAAACTGCCCGGCCTGGCGGCGCCCCTGCGCGCCGCGGGCGCGCGCACGGTCAATATCAGCCTCGATGCGCTCACCCCGTCCGTCTATCGCCGGATCACCGGCGGACCGGTCGAACCCGTCCTGGAGGGCATCCGGGCCGCGCTCGACGCCCGGTTCGAGTTCGTGAAACTCAACACGGTTTTAATGCGTGGGGTGAACGAAGAGGAGCTTTGGCCACTCATCCGGTTCAGTTCCGAACACGGCATCCCGTTGCGCCTCATCGAGCTGATGCCGTTGACGTCCCGCGACGTGCTGACCCCGGCCAACTTTCTTTCGGTCGGCGAGGTGATCCGGTGGTTGCGGCAGCGCGAGGAGTTGGTGCCGCAGCCGGATCTCCGGCTCGGCCATGGCCCGGCCAAATACTACCGCCTGGCCAAATCGGGCGCGGTCGTCGGCTTCATCGGCGCCATGACCAATCTGCACTTCTGCGATACCTGCAACAAAATGCGGCTCACGGCCGACGGCCGGCTGCGGCCCTGCCTGGGGCATCACGATGAACTCGACTTGCGCGACGCCCTCGCCGAAACGGAAAGCGACGAACCGCTGCGCCGCCTCTTCGAGCTGGCCATCACGAACAAGCCCTGGGAACACGCGTTCCGCGAAGGCTTCAACCCCTGTCGCCCCATGACGGCCATCGGCGGGTGATCGGCCACGCGCATCGACCGGTTGGAATACCACTGGCATCATGATTCGCATCTGTCAGCTTTGCGTTTCGCCCGGCCACAACTACTACGGCCATCACGGTCAGCCACCCGGCGAGCACCCGGTCCTCACCGTGGCACAGCTCGAGTGCGTGGCCGGCCGCGGCATCCGCGGCGACCGGTATTTCGATTACAAACCCGATTATAAGGGCCAGATCACCTTCTTCGCGATGGAAGTGATCGCGGCGTTGCAGGCCGGGTTGGGGCTGGCTGAAGTGCGCCCGGAGTTCACGCGCCGCAATGTGTTCACCCAAGGGGCTGACCTCAACGCCCTGGTCAACGTGGAATTCGAAATCCAGGGCGTGCGCTTTGCCGGCACCGAAGAGTGCCGGCCGTGCTACTGGATGAACAATGCCTTCCGGGATGAACGGGTCGAGGCGTGGCTCCGAGGCAGAGGCGGACTCCGGGCGCGCATCCTCTCCGACGGCGTGCTCAGGTTGAATCCATGAAGTTCAGCGCCGTCATCCTTGCGGGAGGCCAATCGCGGCGCATGGGCCGTGACAAGGCATGGATCGAATACGATGGGCAACCGATGATCCAATGGACGTTGAACCAGGTGCGACAGACCGGAATCACGGAGGTCTTCATCTCGGGCCAACCTGACGTCGACTATGCGGCCCTCGGCTGTCCGCTGTTGCTCGATCCGCAACCACACCTCGGTCCCCTGAGCGGTATCGAACGCGGCTTGCACCGGTGCACACTACCTTTGCTGTTGGTCCTGGCCGTCGACATGCCGGGGATAACGACCGACTGGCTCCAGAAACTCGTCGCACGATGTGACGCGCTCACCGGTGTGGTCCCGCAGTGGCAGGGGAGACTGGAACCCTTGGCCGCCGTTTACCCCAAGCGCTGTCATTGCTTCGCCTTTGACCGAATCCTGCGCGGTTCGCGCGCCGCGCGGGAGTTCGCCACCGATTGCCTCCGGGAAGGAGCGGTGAAGCGATGGAAAGTGCCGGCCAGCGCCGCCTCTGGTTTGGCAAATTGGAACTGGCCCCATGACGTCGATCTCTCCGCGGCGGAAATCCGCAAACCTCCACCGGACGCGTTAGGTTGATCCAGGTCAATGATGGCAGCGCAACTATGTCGGCAGACTCGATCCATGCCTGAGCCTGGCGCCATTCCGCAGTATGTCCTGCCGCTTGCCGTTGGGGTGGTCGCGTTTCTCTACGCGTCCGTCGGCCATGGCGGCGCCACCGGCTACCTGGCTGTGGCCGCCTTGCTTGGCATTTCGCCCGCCCTGGCGCGACCGGGAGCCCTTTGGATGAATTGTTGTGTGGCGGGCATTGCCTTCTGGCGATTCCAGCGTGCCGGTTTTTTCGATATCCGGATATTCTGGCCCCTGGCCGCGGCTTCCATTCCCTGCGCCTGGCTCGGCAGCCGGCTATGCCTGACGGGAACCGGCTATGCGCTGGTGCTCGGCATCGCTCTGTTGGCGGCGGGCGGGTTGCTCGGTTGGGGCATCCGCAACCACGACAACAACCTGCCCCATCAGCCCCTCGGCCGATCCGCGGCCCTGGCAACCGGAGCCGGCCTGGGTTTCCTCGCCGGGCTCACCGGAATCGGCGGGGGTGTGTTCCTCACGCCATGCTTGATTCTGTTGAGATGGGCTCCAGCCAAGGTCGCGGGCGGCATCTCCGCTCTCTTCATCGTGGCCAACTCCCTGGCGGGACTGGCCGGGCTCGGGCCCGGGGCGTTGGTCTGGGAGTCTGTCTTTGTCGGTGCCGTGATTCTGGGTATTGCCGGAGCCCTGCTTGGGACCTATTGCGGTGTTGCTCGCTGGCGGACCCACACGTTCCGGCGCGCCTTGGCGGTGGTGCTGTGGATCGCCGCGGGAAAGCTCATTCTCACTGGAACCTGACATGAAGATCCTCTTTTTCGGTCCTTTGAAGGAGATCACCGGCTGCGGTGAGATCTCTCTCCGTTGTCCTGGTGTGGACACCGACACCAGCGGGGTGTGGCAATTGCTCCTTCAGGCGTATCCCGGTTTGGCCTCCAGCCGTCGTGTGGTGCGCCTCGCCCGCAACGCGGTATACGTGGGACCGCAGGCACGGTTCCAGGACCATGACGAAGTGGCTTTGATTCCTCCTGTTTCCGGGGGCTGAACGGTATTCGCATGGAAATCGACATCCAGCTGACCGCCGCGCCCTTCCCCTGGCGATGCCCTCCCCCATCCGGAGCCTCGCACGGCGCCTGGGTCGAGTTCCGTGGAATCGTCCGCGGCGAGGAAAAAGGAGCCCCGATCGCCGCTCTTGACTATGAGGCTTACGTGCCCATGGCGGAGCGTGAAATGCGCCGGATCATCGAGGAGATCGCACAACGTCAGCCCTGTTTGGCCGTTCACGTGATCCATCGCATCGGAACCGTCCTGGCGGGTGAACCGGCGGTTTATGTTGGGATTGCCGGGCGTCACCGGATGGAGGCTTTCGCCTTTCTGGACGAGTTCATGGTACGTCTGAAGCAGGACGTGCCGATCTGGAAACAGCGAGCCCTGACTTCCGCGCAGTTGAGGAAAGCCAAACTCGGGCGAACCGAAGGCGGCGCCCCGACCGGCCGTCGAAGCCGGCCTGCCACGACTCGAGGCGTTCCCAAGGCGGCACCGCCAGCCGCTGCCGCGGAGGTCTTGGCCTTGCTCCGTCAGCTCTGCCGACCGCTCAAGCCGGAGCGCGTACCGCTGGCGGATGCCTTGGGCCGCGTCTTGCGAAAAACGGCCCGCGCGCCGGAAGACCAACCCGCCTTCGACCGTTCATCGGTGGATGGTTATGCGGTGCGGCTCGTCGATTCGACCTCAGCCTTCCGGATTGTCGACGAGATCCGTGCTGGCGACTGGAAACCCCGGGCGTTGCGCCAAGGCCAGGCAGTGCGGATTGCCACGGGGGCAGCCGCTCCCAGCGAGGACCTGCGGGTGGTGATGAAGGAGGACGCGGAGGTCCGGGGCGACACTCTCACTTTGCTCCGCCGGGAGGCTCATCGGAACCTCCGTTTCCGCGGCGAAGACGCGCGGTTGGGACAGGAACTGATCGCCGCGGGGACCGTGCTGCAACCCGGCTCCCTTGCCTTGCTGGCCAGTCTCGGATGCGCCGAACCCCTGGTAACCCGCCTGCCACGAGTACTGCATCTGGCGACGGGCAACGAACTGGTGTCACCGGACCAAAAACCCGGCCGAGGTCAAATCCGTGATTCCAATTCGACCCTGGTGCGGGCCTTCCTCGCTCCACGCGGCATCGCGCCCCTCCAGCGCCGGGTAACCGAGGACCAGGCATCCGTCAAAGCCGAACTTGACCGCGCGCGGCTCGAGTTCGATCTACTGCTGATTTCCGGAGGGGCCAGTGTAGGCGACCACGATTTCACTCGCGGCTTGCTCGAGGAAGCCGGATTCGCGATTCACGTCAGCAAGACAACCGCACGACCCGGCAAGCCCCTCATCGTGGCGCGGCGCGGGCGCACACTGGCGTTCGGGTTGCCGGGCAATCCCCTGGCACACTATGTCTGCTTGAATCTTTTCGTGAGCACCGCGCTGGATGCCTGGGCGGGGCGTCCGGATCCCGGCCTGTTCCACACGGGAACCCTCGCGGCTGACTTGACCGGAGCGGACCCCGCTCGAGAGACCTTCTGGCCTGCCGAATGGCGCCTGGAACAGGGCCAGGTTGCCCTCACACCGTTGCCTTGGCGGAGCTCGGGTGATTTGACATCGTTGGCCAAGGCAAATGCCTTGATCCGTGTGGCTCCCGGCACCAAGGGATTGGCCCGGGGATGCCAGATCGAGTTCGCCCGCGCGGAAAGGATAGCATGAATGTCCGGAACAAGTTCTCGCACCTCGACGAAGACGGCGCCGCCCGCATGGTCAACGTGGGTGCCAAGCCGCTTCAGCACCGGCAAGCCATTGCCTTGGCAACTCTCATCTGCCAGCCGGCCACGATTCGAGCCCTGCGACGAAACGCCCTGCCCAAAGGCGATGTGCTGACCGTGGCGCAAATTGCCGGCATCCAAGCCGCCAAACGCACCGCCGAGTTGATCCCGCTCTGTCACGACCTGCCCTGCTGTCATATCGGGTTTAGATTCCGGGTGAAACGCGATCGAGTGGAGTTGCAGTGTGCGGTGGAAACCACGGCGCAGACCGGAGTGGAAATGGAGGCCTTGATCGGCGCAAGCATTGCCGCGCTGACGCTCTACGACATGTGCAAGGCCGTCGACAAGACGATGCGTATCGACGGCGTGCGCTTGCTTCAGAAGATCAAGCGATGAGAATCGGCCGCCTCACGGTCCCCGGTCGAGGCGTGAACCGCCCGGATCGATGGTCATTCGATGTTCGACAGCGGCTCAGGACTGCCCCCGCAACGTTTACCGTCCGGGCTACGGCACGATGTGTTCTTTCAGGGAAGAAACGCTGCGGTGGCTGGTGTCGGACTGGAAATTGGAAACGACGATTTCCTTGATGAGTCCGTGGCCTTTGGAATCGAGCCAATGATCGTACCGGGTCCGGTTCGGCTGGCCCGAGGGATCGGTCCCCGTCACCACCATCTGTATGTGCCGGCACCCGTCAAATTTGCCCGCGGGAACGGTGATCGTCTCGTCGGCAAGTCGCTTAACTTCGTATTGCAGCGGCACCTCGAACCCCATGACCGCGATCTTGGTTTCGAACGTGGTCGACTCTCCCACCTTAAGGTCTGGCCAATCGGTCGGGGTTGGCGGCGTGAAGCTGATCGTCATGACCGACCCCACTTCGACCTGGTGCAGGCGGAGCCGGCTATCGATCGTGGCGATCGACGGCGTCTCATCGTTCTTCCCCCAGACCGACTTGATCTGCCACCGCTTGCCTTCCCCTTCACCCGTGACCGCGACGAACTCGTCCACGCGATCCCCCTCGACCGTCGCCGGCGGGTTGCTCATGGGACGCGGACCTTCCTGCTGATAAATCCACTTCTCGCCGAGCTTTCCCACCTCGGCGGCTTCAAGGATGTGGACGCACGCCAGGCTCAAGGCAAGGCAAGTCACGGCACTGACTCTTTTCATAGGATTTCCAAAGTTGCGGTTTGCTGAATGTCGATTGGCAATGTTCTGCCGCATCGGACGACTCCGGTCAATCCTTCCCGAGCAGGCAAGGGAGTCGTATCTAAATACTCGACCATTCACGCTTGAGTTTCCAGGCGAAGCGTTTTCGCAGGATCATCGCAGCCCGCATCGACTGCCCGCTTGAAATCTCGCCGAGTCTCAATCGGAACCTCTTCCCGGGTGACGCGGGTCCGGGCATTGCGGATGTTCTTAGGAACATCGCGCTCAATGAACTTTTTCGGACGCGCGGGAGCGCGTCCCTACCGGATCGGATGCCGCGGTTGGAGGCGCCACGCCGCAAGGACGCATGAGAAAGACACGATGCATGCGCACATTCAGCGGCCATCGTAAGTCAAAGTGGCGTGGTGCTCCGCTTCTCGCCGCACTCCAAGACCTGGCGGAGGTCGGACAGGCGTCGGGTATCGGTTCCGCCTTGGGCCAGACGCTTCTCCTGGGGTTGTCCGGGAACGCGGCCTGGTTATCTCCACAATTGGCGATCCAGAGCGCGGAAGCCGACGGCTTCGGAGACGTGATCCGCCGTGATGCGGTCGGAGCCTTCGAGGTCGGCGATGGTGCGGGAGACTTTCAGGATGCGATCGTAGGCGCGGGCGCTGAGGTTGAACTCGGTCATGGCGTTCTGCAGCAATGCGAGGGTGGACTCATCGAGCGCGCAGTGGGCTTTCAGTTCGCGCGTGCCCATGCGCGCGTTGCAGGTGACGCGGAGTCGGTGTTTGAAGCGTTCTTGCTGGACCTGGCGCGCGGCGATGACCCGTTCGCGGATGGTGGCGGAGGGTTCGCCGGTGCGCTGGCTGGTGATGTCCTGGAATTTCACGGCCGGGACTTCGACGTGCAGATCGATCCGGTCGAGCAACGGACCGGAGACGCGGTTGAGGTAATTCGCGATCTCGCGGGGTGAACAGTGGGATTCGCCGGGCATCTTGCCGTCGGGAGTATGCTTCGTTGCATTTTTATCACCGGACCATTCGCGTCGTCCGCGCCTCCCGGGCACCCCTCGCCATCCGCGGTGTCCCCATCCCCAAGTCGCCCGTGACGATCGGAGGCCATCTGCGCCGCCGTCGCGCCGAGCTCCGCCTCGGGCAATCGCAAGCCTCTTATTCGCTGGGCATTAGCACGGTGACCCTGTCGCGCTGGGAGTGTGAGAAGGTGTTCCCGACCGCGCAGCACCATCCCCGAATCGTCGATTACCTGGGGTACGACCCGTTCATCAACACCTCAAACCCGGCTTGATGCAACGAACGGTTCGGCTGAGACCGGCGGTGCATTTTTATCCACGCCGGGGTGACTGCAAGCAATGGACGGAACATGCAACGAATCCGAAGATTCGTTGACAGCCTGCCGCCATGACGGCGTGGTCAGGTGCCGCACAATCTCACCCGTGACCCCAGCCAAACCGCTCGCTCATGAAGAAGTTCCAGAGGCTGACCAACGTGATGGCCACGAAGTTAGCCAGGTACACGTTCATCCGCAGGCCATACACCTGCAGGTTGATCAGGAGCACACTCCAGACAATGCCCGTCAAGCAGATCAGGTTGAACTTCAAAAACCGCTTCAACCACCGAGACCGACCTGGCGCGCCCGACCGCGGCGCGCGAAACGTCCACCGATCGTTCCAGAGGAAGTTGTTCACGATGGCAGCCTCGGCGGCGAGCACTTTGCCCAGGGAGAGGTTCCAGCCCAGTAGCGACACGATCAACCCGAGCACCCCCATATCCACCAGCATTCCCGTGCCCCCGACGACGCAGAACTTGATATAGCGTTCAACCCTCGCCATCCCCCCTGACATCATCAGGTGCATTCTCCCGCCTTGGTCGTGCACTTCATCGCAACCTTCATCGAGACCCTGGAACTGCTTCAGTAGCCCGCCGCCTTGGCCACCGCGCGCCTCGCGAACAACCGGTGATGGGCATCCTGATACACCAGTCGATACTCAGATTGGAGCAACCGCTGGAAGGGCCGCTCGCGGGTGTCGTTCTTGAGCAGCATCAGCTCCGGCCGGGCCGCTTCCAATTCGGCTGCCAGCCGGGCGTTGGTCATGTCGCCGGACCAGAATCGCTTCAACGGCAATACCGCCAGGTTCTGGGGCATCGGAATGCCCGCGTGAAATGAGTAGACCGGTTCGTCCGCGTACAGAAACCGGGTGAACGGCTTCAAGCGCTCGATTTCGCGCAATACCAGTGAACTGTACAACTGCGGGGAACTGCGGATGTCCTGTGCCTGCAGCCAGACCCTCGCGCCCATCCACGCGATCGCACAGGCTCCGAACACTGCGAAAACCACTTTCCATCGCACGCTCCGGGTTTGCCGCGCCCAATCCCATGCGGCCACGATCCCAATCGCCGCGCACCAGCACAGCGGCAGGGCAATATGGATGTAATAGTAGGACCACCAGGGCCGATGTGCCGCAAAGACCACCAACATCAACGCGAGCCAAACCACCGGCAACAAGTGCCATAAGGCATGCCGGCGTCGTTTCCAGCAGATCCCCACGCCCAAAACCCCGGGAATCGTCAGATCCCAGTTCTTCAGGAGGATACTCCAGTCGAAGGGATGTTCCGCCGGCGAGCCATACTCGAAGGAGCGCGTGGTCCCGAAGTGCGACGTCCACGACTGTTGGAAGTGCCGCAAGTATGTGCCTCCTTCAATCAGCAGGTCGATGACCACGAAGCTCACCGCCACACTCACTGAAAACACAACCAGCGCGGGAAGCGCCTTTCTCAGCCCTCCCTCGTAGCCGTCCCGCTCTGCGGGATCAGTCGGCGCTGACATCCCCCTCGCGATTGCGTACTTCAGCCCCATCTTGCGCCAGACTCCAAGCTTCGTAGCCGCCGACGTGAGTCGGCGCTGACTTTCCTGTTGCGCGGCACACTTACGCTGACCATTCCCCGGTTCCACGGCACCGGGGAGCAACCGCCCTCCTTCCCAATTCCGCGACCAAACGATCAGCGCCGCCAACGGCAGCAACACCGCCGGCACCAGCTTCATCAGCAACGCTACCCCAAACAGCATCCCCGCGAGCAACTCCCTGACCCCCTTACTTCTTCCTTCTGCCTTCTTACTTCCTCCTTCCCCCACCAGCACTCCCAGCGCGAGAACGGCCGGCGCCAGTGCCGGTATCTCCAACATGCACGACGCACTCAGCTCGAGGAACCCCGGCGAAACCACCAGCAGCGCCACCGTTAATCCGGCCACGGCAAGTCCACAAACGCGGTACACGAACCAGAACATGCCCGCCAAGAGGACGGCCGCCGCAATAACCGTCACCAACCGGGGACTGAGCACCGTCGGCGCCCCATGCTTCAGGACCAGAACCACCAGAAACGTGTGCAACGGCGGTTGATCATTCCACGCCTCCGTGTAAAGCCCGTGGCCATGCAACATCAACGTCGCCTTGGCCAACTCGAATCCCTCGTCCGCCCCGATCTGCACCGCTGTCCCCAATGGCAGCAAGGTAGCCAGAGACAAGAAACCAATGACCACGAACACAAGCGATGCGAATGGCTTCAGACTTCGTTCACTCGAAAGCCACGAGAATCGTCGCCCTGCGGCGGCGGACGCTATTCCTGCTGGAGATGGTCTGCCGGCGCTGGGCGGTATGGAATTCA
>JAHDYP010000178.1:12772-14008 GCA_023383055.1 Verrucomicrobiota bacterium | reverse complement strand
GAAAATTGGTGCCAGAGGAGGGATTTGAACCCCCGACCAAAGGCTTATGAGTCCTCTGCTCTACCCCTGAGCTACTCTGGCACACCGGGAAATGGCGACCCTACGGGGATTCGAACCCCGGCCGCTACCGTGAAAGGGTAGTGTCCTAACCACTAGACGATAGGGTCGCTAGCAGAGCGTCGAAATATAAAGAGCGGTCCCCCGATGTCACGCGGAAAAATGGACCGGTTCAGTCCGATGAACGTACCCGGTAAAACAAACGGCCGGCCGACACCGGCGGCCGAGCGTCATCCACGCTGGCGGTCCCTCCAGCCCCGACCGTGAGGGTGAAGGCCGTCGTCCATTGGGTCAACGAAGTCGATTCCTCGATCGCGTAGTCTCCCGGGGAAGCGTTGACCGTGATCCGCACGGCCTGGTTCGCCAGCCTGGTTGCCCCGACCGTAATAGGCTGGGCCTGGCCCACCACGATCTGGACAGCCGCCGAATCGCCGCTGCCTCCGTGAGTGTCCGTGGCACGGGCGAGCAACCGGTAACTCCCCGCCGGAACACTCGACCAGACAAAGGAATAGGGGCTCGTGACATCCTCACCAAGCCGCGTGGCACCGTCATAGAACTCGACCCGGGCGATCCCATCCGCATCTGTGGCTGAGGCGCTTAGCGTGATCGTGCTCCCCGGGGTAAAGGTCGCCCCCGGCGCAGGGGCGGTGAGCGTCACGGCTGGCGGCGCATTCGAAACCGCGAACGTACCACGCCGATAGACCACACCCAGCCAGGCATCCGGCAACCAAAGACTCACGGGTCCCACCGGCGATAAGCGGTCTGCCGATAGTTGCTGAATTGCCAGCGAGTGCCCCGTCCAGAAAGCCGAGGGATCTTCGGTCGCAAAAACCACAGCCCCTTCGTCGCCCGAGAAGCAGGGATATCCCAGCCCCTGCCCCACCGTGCCGACAACCTCCAGATCGCCCGTGAACAGGTCGAGGTTCACCACGCCGGCCAAGCCGGACGCGATTTCGACGGCATCGAATGTCAGGTAACGATTGCCGGCGCGGCCGAGATTCGGATTGCCGGTGTCGTAGCCCTCGAGCGGTGGCACCAGCACGGTCGTTGCTTCCGTCCTCAGATCGATCCTGAAAATACTCCAACGGCGCACGGGCAAACCGTTCCCAAACCGGATCTCCGACACGGCGTCGTAAAGCAACTGTCCCCCGTCGGACGTGAAAACCATCGAGTCCGCGT
>JAHDYP010000178.1:0-12762 GCA_023383055.1 Verrucomicrobiota bacterium | reverse complement strand
GTAGAGCACCAGATCCACCGGATTACCGTCCAGGACTGGCACCAGCAGCTCAAAGGTGCGCTCGGTGTCGTTCACCAGATCAAGCACGGTGATCCGGTTGTCCGGTTCTCCCGTGATCGGATCGCGCAAGACAAAAGCGAACTGCCCCCCATCCGGCGACATCGCCACCGAGTGCACCAACCCCGGCACCCCCAACAACTCGAGCTGGCTCGGGTCCGCTGTGCTCACAAACCCGAGGTCATTCGCCGAATCCACAAACACCGCGTAGCTCCCGTCGCCGGACACCGAGGGGCGCGAAAGCTGCACCGACTCCACCAGCGCCACGCCGTATTCAGGATCGCCGAGCGCCGATTCTCGACGTCCCAACGCCGTCTCGAAGAAAAACGGATCGAAGCCAACCAGCAATGTCGAATCCGTCCCCGAAACCGGCGGCAAAGGCGGCGGCGGCGGCGTAGGCGGCGTGGCGTAAATCTCGACGGCATCGAACGCCTCCGCCGTCTTGACTGCCTGATTCGAACCCGCCCCGAACAGCGCCTCGGCCGAGGCGATGCAGCCCAACCGGGTGTCAACGAACTGCGACTGTTTCTGGAGATGTTGGGTGAGACAACGGTAGAAAATCCGTTCGGCCTCGATCATTCCGATGGCCCCCGGCAACCCCTCCGCCAGCAGATAAAAACAGTGATTGATGATGCTGCTGTTGATGTGCACCCCGCCGTTGTCGCCATCACTGCTGTTGGGCAAATTCACGAACTCGCTCATCTTGGACGGATACGGCCGGTTCAGCCCGCCGATCTGAATCGAGCCCGGGTTTTTCATGTCGCGAAACGGCTCCCCCAACTTCGTGCCCATCAGCCAATCCGGCCGCCCGTCGGTGCGCGCCTCAACCATCTCGCCGAAGATGTCCGAAAACGACTCGTTCAAGGCGCCCGGCTGGAGCTCGTAGATCAGGTTCGCCGAATGCTCGGTCACCCCGTGCGCCAGCTCGTGACCGACCACGTCCAACGCCGCCGGATACGGACGCACGTTGCCGAAAAACATCATCTGCTGGTTCCCGTTCCAAAACGCGTTGTCCATCTGCGCCACCCGCACCGCCGCCTGCACGTTGCCGCCCCGCCCGTCCAGCGAATTGCGCCCGTGCCGTTCCAGGAAATAGTCGAACGTCTCCGAAAAATTGAATGCCGCACTGACCCCGTCCGGCAGCCACTGCCCCACATTCGGCGACTCAACGATGTAAACCGTCCGCAGATTCTGCTCCGTCTCGTTCCTCGCATCATATATCGTAATCACCCCCTTCGGGTCGGCAATCGGATCCGACCCGGCGCTGAAACTCGCCTTCGTGGTGTCCGCCAGGTAAAACTTGCCGCCCCCCGACCAGACGTTCAGTGAACGGTTGACTCCCTCGAGATCGACCGCGGTGGTGGCCACGTTGGCTTCGCACACCCGGTTCATGCGATTCAACACCCGCCCGTCCAGCGCATCCACCACCACCAGCCAGGCCCGCGTCAAACCCACGGACACCTCGGTCTTCCACGCCAACCGCGGCACGCCGTCGAGCGGCGCGTAAATCACCAACTCCGGCGCCGACGCCTCCCCCGCCGTCCCACCCGGCACCCCTCCGCGCGCCCGCTGCTGGCCCTCGTCCACTCCCACCACCGGCTCCGTGACCACCCCGACCGGCGTCGGCACATATGCCCCATCCGCCAAATCCACATTCCCCGCCCGGTCCAAATGAACTCCCAACCCCGCCGGCCACACCGGCACCCCCCGATACTGCTGCGCAAATCTCAAATGCCAGCGCCCTAAAGCATCTTGCACCTCGGACTCCAACACCAACTCCCCATCCGTGTCCTCCAGCCGAAATAGCGCGCCGTGGCTCCGCAAAAACCGCAGCGCCGTCTCCCGCCGCTCCGGCACGAACCCCACCGCCGCCGGGCCCACACCCGACCGAACCACGGCCGGCTCGAGCACCCCGCCGCGAATCTGCATCACCGTTCGCTTGCCCGGCCGCAGGTGCACCTCCAACCCCGCCCCCACCCGGGCCTCGAGCCGGGCGATCGCCTCCCGTTGCGCCTCCAGGGCGCTTTCACCGATTTGCGGCAGCGCCCCCACCAGCGCCGCCTTCCACCCGGTCGCCACCACCCCCAACCGCTCTGCAATGACCGATGCCCGCGGATCAACGATCGTCGCCGTCCGCGTTCCCAGGTTGAATCGGCCCCAGGAGGAAGCCGCGGGTGGCACCGCCGCCTGATACGCGTTCACGAAATTCGTCGCCGCCGTCGCCAGGTCGACGAAACCGAGTCCAAGCAGGCTGATCAACATCAGCCCGCCAAGGGAACGCCTGCCGTGCGCCGCAAGTGGTCGTGCATGCCTTGATGGGTTCATAGTCTCCAGGTTGGGTTTGAAGCAATACCCCAGGGAACGCTCCAGACCGCGTCCTCCGGGGATTGAGTTGGGTGGGGATGAACCGCCTCCGCGCCAGGCGACCGGAAGCCAACCGGCAACGGACAACCTCGCGGCATGGGGCATATTCATTCTGGACATTAGCGATTAAGATCCCTATAGCATCCAATGTCAAACCCGAATAACCACCCCGGCAAAACCATGCTGACGCTCCTGCGACCCGAGGTTCTCCTCGCCTGCGCCCTCGGCGGCGCGGCGTTCAGCCGCGTGCACGCCGCGGTTGAAATCACCCGGTTCTCACGCCAACCCGTCGCGGTCGAAATTGCCTGGACCTCCGAGCCGGGCAAGGCCTACTCCCTTCTCTCCGCTCCAACGATTGCCGGTCCCTGGGCGGAGCGCATCACACTCGCTGCCACCCATGCCTCGCTGGGTTGGACAAACGCGGAACCGGCGGACCAGCCCCAGCGGTTCTACCGGGTTTTGGAACACGCCCCTGCCGCCGTAGGTGCGGAGTTGTTGGCGGCCGCCAACCTGCCACAGTTGCTCGGAAGCACGGCCTTGGAGACGGCCAACCTCGGCGTCCAGGGAGTCTTTCTGGCCAGTATCCTCGGCGCGGGCGGAGCCCAACTCGTCACCACCGGCACCTTGACCCAGCAGGGAGCGAACTGGGACTACACGCCGACCCCGCCCGACCGGCTGTTCGTGCAGTTTCAAACCGGTTCCAACCTGACCTACCACGTCACCCGGATGGAAGGCGACTTCAGCCGCGACGCAGCCAAGTTTCTCGAGAACCCGCATGCGTTCAACTACCGCGTCATCGTGCCGAACCTCGGCGACCTTAGTTTCGAAAACGCCATCCCCCCCGGCACCTGCGACTTCCTGGTCACGGCTCGCGGGGGGCTCACCCTGAGCAACGTCACCTATGACCTCGACGTCAGGTTGAGCGGCACTTACTGCATCGACAACAGCTTCGGCTACCAACTGATCAACGACTACACGACCACCGGCACCGTGAACGCTCCCGGCTACGCCCTCACACTGAACCAGCGCTGGCGCCATGAACTCATCGGCGGCGGTGGCGGCGGCGCCTCCGCGGTCCAGGAATGGAACAATAGCACCCTCACCCTCGGCGCGGATACATATCAGTGGGACAATACGAAGAAACAAAAGTCCTTCCGAGATGGCAGCCCCTCGAGCCTGGATACCTACTGGCTCGCCTCCGGCAACGTGCTCCGTAACGGCACCGTCTACGGCACTTACCGCCTCCAACCCGAACCCCTGCTCGCTCGCCTCAAGTTCGTGCTCGATCTTCCCACCGGGACCATCGAACTCGAAAGCTGGAGCATCTAGCCGACGTCGCCGCCGGCCGGGCGCGAAGTTCACACTCGCCGCTCAATCACCTCGATTGCGGCACGGTTCTTGGCAATGCGCCCCGCCGGCAACACACCCCGCCAGTTCACGTTCGGATAAATGACCGAACCGCGCCCCAGAATGCTGCCCGGGTTCAACACCGCGTTGCACCCCACGTCACACCCGTCCCCAATCAAAGCCCCGAACTTGCGCAAACCCGTGTCGATTCGCCCTCCCACCCCCTCCCCCACCCCCTGCACCGGGCCCGGGGAGAAAGTCACAATCGAAATCTTAACCCCCCCCCCCCCGGGCGCCCCGTACCCCAGGATCGAATCGCCCACATAATTGAAATGCGGCACCTGCGCCCGGTTGAACAGCACCGAGTGCTTGAGCTCGCACGAGTTGCCGACCACGCACTCATCTCCCACGATCACCTGCTCCCGGATATAGGCGTTGTGCCGGATCTGGCAACCCCGGCCGATGATCGCCGGCCCCTTGATCATCACGCCGTCCTCCACCACCGTCCCCTCTCCAATCACCACCTGTTCGCCAATCCAGGCCACCCCGTCGCACCGGTTCCGCAGCCCCGGCCGAATCCGACCCTTCAAATAGTCCTTCAGTCGGGCCAGGACCTCCCACGCATGGGTGCAACCCTCGAACAACGCCGCGTGCTCGGTCTGGTCCAGGTCGAATAAATCCGCCGCGCTAAACATGGGTGCAGGCTAGCCGCTAACGACGCGCGCCGCAAGGCGCCTCTACACGCCGGCGCCAGCCACACGCATGCAAAAGGGGCGACCGTGAGGTCGCCCCTTGAAACCATCGGCCGCTCAATCAGCCTGGCCGGCTCAAGCCCGCACCGAGCTCTCCTCCGGAATTCGCATGCAGTAGAAGGACCGGTAGACAAACACCAGCGCGACCAGGAAAAAGAAGATGCCGATGGCGGTCTTCCAGCCTTGGCTCTGCATGGTGATGGCAATCTCGACTGCCAGCAGCCCGAACAAGGTGGTGAATTTGATCACCGGGTTCAGCGCCACCGACGACGTGTCCTTGAACGGATCGCCCACGGTGTCGCCCACCACGGTGGCGGCGTGCAGGTCCGTGCCCTTCTGTCGCAGGTCCACCTCCACGATCTTCTTGGCGTTATCCCATGCCCCGCCGGCATTGGCCATGAAGATGGCCTGGAACAAGCCGAAGAACGCGATGGCAATCAGGTAGCCGATGAAGAAGTAGGGATTGAAGAAGGGCAACGCGAGCGCAAAGCAGAAGATCACGATGAAGATGTTCCACATGCCCTTCTGCGCGTAGACCGTGCAAATCCGCACCACTTCCTTGCTGTCCTTCTCGGAGGCCGTGGTTGCATCCAGCTTCATGTGCTCCTTGATGTACACCACCGCCCGGTAAGCCCCCGTTACCACCGCCTGGGTCGACGCCCCCGTAAACCAGTAAATCACCGAACCACCCATGATCAGCCCCAGGATGATCTCCGGCTGCACGATCGACAGCTTCGGGATGACATTGCCGAACATGTTCTCCAGCAAAATGATGATCCCGAAGACCATCGTCGTCGCCCCCACCACCGCCGTCCCGATCAACACCGGCTTCGCCGTCGCCTTGAACGTGTTGCCCGCCCCATCACCCTTCTCGAGCTGATACTTGGCATTCTCGAAGTCCGGCTTGAACCCAAAGTTCTTCGTGATCTCCTCCTTGATCCCCTTCTTGCTCTCGATCTGGCTCAATTCATAGACCGATTGCGCGTTGTCCGTCACCGGACCGTAGCTGTCCACCGCAATCGTCACCGGGCCCATCCCCAGAAAACCGAACGCCACCAAACCAAACGCGAAGATCGGCGCGGCAAAGGCAAACTGTGCCGGCATGATCGCCAGCAACGCCTCGTTCTGCGAGAAATAATAGGAGGTGAACATCAGCAGCATGATCACCAGCCCCATCCAGAACGCCGAGAAATTCCCCGCCACAAACCCCGAAAGAATGTTCAATGACGCCCCGCCGTGTTTGGAGCAGTTCGTCACCTCGCGCACATGCCTCGAATTGGTGCTGGTGAAAATCTTGGTGAACTCCGGAATCAGCGCGCCCGCCACCGTGCCGCAACTGATGATGACCGAGAGCACCCACCACAACGCCGGCTGCGCCACGCCGTCCGCCCCCTTGAAATCACCCAACAGGAACTTGCTGGCAATGAACGTCACCAGAATCGAGACCGCCGACGTAATCCAGACCAGGTGGGTCAGGGGCGCCTCGAAATCGAAGTCCTTCTTTCCCCCGAACATGGCCTTGCTCAGCGCCTCGTTGCCGAAGTATGACACCAGCGAAGTCACGATCATCAACGAACGCATCACAAACAACCAGACAATCAGCGTCGCTACAATCGTCGGCGTCGCCGCCAGCGCCAGCGCCAGAAACGCAATCAACGCCACGCCCGTCACCCCGTAGGTCTCAAACCCATCCGCCGTCGGCCCCACCGAATCACCCGCGTTGTCCCCCGTGCAATCCGCGATCACCCCGGGATTCTTCGGGTCGTCCTCCGGCAGCTTGAACACGATCTTCATCAGGTCCGAACCGATGTCGGCAATCTTGGTGAAAATACCGCCGCAGATACGCAGCACCGACGCGCCCAGGGACTCGCCGATCGCAAAACCGATAAAACACGGACCCACCAGATCCCTCGGCAGAAAAACCAAAATGCAGATCATGAAGAACAACTCGACCGCCACCAGCAGCAACCCGACGCTCATACCCGAACGCAGCGGAATCCCCAGCGTCGCCAGCGGATCCCCTTTCAGCGCCGAAAACGACGTCCGCGAGTTCGCCACGGTGTTGATCCGAATGCCAAACCAGGCCACCCCGTAAGACCCCAGGATGCCCAAAACCGACGCCGCCAGGATCACGATCACGTTGAACGCCACATGGCCGCTTGCCATGGCCTGGCCATCGGCGTCCTTGTGCTCCGTCAGGAACCCAAAATAATAAACCATGCACGCCGCAATCAACCCCCACAGAATCGCCAGGAACTTCCCCTGGGTGAACAGGTAGGTCTTGCAGGTCTCCCAAATCATGTGCGAGACCTTGCTCATGCTCTCGTGCACCGGCAGCGCCTTGGTCTGCTTGTACTGCAACAACCCAAACGCACCCCCGATAAAGCAGATCACAATCCCAAGATACATCAGCGCCGTGCCGGAAATCCCACCCAACCCCTCGAACCTCACGCTGTCCAGGCTGGGTATCTTGATATCAGCCTCACCCGCCAACGCCGGATGACATAAAAGAGTTAGAATCGCTAAAACGAAGAGATAACTGAATGTGCGGGTTTTCATAGCTTGCTGTCTGCGTTCATGGGTCGGCCGGAAGGCAAAAGCCTCCGGCGACGCCCGCCAGTAACCCTGAAACGCCGCGATGGTGTCAAGCGCTTTCCGGGGTGGAGCTTTCGCGTATTTGGACGCTTTATCGGCCCATTCACTTCCTGTTATTCAGACCCCGGCGTCCCGGTACATAAAAAACCGGGTCCACCGGTCAGGGGATGACCGTATGGACCCGGGGAATGTTCGGAATCAGTACAATCAGTAGGCTATCGTGGGAACATCAGCTCCAACCTGTACCCTGAAGGAGCTGAAATCTGATAAGGCAATCAAAGAACAATACCAACCCGCTTGCCTGTAACCGCTAAATTCGGGGTGAAATAACCACGCCCAGTACCCCTTGTCAAGCGGGCAACACAATTATTTCCGCGCCCAGGCTTGCCGTTGTTTGTGCAAAAGCACAGACTTCCTCCCAGTTCCAATCATATTCTGAGCTATGAAGAAAATCGAAGCCATCATCAAGCCCTTTAAGCTCGAAGACGTGAAGGAGGCGCTCTCCAGCATCGGCATCGAAGGCATGACCGTCAGCGAAGTCAAAGGATTCGGCCGGCAAAAGGGACACACCGAAATCTATCGCGGCAGCGAATACACCGTGGATTTCCTGCCCAAGATCAAACTCGAACTCGTCCTCCCCGACCCGGCCGTTTCCGATGCCGTTCAGGCCATCGCGAAAGCCGCCAAAACCGGAAAGATCGGGGACGGCAAGATCTTCGTCTCCGCCATAGAAAACGCCATCCGCATCCGCACGGAGGAGACGGGCGAACAGGCCGTTTGACCGCTATTCACGGGTCGTTTCCACGATGTGAATAACCTGTGAACAAGAGTTAATATATTCTCCTCGTCAGCCGACTCACGTTGGCTTAGAACGCTGCTCATCGATTTCGGAGTTTCTGGTCCGGCAGCGGTGTCTTCATAACTCGAATTGGGATTGAGCAAGATTCGGCATGCAACAACTTGATCATCTGAAAGTTACGATCACTGCCCTCCGTCCGGCCACACCAACTCGGTTCGACCCGTACGCCACGGTTGCCAACGCGGGGTCAAGGAAGGCTAAGACTTTGTGAAAGGGAATGTTACATCGGTGCTTTCGGAGCAGGTGAATAAACTCGGCCAAATGGCCGCCGCCACTCGCGAACCCGACCAACCGCCCAGCCTGAGTCAAATCTGGAAATCCGCCCAGGATCTGCTCCGCCAAATGCTCAATCCGGACGTCTACCACCTCTGGTTTGCGCCCGTCCACGCCCGAGCCCTCGAAGGTGACTGCATCACGCTCGAAGTCGCCAACGATTTCTGCGAAGTCTGGCTCAAGGACAATTACCAACAGCTCATCCAGGAAGTCCTGGCTCACGCCTCCGGCCAGCAATTGCGGGTGGTCTTCACCATCGCCAGCGCCACAACCCATCCCGCCCTCCCCTTTCCCGCCCCGGACCGTTGTCCCCCGCCCGCACCCACGGCCGAACCGGCTCGCGAAACCCATGCTCCGACCACAACCACCGGCCGTGAACCCAGTTTCAACCCCAAGAACACCTTCGACAGTTTCGTCGTGGGCAGTAACAACAATTTCGCCCATGCCGCCGCCCTCGCGGTAGCCCAGGCCCCCGGCAAATCCTACAATCCACTCTTCGTCTACGGCGGCGTCGGCCTCGGCAAGACCCATCTCCTCCACGCCATCGGCCAGTTCGTGGTCCATCACAAAAAAGGGGCGCGCGTGGCCTATCTCAGCTCGGAGAAGTTCACCAACGAATACATCGACGCAATTCAAAACAGTCAGCTCGTACGGTTCCGCCGCAAATACCGCCAGACCGACGTGCTCTTGATCGACGATATCCAGTTCCTCTCCGGCAAAGAACGCATCCAGGAGGAGTTCTTCCACACCTTCAACGCGCTCCACGAGGCCCATAAACAAATCGTCCTCACCTGCGATCGCCCGGCCTCCGAGATCCAAAACCTCGAACACCGCCTCGTCTCCCGCTTCGAATGGGGGCTCGTCACCGACCTCCAGCCACCCGATGTCGAAACCCGCGTCGCGATCCTCCGCAAGAAGGCAGCCTCGCTCGGCGTGCAACTCACCGACGCGGTGATCTATTTCCTGGCCCAGCGCATCCGCACGAACATCCGCCGTCTCGAAGGCGCCCTGATCCGCGTGGCTTCCTACTCGTGGCTCATGAAACAGGAACTCACCGTCGACGCCGTCGAAACCCTCCTCCGTGACGTCCTACACGAAGAAGGCCGCACCACGGTCACCGTCGACCTCATCCAGAAGCGGGTCGCCGAACACTTCGATATCCGCCTGGCCGACATGACCAGCAAACGCCGGCCCGAAAACATCGCCTTCCCCAGACAGGTCGCCATGTTCCTCGCCCGGCACTTGACCGAAAGCTCGCTGAGCGCCATCGGCGAAGCCTTCGGCGGCCGCGATCACGGCACCGTCCTCCACGCCTGTCGCTCGGTCAAAGACCGGATGGAAACCGACCACGGCATCCGTCAGGTGGTGCACTACCTCGAAAGGCAATTGCGGACCTGACCCGGCGGGAATGCCCCGCCCGGCCGACCATGCCCGCCTCAGCCCCAGCGCCTGCCGACCTTGCCCCGACCATCCGGGTCGAACGCCTCGCCAAATCGTTTCGGACCTATCGCAAGCAGCCGGGACTGATCGGCTCCCTCAAAGGCCTCGTCCACCGCGACCACGAATCGGTCCACGCCGTCAAAGAAATCAGCTTCACCATTGACCAGGGCGAACTCGTCGGCTTCGTCGGCCCCAACGGCGCCGGCAAGACGACCACCCTCAAAATGCTCGCGGGCCTCATTTATCCTTCCTCGGGCTCGGCCCACGTCCTGGGCTATGTCCCCTGGGAACGCAAAGACGGTTACCGCCGCCAGTTCGCCCTGCTGCTCGGCCAGAAAAACCAGCTCTGGTGGGATCTTCCCGCCCGCGAATCCCTCGAACTCAACGCCCGCATCTATGCCATCCCCCGGCCTGAATTCGAACGCGCCGTCGCCGAAATGACCGAACTCCTCGACGTCAAAGACAAACTCGGCGTGATGGTGCGCGAGCTCTCCCTCGGCGAACGGATGAAAATGGAGTTGATCGCCGCCCTGCTCCACCAACCGCGGGTCCTGTTCCTCGACGAACCCACCATCGGACTGGACGTGGTCTCCCAGAAGAATGTCCGCGAATTCCTCCGCCATCACAACGCCACCCGCAAAACCACCGTCCTGCTCACCAGCCATTACATGGCCGATATCGAGCAGCTCTGCCGACGCGTCATCATCATCGACCACGGCAGCCTCTTCTTCGACGGCCGCCTCAGCGACGTCCTCGATCGCTTCGCCGATTTCAAACTCATCACCATCCACTTCGCCACCGGTCACACCTCGCCCGCCTCCGGCTTCGATCGCTTCGGTGAAGTAGTGGAAGTATCCGACGCCCTGCTTCGGCTCAAAGTGAAACGCGACCGGGTCACCACCGTCTGCAAAGCCCTCCTCGACGAACTCCCCGTCAAAGACATCGACATCGAAGAAGTCCCCATCGAGGATATCATCCGCCAGATCTTCACCCGCACCCAGCCCGCCGGCGACCAGTTAGCATGAAGTAACCCCAACCATCCGCCCGCGCTGACCGGTCGCGGTCGCTTCAAAGCCATCATTCCACACCCATCGCGGCCGTGGCCACGTTGCCAAGCCAAGCCAACCGCCAGTCCGAGTGACCCGGGTTCTCGACTTTAACGACCGATGCCCGTTACCTTCGTTAACCCGGCGACGATACCATTCATGAAATGAACGGAACCGAGTTATTGGCCGAATTCCGGGACAACCGGTCGGAGACAGCGTTTGGTGAGCTGGTCCGTCGCTACACGAACCTGGTGTATTCGGTGGCAAACCGGCGACTGGGAAACGCTTCCCTTGCCCAGGAAATGACCCAATTGGTTTTCATCCGGCTGGCCAAGGCGGTGCCCAAGTTGCGAGGCGACAACGAGTTGGCCGCCTGGCTCCATCGCACGACCGTTCATGTCTCGATTGACCATTGGCGCTCGGAATCCCGCCGGCGCGCCCGCGAAGCCAACGCCGCCGTTATGCATGCTCAACCTGAAGCCGTCGCCTGGAATGATCTGGTGCTGGTCCTGGACGAAAGCGTCGATGAGTTGAATGACCCCGATCGTCAGGCCATTCTCCTCCGCTTCTTCAACCAGAAAACCATGCGCGAACTCGGGGCCGCCCTCGGAATCAGCGAGGACGCAGCCAAGATGCGGGTGAATCGCGCGCTGGGCCGACTCCGAGACAAGCTGGTCGCCCGGGGTCTGGCTTCCGCCAGCGCGATCGCCCTCGGCACCGCGCTGTCCCAGCACGCGGTCGAAGCGGCTCCCGCACAACTGGTCGCCACCCTCGCCGCCTCCAACTTTTCCGCGGCCGCCGGCGGTGGACCCAGGACTGCCATGGTCGATTTCCTCCCGCAGGTTTTCAATTTGAAGTTCGTGGCCGGAACCGTTGCGGTGCTTTCGGTGGGGACGGCGGTGCTATTGTGGCTCCATACTCAACGAGCTCCCACGGCAGAGGTTTCCGCGCAATCGATGACGGCGGAGACAGCCCCGCAACAAGACGCCGCGATGTTGGCTTCAGCAAATCAGGGCGCGGAAGATCTCGTCGAAGCCGAGCGCGAGCCGGATCCGCTCCAATTGTTGCTGGCCGTCGCTCAAGCCCGACAGCAAATCGCCTCGGGTTCGGTGGAACTTCATACCACGAGTGAGTTCTTCCCCGAGGTTGGCGCTCAGCGGACGGATCAGTGGATATTCAGAATCCTCTTCGATGGGCAGAAGTTTCGATTCGAACAAACTGGAGTCGAGTTTCGGCACACCACGCCGGGTGAGGACGAAAGTGCCGAGGCCAACGAACTCCGGGCACAAGCAGAAACCATGGACAGGGAGACAGCCGTCCGCGAGGGGTTGACCGAGCCGTTCGAAGCGCGCTACGTCAACGCGTGGGATGGCCTCGCGCTGATGCAATACTCTGAATCCGATGGAAAACCCGGAGACACCACCATCGACGAGCCCGGCAGAAGCGCAACGTCTGCGTTTAACCCTCGCTGCCTGGGGCTTGGTATCCATCTATTCGCGAGGAACACTGTCGAGGACTACCTCGGCTACGTTGAGGCGAAATCCATCACGCTCGTGGGCCAGGAACACCTCGAGGGCGTGGCTGCCTGGCACGTTCAGGTCCGCACCAGGCATGATGCGACCCTCGATTTCTGGATCGATGCCACTCGACCCATCCGTGTGCTCAAGCACGCCATCGGCCCCGATGTGGCACTCTCGAAATACGACGACAACCGTCCCGAGGATCCAATTCCGAGCGAAGTCACGGTGCTGAGCCACCGCAGTGGCCTGCCCTCGCTGGACCATCGATTCGTCCAAACCAAGGCGCAATTCAATCTGCCCGTCGATCCGGCTTCCTTTACTCTCGCGGGCCTCGGCATGCCGGTTGGGACGCCAGTCGCCGATGTTCGAATTCACCGCAGGCTTGGATACTGGACCGGCACTGGCCTCTCCGAGTTTCCCCCAAACAAGATCGGGAAAGAACCCGAACCTCCGCCGGACATGACCGAACTGCTGAGAATCCTCGAGAATGATCCTGATTCCTCCGAAGC
>JAHDYP010000177.1:5198-14013 GCA_023383055.1 Verrucomicrobiota bacterium | reverse complement strand
CGTAACCGTGGTGACGGCACGTTTGAGGAGGTCACCGACCATCTGGGTGTGGGCGACGCCCAAACGGGCATTTCGGCCGCCTTTCTTGACGCCGACGGCGACGGGCACCTTGACCTGTTTGTCGCCAATTACCTTACGTTCGATCCCAGCACGGTTTCGGAACAAAACCCCGGGGCGTATCCTGGTCCCCTGGCTTATCCGGGCGAAGCCAACGTGCTGTATCGCAACCGCGGGGATGGCACCTTCGAGGATGTGACCCGCCAGTCGGGCCTGTACGCCCCCGGCCACCGGGCGATGTCGGTCACCGCGTTCGATTGCGATTGGGACGGAGACACCGACCTATACCTATCGAACGACGACACGCCGAACGCGCTTTGGCTCAATGACGGCAAGGGCAACTTCCGTGACGTGGCGCTTGAATCCGGCGTGGCCTTCAATTCCATCGGCGAAGCGCCCGGTTCGATGAACGCCGCCATGGGCGACCTCGACAACGACGGGCTGATCGACATCTTTGTGACTCGGCTTGGCTACGGTTCGTTCTACCTGCGCCGGCCCCAGGGCCATTATGACGATCGGATGTGGGCCTCCGGCCTGGGAAGGATCACCCAGCCTTACGTCGGTTGGGGCGGGGTGCTGCTCGACTTCAACAACAACGGCCGCCGCGACATTTTCGTCGCCAATGGCGATGCCTTCACGCTCGAGGGCACCTTGCCGTTGCTGCTCGAGAACCTCGGCAACGCGCAGTTCGCCAACGCCGCCGCCACCGGCGGACGGGTGTTCCAGCAGCGCCTCAACGGCCGCGGCACCGCCGTTCTCGATTACGACAATGATGGCCGGCAGGATCTGCTGGTGACCGTGCTGGCCGACCGCCCGCTGCTGCTCCGGAACCGCGACGCCTCGGGTCATCATTGGCTCGCGCTCGACCTCGAGGGCACGCGCAGCAATCGCGACGGCTATGGAGCGCTCGTCACGATCACGGCGGGCGACCGCACCTGGAAAGCCGAGGCCATGTGTAACACCGGGTTCCTCATGCAGAGCGATCCGCGGGTTCACTTCGGTCTCGGCACCGCCCGCCGCGTCGATGCCATCGAAGTCCGCTGGCCCAGCGGAACGGTTCAACGGCTGACGGACCAGCCGGTGAATCGCATTCTGAAGATCCGTGAACCCCGGGACTGAACCCTGGCCCGAACCCATGAACTCCCAGGACGGGTGAGGGCGTGATGAATGGCCCGTCCGAAAGGTCGCCCATCGTAAACCATCGATTCGCGTTATCGGCATGAAAACCAAGTTCCTACCCGCCGCAATCCTGATTGCCGCCGCCACGCTGCTCGTCGCAACCCTACCCGGCGCCGAACCGGAAAAGGGCCACCTGGCCACCACGGTCAGCCTGCGCAAGTTGGCGGATTCACTGCACAAGGTGATTGCGGCGGATCGCGAATCCTATGCGCGCCTCGTGGTGCAACGGTTGGCGCTCGAGGAAAAGCGGCTGGAGGTCACCGAAAACTGGCTCGAGCAGCGCGCGCTGCCCACCCACGCCCAGATGCTGCGTCTGACCGCGCAGAACATTCAAAAACGGGGCGCCGAGTTCTCCTACGCCCTCCGTTCGCTGTGGCCCATCAACCCGAACCACGGTCCCCAAACCGAAATCGAACAGCTAGGCCTCGAGTTTGTCGCCAGTCATCCCGGCACCAATTACTACACCGAAGAATTGCTCGGTGGCCGGAGTTACTTCACCGCCATTTATCCCGACCGCGCCACCTTGTCTTCCTGCGTCGATTGCCACAACCGGCATCCGGCGAGCCCCCGACGCGACTTCAAAACCGACGACGTCATGGGCGCCCTGATCATTCGGGTGCCACTCGAGTTTTGAGATAGGCCGCCAGGCCCGACTCGAAGGAGACCGGCATCAACCCGAACAGCTCGATGGCGGCTTCAGGCTGACCCACGTTGTCTTCCATGAGCATCAGCAACTGATCCCGGCTGAGCGGTGACGGGCGACGGAACAGCAACGGGTAGGAACCCTCAAGCACTGCGGCCTGCCACCGCATCCAGCTGAGTGGCAGGGGCACCATAAGCCGGCGCCGGCCCGTGACGCGCAGGATCGCTTCGATGATTTCACGCAGCGTCAACGGCGTCGGACCGCACAGATCGTAGGTCTGGGAGACCGACCGCGCCTCGGTCAGCGCCCGCACGAAACAAGTCGCAACCTCCTCGACCCGGACTGGCTGCAGTCGCATCCGCCCGCCCCCCATCAACGGCATGAAGGGCGAATACCGCGACATCCGCTCGAACAGGCTCACAAACCCATCCCCAGGCCCGTAAATGACCGAGGGTCGAAAGACGGTCCAGGCCATGTCGCCGCGGCGCACCGCTTGTTCGGCCGACCATTTGGTCTGGTGATAGCGCGAAGCCGCGCCGGGGCGTGTCCCCAGAGCGCTCATATGCACAAAACGTCGCACCCCTTCGGACCGGGCGGCATTCACCAGGTTGCGCGTCGCTTTGGCGTGGACATTCTCGAAGGTCTGGGTTCCAAACTCAGCGATGATCCCCACCAGATGCACCACGGCCTCCACCCCGGCACAAGCCGGCGCCAGCGCGCTCTCCGTCATCACATCCCCCGGGCACAGCTCGACCCCGTAATGGTCGGCCAACGACCGCGCCAACTCCGAGTCCGGCCGGCGAATCAACAGCCGAACCGCATGCCCATCCGCGTGCAACCGGCGCAGGATCGCGCGTCCCACGAAACCGCTGCCGCCGGTGATCAGTATCTTCATCTTGGATTCCTTGCGCCTCGAAAGGCGCGGCAATCAGGCCAAATCCAGTGACAAAACCCCAATCCCAAACCCGAATTCCGAAATCCGAGCCGCGGACTTCATCGCAACCGCCTGATCGCGCCCCCCAACCGGCCATTATGAGCCCTGACCCGATAGGCATGTTTGCCCTCGATCGGTTCGCGCCAAAACACGCCGCCGGCGCGCTCCAGAATCAGCCCGCCGGCCGCGATGTCCCACAACCGCACCCCGGGCTCTAAATAGGCGTCCATCCGGCCTGTGGCGACATAGACCAACGCCAGCGCGGCCGACCCCATGATCCGGATTTTTCGGACCCGGTGCACGAGCCGGTGAAATACCGGCAGCATGCGCTCGAGCGATTTCCGGCTCTTCGCGAAGCCCAAGGTCACGATCGCCTCGCTCCATCGACTATGGTCGCTCACCCGGATGACGCGTCCGTTCAACCGTGCGGCGCCTCCCCGCAGGGCGGTCCAGCACTCGTCAAGAAAGGGGTCGTACACCACCCCCAGCACCGTCTCGTATTCCCCATCGCCCCGCGCCTGGAGCGCGATCGAGACACAGGCATGCGGAATTCCATAAGCGTAATTCACGGTGCCGTCGATAGGATCGATCACCCAGCGCTCATCGGCCTGGGACCCGCCGCGGTTTCCCTCCTCACCCAGAATGGCCACCTCCGGGAACCGCCGGTGAAGTCGCCGTTCAATCAACCGCTGGCTGCGGACATCCAGCTCGAGTTTAATGTCGTGCAGACTCTGGCTGTTGGCCTTCTTGGGGCCGTAAAGGTTCCGGCGGAGCAAGGTTCCCGCCGCGGCCGCGGCCGCCACCGCCTCGGCCAGCGCCAATCGATACTCTTTTTTCTCCATAAACTTAAGCCAATCCCTCCGGCCTGTCTCCGCCAGGGGCCAACGCTATCGCCCAACGACCCCATCATGACCGTTTCCGCGCCGAGTGCAACCCAAGCCGGGTTGTCTCCCGGGAGCGGCCCGGGCCCCCTGCCGGTTTGCCGCCTGGGTCAAGCCCCGGCTTCCGTTGGTCACTTCTCTGCGTCCGACTGTCTTGGGTTGGCGCGGATTCTGTCGCGGATTACGGGTGAGTTGGCTGATCGGATTCACCGGAGGCTGAAAGGCGCGTCGTGCGCACCACGCCGCTGAGTCCGTCGACGATGATCTCCTCGCCCTCCTCAAACCGAATCGTGGCGTCCGTCACCCCGGTCACGGCGGGCAACCCATACTCGCGGGCCACGACCGCCGCGTGGGAAAGTTGTCCCCCGACTTCCATCACCAGGCCCGCGGCACGGCCGAAAAGCGGTGTCCAGCCGGGATCCATTCCGCGAGCCACAAGGATGTCGCCGGGGCGAACGTGATCGAATTGATCGGGAGAAAGCACGATCCGGGCGGGACCACGAGCCAATCCCGGGCTCACCGGTTGTCCCTGGAGGACGTGAGTCACCCTTTCCTCGGCGTCATCCAACGGCACGTTTCCCCGCAGGAATCGAGGATAACAGAACTGCGGTGCCCCCTCGAAGTCGCGCAGGAGACGGGCGTATTCGGCCCCGCGCGCCCGCCACGACTCGATCGGCGGAGGTTCCCCTCGGAGCACACCTCGAATCTCGTCGAGCGTGGCGTGGAACAGGTCGTCGGCCCGCTCCAACAGCCCTCCCTGGGCCCATTGACTGCCCAACCGGCGCAGCAAATGACGCTGCAAAGCGAGGGTGCGCTGCCAGAAAAAGCGCTGTTCCTCGCGCAAGGGCATATAGCGCGCCGCATAGTGCCGGGCCCACCAGAGGCACCGCGCTTTCAGCCATCCGCCCACTCCTCGTCCCAGCGCGGAATTCAGCTGCGCCACTGCCGAGCGGCGCTCCGCATCCCGCTGTTTCCGATCCGCGCCGGCGCCCGCACCTGCCGCCAGACGACGCATCACGTCGGGCATCTCGGCGAAGGTCGGCAAGGCCACGTCCAGGCCGAACGATCGATGCCCATACTGTGCCGCGAACTGGTCCCAATCGCCGTCGCGGCTGAGTTCCTCGAGCGCCCGGTTGAGTTCGGTGGATCGATTGGCCAGTCCGGAGACCAGGCGCGGTGCCAGGTTGGCCGCGGCATCCGATCCGAGCCAGCGCGTCAGGAGCCGGCGGAGGAGGCTATAGCTGATATCGGCATGCGTCAGACTCCAGCGGTGGATTGCGAGCAGCCTCCGGTTCAAGATCTGGGCTTCGGCGAAAATCTCCCAGATCTGCCGCGGATCCAGATCGCCGGACCCGTCCCCGGCCTTCCGCCAAAGTTCGGTCATCGTGCACTCATGGGTGGCCTTGAAACGGTCCCACGAGCGATGGTTGCAAGCCGGCATCCAATTGTGCCCCTCCAGTATTCCCAGGCGCAGCAGCGCGCCAAGCCAGCGAGGATCCCACCAACCGCGCGGATACGGAGCGTCATAACGCAGGTCGGTTTGGCCACCCGGAAAAAAGCGGCGGGCGTCATCGGGCAACAGGCCGACCGGAAAGGGCCGGTATAAGATCTGAAACACGCGGGCGTTTACGAAGGGATGCCCGCGGAACAGCTTGAGCAACGGCAGCCCGGGGGGCACGCGATAACCCATGAACCGGAGCGAATCCCGAAAAGCCAGCGGCTCGAGCAACTCGCGCATCAACGACCAACCCAGCGGGGACACCGGTTTCGTGAAGCGTTCATTGAGGAAACCCGAAGTCCAGAGGTGATCGTCTCCAGCGAGGACTTCCGTGAAGAATCCTCCGGGGCGGGCGGTGACCGGCCGGCTCTGCAGCAGATAGAGCGTGTCTCCCCGCCAACCCCACTCGATATCCTGCGGGCCACCCATGATCCGTTCCAACTCCGTCGCTACCCCGGCCAACTCCCGGATCTGTTCACAACTCAGCAACTTCCGGCTCGCCGGGCCGCTGATCCGTCGAGTGCTCGAATCCACTCTCCATCGTTCAACCGCGTCGCGCCCGCCCACGACCCCCTCACCCAGACCCCGCGCCGCCTCGATCACCACCTGGCGGGTCCCCGTGACCGGATCGATGGAAAAGGCCACGCCCGCGACCTCGGCTGGGATCATCTCCTGCACCACGACCGCCATCCGCGGCGGGTCTGTCGATGTCCCTTTCACCGCCCGGTAAGCCGTGGCCCGATCGCCAAAGAGCGACGCGCAACAGCGGTGAACGGCCTCGAGGAGGGCCTCCTCACCGGTCACATTGAGGAAGGTCTCCTGTTGTCCGGCGTAAGAAGCATGTGCCTGGTCTTCCTCCAATCCCGAGGACCGCACGGCGACGTGGCTTGCGCCCAGGCGCCCGTACGCCTCGCAGACCGCGGCTTCGACGGCACCCCGTGTCGGGCCGGTGGGATGGCTCGGCCCAGCCGTCGCAGTCCCAGATCGCGGGCTGGCCCCGAGTTCCTGGCAGGCGCGCGGGGTGACGCAGAAACCGTTCGGGACGCGGAAGCCGGCGCGGCGCAAGACGGCGAGGTTGTGGCCTTTGCCACCCAATTGGGTGGCGTCCGGCCCATCGGCCTCATCGAGCCAAATGACGTAAGGTTCGTGCACAACTGGCGTGGCAGGTGGATCCAACCACGCCCACCGCGCAGATCCAAGTTGAAGTTTGTATCCTACCGGCGAAGCGGTTACTCTGCCTCCTGGACCGGCGGTTACACGTATGCGGAACTTCCTGAATCGCCTCGACGAAACCCGCTTCCTTGGTTTGGACGTCTGGGAGTTCTCTTGGCGCAGTCTGGCGCGGCGATACGGACGCTGGTTTCTAGCCTCCGTGGTTCTGCGTCATCCCTGCCGCACGTTGCGGGGACTGCGACGGTATCGGCGCGCGAAGTGTCGCCCGCGCGAGGAGGAACCGACCGTGGTTGGCTCGCCTTCAGTGGAGTCCTTGCGCGATCAACTTGCTGAAGGCGGCTTGGTCGTTGCCACCGGTTTTTGCCAGAAACCGTTGGACCCTCCGTGTCCGGCTGGCCGATTCAACCATCGCTGCGTGGTCTGGTCGCTAAACCCGCGACGGGAGCTGCCTCCTGCCTGTCGCGGCTGTCCGATCCGCGAGTTGGGCCTCAAGACCCTCGCCGCCGGAGGAGCGCTCCACATCATGACCTCGGCAGCAGACATAGCCGACGATCTGTTCATGCCGTCGTTGCGGCACCCCCGGTGGCGTGGGGCGGTGCTGGCCATCTGTCCCTATTCCATCCCGCCGTTCGGATTGGCTATGTCGATCTGCGGCCTGCACGGAATCCTCTTCAGCTATGATCGCGGAGATTGTCGCGATTACCTGGCCTGGGCGCGCGCCGACGAGGGCGACAAACCAGAACAGACATTCCTGGCCCCTTCGGTTCACCGTCGGTTGCTGCGTCTGCTCGAGGAGATCGCCGAAATCCGGAGTGCGCGAAAGCTGCCCGCGTATTCCGGTTTCCATGAGGAAAAGGACTTCTACCTGCCGGTGTGGGATGCCCCCGGGATCGTGCCAAGAGCGCAAGCGGACTGAGGGCGGGGAGTTTGACAGCGACCCTGAACCTGTCACCGGATTCTCTCCCCATTATTGAAGTTGCCTGGCGGGTGGATCGTGCTAAGATCCCGCTAATCCCGAGATTCAAGCCCCGAGCCCCGGTTTTCGGGCATGAACTCGGGCGAGGAAGCCTCGGGAGCGGGAGTGCGCCATGAGCAAGATTGGTCGCAAGACCGGACGAAACGCCAATGAATCTTGGCGTCTCGCTGCGGCCGCTCCCGTCGGGATTCTTCGAAGAGAGGATTGACCCTCCTGAACCGTCCAAAGGAAGTCTCATGAAAAATCATCCGACCTTGTTCCAATCCGGGCTTCGCGCATTCGGATGCGCCGCCCGAAGGTTCCATCTGTTTTCGAGCTTGCTGCTGTTGTTCGTGGCGGTCGGCGCACAGGCCCAGACTGTCGCCCGCTGGAAATCCGGCTCCGGCAGCTGGTCGGATCCGAACCAATGGGACATCGGGGTGGTTCCCAAGAACGCCGGGGCCACCACCTATGTCGCCGTGCTCGATCTCCCTACGGAAGACGGAGTCGTGACGGTCACCGAGCCCATTACCATCAGCGGTCTGGTGAACCGTGAACTCCTGCGGATCGAGGTCGGCGGCAACTTGACGCTGTCGGGCGGCGTGACCAATCGCAACCTGGCCATCGCCGCGACCGGCACCCTGAATCTCTCAGGCGCCACTGTGGACGGGACCGGAGGCACCTTCGCCGCCGACGGCGGAATTATCGGGATCACCGGCAGCACCCTCAATGGCGGCACCCTGCGCGCCACCGACAACCCCGCCAGTGCCGTCCGGTTCAGCGGCGACGTCACCTTCAATAGCGTCCCCTGGGATGACCCCGGCGCCGGCGAGTTCCAAATCGTCAACACCACCGCCCGGTTGCTGGGCGATTACGCGACGCAATTGCCAACCGGCTATACCCTCGTCGTCTGGCGAACGGGCAGCTGGACCCCGGCGCAACTGACCTTGCCGGGCGGGGACTTCCTCAACAACGGCCTGATCCTGTTGCGCGACAGCGGCGGCGGCTACCGCGTCTATGCACGGTTGCACTGGGAAGCCTCCGGCACTCTCGCCGGCAATGGCGAGGTCATCATGAGCGGCGGCGGCGACGGCCATCTCTGGACCGCGGCCGAGGGCGCCGTCGTAACCATCGGCCCCAACCAATGGGTTCACGGCTGGGGTGAACTCCAGATGCCCGTCGTCAACCAGGGCACGGTCGAAGCCGATCTCTCCGGCGGCACGCTGCGCTTCACCCAACCCCTCGAAAACACCGGAACCTTGCACGCCCTGGGTGGCGGCTCGATCCACCTGGCCGGCGGACTCAACGACACGGGCGCCATCACCCTCGAAGGCGCCGGCACCCTGACCCTCAACGGCGCCATCGCCACCGACCATGATTGGACCGTCTCCACGGGGGGAGCTTTGTCGATCGTCAACGCCGACGTCACCCTCAACGGCCGCACCTTCGCCGCCGACGGCGGAATTATCGGGATCACCGGCAGCACCCTCAATGG